>NZ_JBWKJZ010000023.1:0-164223 GCF_056431945.1 Streptomyces sp. NPDC045778
TGCGGTGAAGATTCGACACCTCCACCACACACGGGGGCCTTCGCCATGATCAAGCCCGGCCAGTGTCAACAACGCTCGTGATCAATACACCTAGGCGCTTCGTGCGGTTGTCTCGTCCGCGGGCGCGTGGGGGCTGGTCGCGCAGTGCCTCGCGCCCCCTCGGGGCGCTTACGGGCGCCCGGCCTTGCGCAGCCAGTACATCGCGGTCACCGGAAGCAGCACGGGGATGAAGAGGTACCCCATGCCGAAGTCCGACCACACCGTCGCGTCCGGGAAGGCGGACGGCTCCGCGAGGGTCCAGGCCCCGACCCCGAGCACGCCCACCAGCTCGGCGGCGCAGCACACGAGCGCCGCCCTGCGGGCCGTCTCGCCGCCGCGCACCAGCGAGTACGTGATGAAGCCGTAGACCACGCCGGCGAGCGCCGACAGGGTGTAGGCGAGCGGCGCCTTGTCGAAGTCCGTCGAGATCTGCACCGCCGAGCGGGACACGGCGCCGACCACCATCACGCCGTACAGCCACACCAGCAGGATGCCGGGGCCGGTGATCAGCTTCCGCCGCTCCGGCTCACCGCGCTCGGGCGCCTCTCCGGATCCGGATTCGGTCACGGCCACCTCAGCCTCCCCAGATGTCGTACAGGCGCACTTCGAGGACGGCGAGGACCACGCCGCCCGCCGCCACGGTCGCCGAGCCCCAGCGGGTGCGCTCCGCGAGCGACATGAAGCCCGCCGCCGGAACGCAGGCGAACGAGCCGATCAGATACGCCACGAAGATCGTCGTGCCCTGCTCCGGGTGCTCGCCCCGGGCCAGCTGCACGATGCCGACGATCAGCTGGATCAGGGCGAGGAGGGTGACCACGCCCATGCCGATGAAGTGCCAGTCCTTCGTCGGCTGGTCCCGGTAGGCGGCGAAGCCGCACCAGGCCGCGAGCGCGAGCGCGGCCACGGAGGTCGCGACGGTCAGGGCAACAAGCATGCCGAGACCCTATTACGGGCCAAAAGGCCCGATGCGCTCGGGCCCGGGGGCCCGGGGCCCGCCGGGGGCGGCCCACGTATCGTCGATCACCATGAACATCCAGGCTGACCCCCACACGATCCGGGCCGAAGCGCTCCTGTTCGACAACGACGGCACCCTGATCTCCTCGATGGAGTCGGTCATGCGCTGCTGGACGCGCTGGGCGGGCGAGTACGGGATCACCGCCGAGGACTTCGGCCGTGTCGAGCTGCACGGGCGCCCCGCCGCCGAGATCGTCGCCGACCTGCTGCCGGCCGAGCGGGTCGCGGAGGCGGTCGCGCGGATCGAGGAGCTGGAGGTCTCCGACGTCGCGGGCGGCGTCGTCGCGCTGCCCGGCACCCTCGACCTGCTCGCCACGCTGCCGCCCGAGCGCTGGGCCGTGGTCACCTCCGCCACCCGCCGCCTGGCCGAGGCCCGCCTCGACGAGGTGGGCATCCGCCCCAAGACGCTGATCGCCGCCGACGACATCACCCGGGGCAAGCCCGACCCGGAGCCCTTCCTCCTCGCCGCGCGCACGCTCGGCGTCGACCCGGCGCGCTGCGTGGTCTTCGAGGACGCCCCCTCGGGTCTCACGGCAGGCCGGGCCGCGGGCATGACCACCGTGGCGTTGACCACAACGCACCCCGCGGCCGAGCTGTCCGCCGATGTGCTCGTGAAGGACCTCTCGGAGGTGTCGGCGCAGGCCACCACGGGTGGGGTGGAGATCGCCGCCCGCGTCCGAAGGGGCCTTTGAGGCGTCCCCGGACGTCCGGCTGCCGGACATCGTGCGTCCGCTATTCGGACAGTGGTGGCGGTGCGGCGCCGCCCGCGTGTTTTACTGTCCGCATGACCACGACGAGCAGCCGCACCCTTGCGACCGAGGCGATGACGACGCCCGGTGCTCGTTGTATGTGTCGAATGTGCGCCTTCTGAGGGCCCCTGTACCACTGAGCCTCGCGCCCCGAAGCGAAGCCGCCGTGCCCCGCCCCCCGTGTCCCGCTCCCTGAGCCACGCGGAGGGAGCGAGCCAGCCCCCGCGCACACGTCCTCCGGTTCCACCGCCACCGCGAGAGCCGTGCCGCGTTCCGAACGAATGCCCCGTGCCCCGGCGACACCGTGCGCCGCGCACTCGACAGTGACGGAAACCCAGTGATCACCACTTCCGGCCTGACCAAGGTCTACCGCTCACGCGGTCGTGAAGTAACCGCCCTCGACGGAGTCGACCTCCACGTGCGCGAAGGCGAGGTGTACGGCGTCATCGGCCAGTCCGGCGCCGGCAAGTCCTCGCTCATCCGCTGCGTGAACCTCCTGGAGCGCCCCAGCTCCGGCACCGTGACGGTGGCGGGCCAGGACCTCACCGCCCTCGCCGGACGCGGCCCGCGCGCGGGCCGGGAACTGCGGGCCGCCCGCAGCCGCATCGGCATGGTCTTCCAGCACTTCAACCTGCTGTCCTCGCGCACCGTGCAGGCCAACATCGAGCTGCCGCTCGAAATCCTCGGCCTTTCCGGCAAGGAGCGCACCCGCAAGGCCCTCGAACTGCTCGACCTCGTCGGCCTCGCCGACAAGGCCAAGGCCTACCCGGCGCAGCTCTCCGGCGGCCAGAAGCAGCGCGTCGGCATCGCCCGCGCCCTCGCAGGCGACCCGAAGGTGCTGCTCTCCGACGAGGCCACCAGCGCCCTCGACCCGGAGACCACCCGCTCCATCCTCCAGCTCCTGCGCGACCTCAACCAGCAGCTCGGCCTGACCGTCCTGCTCATCACGCACGAGATGGACGTCGTCAAGACCGTCTGCGACTCGGCCGCCCTGATGGAGCGCGGCCAGATCGTGGAGTCCGGCACCGTCAGCGAACTGCTCGCCACGCCCGGCTCCCAGCTCGCCGCCGCGCTGTTCCCGCTCAGCGGCGCCGCGTCCGGCGACCACCGCACCGTCGTCGACGTCACCTTCCACGGCGAGGCCGCGACGCAGCCGGTGATCTCCCAGCTGTCGCGCACGTACAACATCGACATCTCGATCCTCGGCGCCGCCATGGACACCGTCGCGGGCAAGCAGGTCGGCCGCATGCGCATCGAGCTGCCCGGCCGCTTCGAGGAGAACGTCGTGCCCATCGGCTTCCTGCGCGAGCAGGGCCTCCAGGTCGACGTCGCCGGGCAGGACACGCCCGCGCCGCAGGACTCCGTGCTGGTGAAGGAAGGTGCCAAGTGACCTGGGACGAGATGCAGCCCCTGCTGGAGCAGGCCTGTTGGGACACCCTCTACATGGTCGGCTGGTCGGCGCTCATCGCCGTCGCCGCCGGCCTGCCGCTCGGCCTGCTCCTGGTGCTCACCGACCGCGGCGGCCTGCTCCAGAACGTCGTGGTGAACAAGGTGATCGGGCAGGTCGTGAACATCGGCCGCTCGATGCCGTTCATCATCCTCATGGTCGCCCTGATGGGCTTCACGCGCTCCATCGTCGGCACCACCATCGGCCGTGAGGCGGCGATCGTGCCGCTCGCGATCAGCGCCATACCGTTCTTCGCCCGCCTGGTCGAGACGGCCGTGCGCGAGGTCGACCACGGCCTGGTGGAGGCCGTGCAGTCGATGGGCGGCAACACCTGGACCGTGGTCCGCAAGGTCCTCGTGCCCGAGTCGCTGCCGTCGCTGATCTCCAGCGCCACCACGACCGTCGTCGCCCTCATCGGCTACTCGGCGATCACCGGCACCGTCGGCGCCGGCGGCCTCGGCGACCTCGCGGTCCGCTACGGCTACCAGCGCTTCGAGACCGATCTGATGTGGATCACCGTCGGCATCCTCGCCGTGGTCATCTCGATCATCCAGTTCGCCGGTGACTACGCCGCCCGCAGGCTGCACCGGCGCGGCAGCCACTCCGGAGCCGCGCCGCGCCTGAAGCTGCTCCGCGACAAGGCCCCGAAGACCGTCACGGCCGAGGCCGAGCCCGCCAAGGCTTCCTGAGCCCCCAGAGTTCGCTGAGTTCGCCCAGCGGCACCCAGCACCACCCCGCGGCCCCGCCGCGGGCGTGTACCACCCATGGAGAAAGGCACTTTTCGTGCGTAACACCACCAAGATCACCGCTGCTGTCCTGACCGCCGGAGCCCTCACCCTGGGACTCACCGCCTGCGGCTCAGACAAGGGCTCCGCCGGGGACAAGGACGGCGCGCTCGTCGTCGCCGCGACCCCGACCCCCCAGGGCCAGATCCTCGACTTCGTCAAGAAGAACCTGGCGAAGAAGGCGGGCCTCGACCTGGAGGTCAAGGAGTTCACCGACTACGTCACGCCGAACACGGCGACGCAGCAGGGTGAGGTCTTCGCGAACTACTTCCAGCACAAGCCGTACCTGGACGACTTCAACAAGAAGAACGGGACGGACATCGTCCCCGTCCCGAACGGCACGGTGCACCTGGAACCGCTGGGCATCTACTCGAAGAAGATCGAGAAGCTCGACGACCTCAAGAAGGGCGCGACGGTCGCCATCCCGAACGACACCACCAATGAGGCGCGCGCCCTGAAGCTCCTCGCGGACAACGGCGTCATCAAGCTCAAGGAAGGCGTCGGCTTCGAGGCCACCCCCAAGGACATCGCGTCCAACCCGAAGCGCCTGAACTTCAAGGAGCTGGAGGCCGCGGCCCTGCCGCGCACCATCAAGGACGTCGACGCCGCGGTGATCAACGGCAACTACGCCCTGGAGGCCGACCTCAGCCCCGCCAAGGACGCCCTCGCCGCCGAGAAGGCCAAGGGCAACCCCTACGGCAACTTCCTCGCCGTGAAGAAGGGCAACGAGGACGACCCGCGCGTGAAGAAGCTCGCCAAGCTCCTCACCTCGCCCGAGGTCAAGAAGTTCATCGACGACAAGTACGACGGCTCCATCGTCGCGGCCTTCTGACATGCGGGCGCCGGGCACAGCCGTGGCGGCCGGGGCCCTGGCCCTGGCGCTCGGCCTGACCGCCTGCGGCTCGGACTCCGGCTCCGACGGCGACACGCTCGTCGTCGGGGCCACCCCGACCCCGGCCGGTGAGGTCCTCGCGTACATCCAGGAGCACCTGGCGAAGAAGGCGGGCCTCGACCTCCAGGTCCGCGAGTTCACGGACTACGTGACGCCGAACACCGCCCTCCAGGAGGGCTCCCTCGACGCCAACCTCTACCAGCACACCCCGTACTTGAAGGACTTCAACGCCTCCAAGAAGACGGACCTGGTGCCGGTGACCGAGGTCTATCTGCCGCCGATGGGTGTCTATGCCGACGGCAGCAAGAAGCTCGACGACGTCACCCGGCTCCGCTCCGGAGCCGTCGTCGCCGTCCCGAACGACACCACCAACGAAGGCCGGGCGCTCCAGCTGCTCGCCTCCAAGGGCGTGATCGAGCTGAAGAAGGGCGCGGGCGCGAACGCCACCCCCGAGGACATCGCGGCCAACCCGAAGAAGCTCACCATCAAGCCCCTGGAGCCCGCGCAGCTGCCGCGCTCCCTGAAGGACGTCGACGCGGCCGTCATCAACAACAACTTCGCGCTCGACGCGGGCCTGAGCCCCAAGAAGGACGCCGTCCTCCTGGAGTCGGTGAAGGACAACCCGTACAACAACGTCCTCGCCGTGAAGAAGGGCGACGAGGACGACCCCCGGGTACGGAAGCTCGCCAAGCTCCTGAGGTCACCCGAGGTGAAGAAGTTCATCGAGGACGAGTACAAGGGGTCGGTGCTGCCCGTCACGGCGGGCTGACACGCATCAGCGCCCTCGCCACACACACGGGGTCCTCTTCGCGACGCGGAGAGGACCCCGTGGTGCGACGCCCCGTCAGCATGCTGCATGCTGAACACTTCAGCAGGCCTGAAGGTCCCCCAGGGCCACGACGGTTCAGGGAGCGACAGGCCCATGAAGGTTACGGAGCGGCGCATGACTACAGCCCCCACAGGCTCCTCGGGGTTCCCCGACATCTCCATCAGCACGGAGCGGTTGGTGCTGCGCCCTCTCGACGAGGCGGACGTCCCCGCGTACGCGGAGATGATGAACGACGAGCTGGTCACCGCCTGGACCGCCGTGCCCCAGCCCTACACCGAGGCGGACGCGCGCGCCTGGATCACCGACCTCGCCCCCGCCGAGCGGGCCGCCGGGCGCGGCATCTCCCTCGCCGTCACCGAGTTCCTCACCCAGCGCCTGGTGGGCACGGTCCAGCTGCGCCGCACCGACTGGCGGGTGCGCTCCAGCGAGCTGAACTACGTGACCGCGCCCTGGGCCCGCGGCGAGGGCTACGCGTCCGAGGCCGCGCTCGCCACCGCCCAGTGGCTGTTCCACGACCAGAAGTTCGAGCGCATCGAGCTGCGCACCGCCGCCGACAACACCGCGGCCCAGCAGGTCGCGCAGAAGATCGGCTGTATCAGCGAGGGCGTCCTGCGCGGCGCCTGGATAGCGCGGGTCAGAAACGGCGGCGACCCCCTCGGCGGCTGGATCGACCTGCGCACCGACCTCATCGTGTGGAGCCTCCTGCCGGAGGACCTCGAAGGCGTCACGGAGCACCTGACGGCGTTCTCGGACTGGAACTAGCGCCTCGGGCGGCGTGGGCGGCGCATCGGCCTGCGGCCTCGTCCTCAAGCGCCGGACGGGCTGGATCCACTGCGGCACCGTCGTCGGCTGTTCGTCTCCGGGTGTCGCTGGGGCCGCTGTGGCGCCGTCGCCGGCCGTCCGTCTCCGGGTCTCGCCGGTCCACCGGCGTCCGGGTGCGGCGTCAGCAGGTACGCTCCCCTCGGGCCGCACCCACCGGCCTCCCCCTCGACGATCCGCGACCCCAGGAGACAGACGACGATGGCCGACCGGGTCACGGTGATCGGCTGGGACGGCTCGCCGCTGACCACCGCGGCACGCTCCGCCCTGAGCGCCGCGACACTCGTGGCGGGCGCCGCCCACCACCTCGCACTTCCCGAGGTCCCCCCGACGGCCGAACGCATCCGCCTCGGCAGCGTCTCCCTCGCCGCCCGCCGCATCGCCGCCCACCGCGGCACGGCGGTCGTCCTCGCGGACGGCGACCCCGGCTTCTTCGGTGTCGTCCGCACCCTGCGCGCCCCCGAGTTCGGCCTGGAGGTCGAGGTCGTACCCGGCGTGTCCTCCGTCGCCCAGGCCTTCGCCCGCGCCGGCATGCCCTGGGACGACGCCCAGGTCGTGGTCGCCCACCGGCGCACGCTGCGCCGCGCCGTGAACGTCTGCCGCGCGCACGGCAAGGTGGCCGTGCTCACCTCGCCCGGCGCCGGGCCCGCGGAGCTGGGCCTGCTCCTGGACGGCGTCCACCGCACCTTCGTCATCTGCGAGGAACTGGGCACCGAGCGGGAGCAGGTCTCCGTCGTCACCTCCGACAAGGCCGCCGACCACACCTGGCGCGACCCCAACGTCGTCATCGTCATCGGTGGCTCCGTCGCCCACGACAGCGGCTGGATCGCGGGCCGCGACCCCGGCACGGACCCGCGCGGCTGGGCCCTGCCCGCCGCCGCGTACGGCGGCGAGCACGAGCTGGGCGAGGGCGAGACCGACCGCATCCGCGCCGCCCAACTCGCCCGCCTCGGCCCGCGCGTGGGCGACCTGGTCTGGGACATCGGCTGCGGCAGCGGCGCGTTCGCCGCCGAGGCCGCGCGCTTCGGGGCCGCCGTCATCGCCGTGGACCGCGACCCGGACGCCTGTGGCCGCGCCACGGCCGTCGCGCGCCGCTTCGGCGTGCAGGCCCACATCGTGCACGGCACCGCGCCGCACATCCTCGAAAGCCTCCCCGAGCCCGACGTCGTACGCGTCGGCGGCGGGGGAGCGGCGGTGGTGTCCGCCGTCGCCGACCGGCGCCCGGAGCGCATCGTCACCCACGCCGCCACCCGCGACGCCGCCGAACTCCTCGGCCGGAACCTTTCGGAGCACGGATACGCCGTCGAGTGCGCCCTCCTGCAATCCGTCGAGCTCGACACCCGCGCCTGGACGGAGCGGAAGCGGACCGTCGTCTTCCTGCTCTCCGGGCTGCTTCTCGACCGCACCGCGTGACCCTGGCGGCCCTCCTACCGCGCCGTGCGCGGTAGGCTGGCCGATCGTTGTACCGCACCCGGGTGCCCGGTGATTCCTTGGTCAAGGTCCGGAAAGCTCGCCCGTCTTGGGGGGTGCGTGTGGTACGGCGGGGCCGCTGGACGCGCGACGTGGCGCAGTCCACAGCGGACCGTGGCCGATCACGCTGCCGCGGTGGCGGAGCAACCGCGACAATGCCTTGTGGTCCGTACGCGGCGCGTTGCCGTGCGGCTCGCGAGCCCGTTGTGGATGACGGGCGGTCACAGAAGGACTAACCGATGGGCGAGGGGTACGCATGACCGACACCGGCCAGGTCCCGGGCGAGGGGTTGCCGGAGAGCGCAGGCATGGTGGAGCAGTCGGGCGTCCCCGCGCCGGACCCCTACACCTTCCTCGACCCCTCCGAGCACCCCGCCGAGGACGACGACCTGCTGCTGATGCCGGGTGCCCAGGGCGCGTGGAGCGAGGCGCAGGCCGCGCAGCCCGGCATCGCGCAGCAGCCACAGGGCATGCAGGGCGGCGCGCCGGGCGTGCCCGCTCAGCCGGGCGCCGTGTCGGCGCAGTTCGCGCAGCCGCAGGGCGCCCCCGCGGCGTTCGGCCAGGCGGCCGCGGCGCCCCAGGTCCCGGCCCAGGTCCAGGTGCCGGTCGGTCAGGCCGCGGCGGCCGCCGGGCAGGTTCCGACAGGGCAGGGCCCCGCTGAGCAGGTGCCCGCGGCTCAGGCCGAGCCCGACCAGGTCCGGCCGGATCAGGCGCAGGCGGTTCAGGAAGCCCAGGCGCAGCCCGTCGCGGCCCCTGCCTCCTTCGCCCAGGAGCAGGCCGCCCACCAGCCCGGGCCGCACGAGACGGCGGGCCGGGACAGCGGCTCCGTCGACCTGACCGGCGTTCCGCTGCCCTCGGGCCCCGCGCACACGCCCGCGTCGCACCACGGCTCCGCCCGCCGCCCGCTGCACCGCGGCCCGGCCGCGCCCGCCGTCCCCGACGGCGCCGCGAGCCCCGTGCTCTCCCTGGCCGACCGCGGCCCCGCGGGCGCCGCGCCGCACGCCGTGCCCGTACGCCAGCCAGGACCGCCCACCAGCGGCCCCGAGTACCTGGACGTCCCGCGCGAGGACACGGGCGTGCTGCCCGGCCCGCAGCTCGGCGAGATCCCTCCGCAGGGCGCGATGCCCTGGGGCGCGCAGCCCCAGCAGGCCCCGGTCACGCCGGTGCAGGACCCCCAGGGGGCGGTTGCAGAAACGGTCGTCCCAGAGGCCACGGAGGTCACGGAGGCTTCTGAGGCTGCTGAGGTCACGGGAGACCCGGAGGCCCTGGCTGCCCCTGCTGCCCCCGCAGACCCGGCAGCCCCCGCAGACCCGACAGCCTCGGCCGCCCCGGCTGCCCCGGGCAGCTCGGACGGCGCACAGGCCGCACAGGCCGCACAGGCCTCGCAGACCCCGGGCGCCTCCGATGTCACAGACGCCTCCAACACCACGGACGTCACGGACACCACTGACGCCACGCATGTCGCCATGGCCGCAGAGGCCCCCGACAGCGCGAACACCCCCGCCGTCACAGACGCCACACCCGCACCGGAGAACGCGTCCGTCGCGCCCCAGCCGCCCGTTGCGGACGCCGTCCCGGAGCCGATCGAGGCATCGGGCGCAGCCGGTGACGCGACAGCGCCCGAGGGGGCGCAGGAGGTGCCGTCGGCGCACATCGCGGGCCCCGCGCAGGCGGAAGGCGCCACAAGCGCCGTCCTCGCGCCCGATGCCCCGGACGCGCCCGGTACAGCGGATTCCGCTGTTCCGCACGCCCCCGAGGCGGACGCGCCCGCGCAATCCGCCGTTCCCGACCCCGCCGGGCCCGGGCCCGCTCCGGACGCCGCGCACGGCCCGGCCGATGCCGCCGCCGCGGCCGCCGAGGGCGCGGACGGTACGGACGGGCTGGACGCCGTGGCCGCGCCCGACGCCGCCGAGGCCGTCACCGTCCGGGTCGCGGGGGGTGTCCCGGTGCCGCCTCCCATGACCTTCGTCGACGACGAGCCCCCGTTCGCCGACGACCAGGCCCCGTTCGCCGGCGCGCCGGCCGTGCCCCCGGCGGTCGCGCAGCCCGAGGCCGCCGCCGTCACCCCGCAGGCTCCCGACGCCGCCCAGCCGTGGCCCGAGGCGGGCGCGCAGCTGCCCCCGGCCGCGCCCGGCCCGGACGCGCGAGTGCCCTCGCCCCTCGGCCAGTTCGTGCCGGTCGAGGGCTCGGTCCCGACCACCCCGCACCTGGCGCCGACGCCGCCGCGCCCGGTCGCCGTACCCCCGGAGTACTTCGCTCCGCAGCAGCCGGACGAGACGGCCGCGCAGCAGCCTCCCGCCGCGGCCGCCCCGGGCCCGGACGCCGCGGCCCAGGGCCAGGCCGCACCGGACGCCCCCGCGCCCCCCGCCCTCGTACCGGCGGCCGAGCCGGCGGACGCGGAGCTGCCGGACGCCGAGGAGGGCGCGCCGGGGCAGCGGCCCGTCCCCGCGGCCCCCGAAGCCCTCCCCGCCCCCGAGGCGCACGCCGAGCCCGGGGAGCAGCCCGTACCCACCGTGCCCGCACCCCGCGACGGCGACCGGCCCACCGCCGCTCCCGCCGCCACCGCGGCACCCGCATCCGTCGCCGCGGCGGACGGCCAGCTGCCGCCCGCCCAGGAGACGGCCGACCCCGACGAGCCGATGCACGCACCTCACCCGGCCGAACCGACCGACCCCGCAGCCCAGGCCCCGGGCCTCGCCGCCCCCACGGGCCCCGAGGACGTCACCGGCCTGCCCCTCGTGGAGGGCCCCGAAGGCCCCGAGGAATTCGCCGTCCCGCAGATCCAGGACGAGTCCGACCTCGCCGAGCCCCTCCCGGCCGACTCCGCGGTGCCGGTCGAGCCCGAGACCCCCCTTGACCCGCCCGCCCAGGGCTACGCCGACGCCGAGCGCGAGGCCGTCCTGCGCGTCATGCGCGAGCGCCGCGACATCCGCAACGGCTTCCGCAGCGACCCCATCCCGCACGAGGTGCTGCTCCGCGTCCTTGAGGCGGCCCACACGGCGCCGTCCGTGGGCCACTCCCAGCCCTGGGACTTCGTGGTCATCCGCTCCGCCGAGACCCGCCGCACCATGCACGAACTGGCCCAGCGCCAGCGCGAGGCGTACGCGAAGTCGCTGCCCAAGGGCCGCGCCAAGCAGTTCAAGGAACTGAAGATCGAGGCCATCCTCGACACCCCGGTGAACATCGTCGTCACCGCCGACCCCACCCGCGGCGGCCGCCACACCCTGGGCCGCCACACCCAGCCGCAGATGGCCCCGTATTCCTCCGCGCTCGCGGTGGAGAACCTGTGGCTCGCGGCCCGCGCCGAGGGCCTCGGCGTCGGCTGGGTCAGCTTCTTCGACGAGCGCGAGATGGTCCGCACCCTGGGCCTGCCCGAGCACCTCGAGGTCGTGGCGTACCTCTGCGTCGGCTACGTCGACGAGTTCCCCGACGAGCCCGAGCTGATGCAGGCGGGCTGGTCGAAGCGCCGCCCCCTGTCGTGGGTCGTCCACGAGGAGACGTACGGCCGCCGCGCGCTGCCCGGCGAGGACCCGCACGACCTGCTCGCCGAGACCGTCGGCAACATCCGCCCGCTGGACGCCAAGGCGCTCGGCGAGGCCTGGGACCGCCAGAAGCGCATGACCAAGCCCGCGGGGGCGCTCGGCATGCTCGAGATCATCTCCGCGCAGCTGTCCGGCCTGTCCCGGATGTGCCCGCCGCCGATCCCGGAGCCCGCCGCCGTCGCGATCTTCGCGGGCGACCACGGCGTGCACGCCCAGGGCGTCACGGCCTGGCCGCAGGAGGTGACCGGGCAGATGGTCGCCAACTTCCTGGGCGGCGGCGCCGTCTGCAACGCCTTCGCCACCCAGGTCGGCGCCGAGGTCTGCGTCATCGACGTCGGTGTGGCCAGTGAACTCCCGGCGACGCCCGGCCTGCTGCCCCGCAAGATCAGGCCCGGCACGGCCGACATGACCACGGGCCCCGCCCTGACCCGCGAGGAGGTCAAGGCCGCCGTCGAGGTCGGCATCGAGACGGCCCGCGACCTGGTCGCGGCGGGCAACAAGGCCCTCCTGACCGGTGAGATGGGCATCGCCAACACCACCGCGTCCGCGGCCCTGATCTCCGTCTACACCGACACCGACCCCCTTGAGGTCACCGGCCGCGGCACCGGCATCAACGACGAGATGCACGCCCGCAAGGTCGAGGTCGTCCGCCGCGCGCTCGACCTGCACCAGCCGGACCCGGCCGACCCCATCGGCGTCCTCGCGGCCATCGGCGGCCTGGAGCACGCGGCGATGGTGGGCCTGCTCCTCGGCGGCGCCTCCCTGCGCACCCCGGTGATCCTGGACGGCGTCAGCGCCGGCGCGGCGGCCCTGGTGGCCCGCGCCATCGCCCCCGAGGTCCTCGCCGCCTGCATCGCGGGCCACCGCAGCGCCGAGCCCGGCCACGTGGCCGCCCTGAACAAGCTCGGCCTGCGCCCCCTGGTGGACCTCGACCTCCGCCTGGGCGAGGGCACCGGCGCCCTCCTGGCCCTGCCGGTCGTGCAGAGCGCGGCACGGGCGATGCACGAGGTGGCCACGTTCGACTCGGCGGGCGTCACGGAGAAGTAGCGCGGCACCGGGCGGGGCAGGGGCACGCTCCTGCCCCGAGCCCCTGCCAGGGGCGCGGGCGCACCCGCGCCCGCCCCGCCCGTGCCCCCGCTCCCGCCGTACGCTGATGCCACCTCTAAAATCCGCACGTCAGGGCCGCTCCAGAGCAGTAGCGCCCACTGTCCCGCCCCGACGAGGAGCCGCACCGCCATGGCCGTACACCCCGCCTACCCCGTAGGCCTCCGCCTCACCGGCCGCCGCGTCGTGGTCCTCGGCGCGGGGCAGGTGGCCCAGCGCCGTCTGCCCGCCCTCGTCGCGGCGGGCGCGGACGTCCACCTCGTCTCGCCGTCCGCCACCCCGTCGGTGGAGGCGATGGCGACCGGAGGAGAGATCACCTGGCACCGGCGCAGGTACGAGGAGGGCGACCTCACCGACGCCTGGTACGCCCTGATCTCCACCAGCGACCCCGAGGCCAACACCCTGGCGTCCGCCGAGGCGGAGCGGAACCGCGTCTGGTGCGTCCGCTCCGACGACGCCGACGAGGCCACCGCCTGGACCCCGGCCACCGGCCACAGCGCCGGCGTGACCGTCGCCGTCCTCACCACGGACGCCAAGGAGCGCGACCCCCGCCACACCGCCGCCATCCGCGACGCCGTGGTGGAGGGCCTGCGCGACGGCACCCTGGTGGCCCCGCACCACCGCCGCCCCCGGGCCATCGGCTCCGACCGCGCGGGGGAGACCCCGGTCACCGGCGCCGTCTCCCTCGTCGGCGGCGGCCCCGGCGACCCGGACCTGATCACGGTCCGCGGCCGCAGGCTCCTGGCCGAGGCGGACGTGGTCATCGCCGACCGCCTGGGCCCGCGCGACCTGCTCGCCGAGCTGCCGCCGCACGTCGAGGTGATCGACGCGGCGAAGATCCCGTACGGCCGCTTCATGGCGCAGGAAGCCATCAACAACGCGCTGATCGAGCACGCCAAGCAGGGCAGGACGGTGGTCCGCCTCAAGGGCGGCGACCCCTACGTCTTCGGCCGCGGCATGGAGGAGCTACAGGCCCTGGCCGAAGCGGGCATCCCCTGCACCGTGGTGCCCGGCATCTCCAGCTCGATCTCGGTGCCGAGCGCCGCGGGCATCCCGGTCACGCACCGGGGCGTGGCCCATGAGTTCACCGTGGTCAGCGGCCACGTGGCCCCCGACGACGAGCGCTCGCTCGTCGACTGGCCCGCCCTGGCCAAGCTGCGCGGCACCCTCGTCATCCTGATGGGCGTCGACAAGATCGGCCGGATCGCCGAGGCGCTGACCGCCCACGGCAAGCCCGCCGACACCCCCGTCGCACTGATCCAGGAGGGCACGACGGCCGCCCAGCGCCGCGTCGACGCCACCCTGGCCACGGTCGCCGAGGCCGTGCGCACCCACGAGGTGAAGCCCCCGGCGGTCATCGTCGTCGGCGACGTGGTGGCCGTGGGCGCCGCCGGCACCGCGGACACCGAAGCCCACGAGCCCCGGAACCCATAACCGTAACCAGCGGTAACGGACCCCTCCCGCTGCCGTTGGCACCACCCCCTGGACAAGGCAGTATCACCCTGTGGCCGATCTCAGCAGCATCGAAACCATCGAGGACCCGGACGACCCGCGCCTGCGCGACTACACCGGCCTGACCGACGTCGAGCTGCGCCGCAGGCGCGAGCCCGCCGAAGGCCTGTTCATCGCCGAGGGCGAGAAGGTGATCCGGCGCGCCAAGCTCGCCGGCTACGAGATGCGGTCGATGCTGCTCTCCGCCAAGTGGGTGGACGTCATGCGCGACGTCATCGACGAGGTGCCCGCCCCGGTCTACGCGGTCAGCCCCGAACTCGCCGAGCGGGTCACCGGCTACCACGTGCACCGCGGCGCCCTCGCCTCCATGCAGCGCAAGCCGCTGCCCACGGCCGGTGAACTCCTGCGGACCCACCGCCGCGTGGCCGTGATGGAAGCCGTCAACGACCATACGAACATCGGCGCGATATTCCGCTCGGCGGCCGCCCTCGGCATGGACGCCGTCCTGCTCTCCCCGGACTGCGCCGACCCCCTCTACCGCCGCTCGGTGAAGGTCTCCATGGGCGCGGTCTTCTCCGTGCCGTACGCCCGTCTGGACTCCTGGCCCAAGGGCCTGGAGGGGGTGCGCGAGGCGGGCTTCAACCTGCTCGCCCTCACCCCGGACGAGAAGGCCAAGACCCTCGACGAGGCCGCCCCCCACCGCATGGAGCGCGTCGCCCTGATGCTCGGCGCCGAGGGCGAAGGACTGTCACGGCAGGCCCTGGTCGCCGCCGACGAATGGGTGCGCATCCCGATGGCGCACGGCGTCGACTCCCTGAACGTGGGCGCGGCGGCGGCAGTGGCCTTCTACGCCGTGGCGACGGGCCGCCCCACGCCCTGACCCGTCAGCGGGCCGGACGCGCGGCGGCGGTCACGAACCGCTGTCGTGCGTCGAACGTACGTCGCTGACGCCCTGCTCCTGACGGACGTCACCGAGCCCGCGCGCGGGCCCCTGGCACCCCTGCGCGGCGGCGATCCCCAGCGCCACCAGCAGCGTCACGACCACGAACACGAAGAGCCGCTGCCGCAGCAGCCGGGGGTTGGCGGGCCGCAGCCGGGTGCCGGTCGTGCGCGGCCCCTGCCGTCCGGTGTTGCTGCGCGGCCCGGTCCTACCGCTGGAGCCCCGGGTGCCGCGCGGCGCGGGCGGCCGCGAGCCGCCGGTGCGTGAGCCGCCGGTCTTGGAACCGCCCGTACGCGGATCGCCGTCGCGGGAGCCACCGGTCCTGGGCGAGCCGGTGCGCGGCGGGGGAGTGCCCGGCGCCGCGCGGCGCTGCGTGCGCTGGTCGGCGTACTCCTCGGCGAGGCGGCCCGTCGGGCGCTCGTGCTGCTCCTGGCGCGGCGCGGGCGGGCGCACGTCGCCGAGCCCTTGCGCCTCGCGGGCCGCGATCTCCTTCAGGCGCAGCGACAGTTGGAGCGTGCTGGGACGTTCCTCCGGGTCCTTCGCGAGACAGGCCCGCAGCAGCGGCGCGAGCGCGTCCGGCACGCCGCGCAGCTGGGCCTCCTCGTGGACGACCCGGTAGAGCATGACCTCGGAACTGCCGTGCCCGAAGGGAGAGTCCGCCATCGACGCGTACGCGAGGGTCGCCCCGAGCGCGAAGACGTCCGTGGCGGGCGTGACGGCGGCGCCGCGCACCTGCTCCGGCGCGAGGAAGCCGGGCGAGCCGACGGCCGTGCCGACGTGCGTCAGGGTCGAGGCGCCGGTGGCCCAGGCGATCCCGAAGTCGATGATCCGCGGCCCCTTCGGGGACAGCAGGATGTTCGACGGCTTGAGGTCCCGGTGCACCACACCGGCCTCGTGCACGGCGACGAGCCCCTCGGAGAGTGCGGCGCCGACGACGGCGACCTCGGCGGCGGCCAGCGGCCCTTCGGCGGCGACCTTGTCGTGCAGGGAGGGACCGGGCACGTACTGCGTGGCGAACCAGGGCCGCTCGGCCTCCAGGTCGGCGGCCACGAGCCGGGCGGTGCACCCGCCGCGGATGCGCCGGGCGGCCGAGACCTCCCGGGCGAAGCGCGAGCGGAACTCCTGGTCCTCGGCCAGGTCGGGCCGGATGACCTTCAGCGCCACACGCTGCCCGCGACGGTCGGAGCCCAGGTAGACGACACCCATCCCGCCGGCGCCCAGCCGCCTGTGCAGCCTGAACGAGCCGACGACACGCGGGTCCTCGCGCCTCAGGCGCATCATCGCCATGTTCATCCCCGCTGCCCGGTCCGTCTGACGAGCCACAGCTTACGTTTCCACGGCCCGGGCCGTGCAGAGGCCGCGCCCTCGCGGGCCGATCGATTGTCAGTGCCCGGTGCGAAACTTGAAAAGTGGTCAGGTGGCGCGCGCCCAGGGCTCATCGCCGTCACCCGCACCCCCAACCACCCACCGTCGAAGGGGGATTGATCCCGTGAAGGGTGATCGCGTGGAGATAGTCGTGGACGCCGGGGACACGACGCGTACGTACGAAGTGGTGGCGAGCAGGGCGGGCCGCCGCGTGGAGACCGCCGTCCGCAGGGGAGTGGTGGAAGTGAGCGAAGTCACCCGCAGTGGCTCTGTCGTGCGCACCGCGCGGTTCATGGCGACCCGCGTCCTGGCCCTGGTCGAGCAACCCGTCCCGAGGGAGGACAGCTCCGAGTGAACCGGACGTCCCCTCGGGGAAGACCCTGAGTCCTGGGAGGGACCTAGGTCTCCGTCTCCACCCACGGGAGTACTTGTGTGACGAGCGGTCATCCTCCGGGAGGCCCGGCAATCGATACGAGGGCATGACGTGCGCCACGCCCCGCACGCCTAAATTTGAGGTCAAGCGGCGGGTGCAGCACTCGTCCCCCGAGGTCAGACACCCGCCGCTGCCAAGAACCTCCGTGCACCAAGAACCTCTGTGCACGACAAAGTCAGGAAGGGAGAGCGGCCATGGCGGACACCGCGCCGCGGACGATGATCCGCACCCGGGGACGCAGGCTCTCCACCCTGGGCGTCCGGCCGTCCGGTACCCGGCACCCGCTGGTGGCCACGCTCATGGTCCTCCCCCTGGCAGCCCTGCTGATCGTCGCCTTCGGCGGCTGGGACGCAGTGCTCACACAGGCGTCGTCCGTGGGCGAGATGCTGGGGCGCTGAGCGGCGCCCCAGGCCCGGAAGAGCGGTCCGGGCGGGGACATCCGGCCATGAAACCCCGTGGGGACGGGGGTGCGGCGGACGGCACACAGCCCGCGCAGCTGGGGAGCTGCGCGGGCTGTTCTTTTCCCCGCCCGTAAGGGTCGGGAGGCCCCCAGGCCCAGGGGAGCATCCCCAGGGGCGGACCAGGGGCGGACCAGGGGCGGACCAGGGGCGGACCAGGGGCGGACCAGGGGCGCCCCCGCCCAGCCCCACCCCGTACGCTCACCGCACACCGGCACACCCGCATCCCCCAGGACCGCCGTGACCCTCCTCCCCGCCCTGGCCGGCCACGCCGAGCTACGGGCCCACACGCCCGCCCCGCACGCCTGCCCCTGCGCACCGCGCGCCGCCGTTCTGGCGGACCGCCCCGACGCCGCCGTCGTCCGCCACGCGGCCGTCGTGGCCAAGGCCCACGCCCCCGGAACCCCCGAGCCCCCGCTGCGGGCCCGCCTGGCCGTCGCGGCCCACCCCGCCCTCGCGGACACGCTCCTGGCCCCGCTGCGGCCCCACCCCACCCGCCTGCACGGCCGCCTGGTCACGCTCTGGCCGTACGGCACCCCCGTGGACCGGGACGACCCGGACGCCGCCCCCTGGGAGGCGGCAGCCACCCTCCTGGCCCGCCTGCACCGCACGCCGCCCGCGCGGCCGGCGCCCGGCCTGCCGCCCATGAAAGGCCCGGAGAAGGCGGCCCGGGCCCTCGCCCGCCTGCGTGCGGCGACGGCCACGGCCCCGCACCCGGACGCCCCCGCCGTCGAGGGCGCCTGGGCTGCCCTGCCCCCCTGGGCCCGCGCCGAGGCCCCGACACCGGGCCCGTCGTACCTGTGCCACGGCGACCTGCACCTGGGCCAGCTCGTCCGCGCCCCCGAAGGCCACTGGCTGCTGATCGACATCGACGACCTGGGCCTCGGCGACCCCGCCTGGGACCTGGCCCGCCCGGCCGCCTGGTACGCCTGCGGCCTGCTCGGCACGGCGGAGTGGACGAGGTTCCTGGACGCCTACCGCGCGGCGGGCGGCCCGGCCGTCCCCGCCGACGGCGGCGACCCGTGGCCCGTACTCGACGTCCCGGCCCGCGCGCTGACCGTGCAGACG
Organism: Streptomyces sp. NPDC045778; assembly: GCF_056431945.1. NCBI lineage: Bacteria > Bacillati > Actinomycetota > Actinomycetes > Kitasatosporales > Streptomycetaceae > Streptomyces > Streptomyces sp. NPDC045778. The sequence goes on from NZ_JBWKJZ010000023.1 coordinate 18,406, forward strand.
GCCGCACTCGCGATCGCCAAGGCGACAGCCGAGGGCCGCGCCCTGGACGAGGTGGAGCAGGACGTCGTCGACGCCTGCCGCCGGATGACCTGACGACCGGATGACCGTCGTACCTCCCGATCAGGCACCCGTCGCCCCCCACGTAGGGTGCGACGCAGCGAAGCCGGGCAGACATCCGGCGAACCTGTCACGACCGGCGAGGAGTTGAGCCGCCCCATGCACTGTCCCAAGTGCCACGCAGCGATGCACACGTACAACCGCAACGGCGTCCAGATCGAGCAGTGCAGCAGCTGCCGCGGGATATTCCTCGACTACGGCGAGCTGGAGGCCCTGACGCGCCTGGAGAGCCAGTGGAGCGGCCACCAGGTCCCGCCCGCGCCGCCCGTGCCGCCCGCGCCCCAGAGCTACCCCGCCGCGCCCGCCCCCGCCTGGGGCGCCCCGCACCACGGCCACCACGAGCACCACGGACATCACGGGCACAAGCGGCACAAGAGCTTCGGCCACATGCTGTTCTCGTCCTGAGAGCCGTACACACGACGAAGCCCCCGGCCGATGAACGGCCGGGGGCTTCGTGGAGGTGGTGCGCGATACTGGGATTGAACCAGTGGCCTCTTCCGTGTCAGGGAAGCGCTCTCCCGCTGAGCTAATCGCGCGGGACCATCGGCGAGTGTATACCCGCAGGTGGAGGGTGCTGCGTGCGCGATACTGGGATTGAACCAGTGACCTCTTCCGTGTCAGGGAAGCGCTCTCCCGCTGAGCTAATCGCGCGGGGAAACCTCTGCGTGATCGAAGGCCCGAGAGCCTCATGATCAGAGATTCCAGTGGACGATACTGGGATTGAACCAGTGACCTCTTCCGTGTCAGGGAAGCGCTCTCCCGCTGAGCTAATCGTCCTTGGAGGTGGAGACGGGATTTGAACCCGTGTAGACGGCTTTGCAGGCCGTTGCCTCGCCTCTCGGCCACTCCACCAGGAGTACGGGGTTTCGGGATGATCCCCCGCGTTCCTGCGAGCGGACGACCAGGTTCGAACTGGCGACCTCAACCTTGGCAAGGTTGCGCTCTACCAACTGAGCTACGTCCGCTTGTCTTTCCCGGTCCGCTTCCGCGTCCCGGCGACGTGTTGAACTCTAGCGGATTCCCGGGCCAGTACAAAAACGCGTTTGCGCAGCGTGCTGCGCTGCCGCCCTGGTCACCCGGGCCCGGGGCGCCGCAAGAGCGCCGGTCATAGACTCGCAGCCGTGCACGACCTGCCTCCTCTGGCCCGCTTCGGCGGCCTCGTCGCGACCGATCTACGGGACGTGACCAGCGACCCTTCCGCCCTGGACAGCAGCGGCTTCTGGGCCGTCTGCGCGGACTTCGACGGCCGCCTGGTGTGCGCCCGCTTCGGGCGGGTGCGCGAGGAGCCGGTGCCCGCGCCCGTGCCCGGCGCCTGGCACGGCCCGGCGGCCGGCGACTGGACGTCGTCGCTCGACCGCGCCGCGTATACGGACGGCGTACGCCGGATCCGCGCGCACATCGCGGCCGGGGACGTCTACCAGGCGAACCTCTGCCGCGTCCTGTCCGCGCCCGTCCCCGACGACGCCGACATCGACGCGCTGACCGCCCTCCTCGCGCGCGGGAACCCCGCTCCCTACGCCGGAACGATCCGCCTGCCCGCGCACGGCGTGGAGGTCGCCACCGCCTCGCCCGAGCTGTTCCTGCGCCGCGCGGGCGGCGTCGTCGAGTCCGGGCCGATCAAGGGCACCGGCCGGACCGAGGCGGACCTCCTGGACAAGGACTACGCCGAGAACGTGATGATCGTGGACCTCGTCCGCAACGACCTCGGACGCGTCTGCGGGACCGGCACCGTGACCGTGCCCGACCTGTGCGTCGTCGAGAAGCACCCGGGCCTGGTCCACCTCGTCTCCACCGTCCGCGGCGAGCTGCGCCCCGCGGCGGGCTGGCCGGAGCTGCTCGGCGCCGCCTTCCCGCCGGGCTCCGTCACCGGCGCCCCCAAGTCCAGCGCCCTGCGGATCATCGACGCCCTGGAGACGGCTCCCCGCGGCCCCTACTGCGGCGGCGTCGGCTGGGTCGACGCCGACCGGGGCACGGCCGAGCTGGCCGTCGGCATCCGCACGTTCTGGATCGACCGCGCCGACAACGCCCTGCGGTTCGGCACCGGCGCCGGCATCACCTGGGGCTCCGACCCCGAGGGGGAGTGGCGCGAGACCGAGCTGAAGGCCGAGCGGCTGCTGGCGGTAGCGTCAGGAACGTACGAACCAACGGGAGGGACCCCTTCGTGAAGATATGGCTCAACGGCGGCCTGCACGACCTCGAATCCGCGCGTGTCTCCGTCCTCGACCACGGCCTGACCGTCGGCGACGGCGTCTTCGAGACGGTGAAGGCGGTCGCCGGACGGCCCTTCGCGCTCACCCGCCACCTCGACCGGCTCGCCCGCTCGGCACGCGGCCTCGGCCTGCCCGAGCCGGACCTGGACGAGGTCCGCCGCGCCTGCGCCGCCGTCCTGGACGCCAACCCCATGGCTCTCGGCCGGCTGCGCCTGACCTACACCGGCGGCCTCTCCCCGCTCGGCTCCGACCGCGGCGACCACGGCCCGACCCTCGTCGTCGCCCTCGGCGAGACCACGCGCAGGCCCGACTCCACCGCCGTGATCACGGTCCCCTGGACGCGCAACGAGCGCGGCGCGCTGACCGGCCTGAAGACCACCTCGTACGCGGAGAACGTGCTCGCGCTCGCCCGCGCCACCGAGCGGGGCGCGACCGAGGCGCTCTTCGCCAACACCGTGGGGCGGCTGTGCGAGGGCACCGGGTCGAACGTCTTCGTCGTCCTCGACGGCGAGATCCACACGCCGCCGGTGGCCTCCGGCTGTCTCGCGGGCATCACGCGCGCGCTGGCCGTCGAGTGGACCGGGGCGCGCGAGACCGACCTGCCGTTCGACGTCCTGGACCGGGCGGAGGAGGTCTTCCTCACCTCCACGCTGCGTGACGTGCAGGCCGTCCACCGCGTCGACGGCCGTGACCTGCCCGGCGCCCCCGGCCCGGTGACCGCCAAGTCCATGCGGGTCTTCGCCGAGCGCGCCGCCGACGACCTGGACCCGTAGGGGACCGGCCCGGCCGACGGGAAAAGCAGATGACGCGGGGGCGCGGGATGGGTACAACTCCCGTGATGACCACCACTCTGCGGCCGGCCGGGCCGCTCCAGCAGAGCACGGACGGCGCGAAGTCACGTACGTACGACGTGTGCGTGAACAGCCGCCCCGTCGGCCGGATCCAGCTGGCCACGCACTCCGTCTTCGGCCCCCGCGTCGCCGAGATCCTGGACCTGCGGATCGACGAGCGGGACCGCCGCCGGGGCCGCGGCACCGTGGCGGCCCTCGCCGCCGAGGAAGTGGCGCGCGGCTGGGGCTGCTCCCGCATCGAGCTGAAGGTGCGCGCGGGCGCCCCGGGCGCACTCGACCTCGCCACCGCGCTCGGCTATGTGGAGCGCAACCGCAACATGTCCAAGGCGCTGCCCCTGACACCGCCCCCGCTGCCCGACGGCGTACGGGCGCGCCCCATGGCGGACGCCGAATTCACGCACTGGGCGGCGCACGCCACGGAGGCCTACGCCCGCGACTGGATCGAGCGCGGCGTCCCCGAGGCCGAAGCCCGCGACAAGGCGGCACGGGAATACGCGCGCGCCCTGCCCGACGGGACGGCCACCCCGGGCGCCCGCCTGAGCGTCCTGACCGAGGCGGACACGGCGGTGGGCACCCTGTGGCTCGCCGAGCGGAACGGCGAGATGTTCGTGTACGACGTCGAGGTCCGCGAGGAGTACCGCGGCCGCGGCCACGGCCGGTCGCTGATGCTCGTCGCCGAACGGCAGGGCCTGGAGGCGGGCGGGACCCACATCGGCCTGAACGTGTTCGCGGGCAACACCGCGGCCCTGCGCCTGTACGAGTCGCTCGGCTACGAGGTGGACGCGTACTACCTGTACAAGCCGCTGCTCTGACCCCCTCCGGGGCCCGGCTGCCGCGCCGGCCGCCGGCCCCCGGAGGCGGCCGGCGCCGTCAGCCCTGCGCGAGCAGGCGGTCGGTGATCTCCTCGACGCGCTCGCGCAGGCCGTCCTGGCTCTTGCCGCCGTCGAGCCGCTCACCGCCCACGACGTACGTCGGCGTCCCGGTGACCCCGATGGCCTTGCCCTCGGCCTGGTCGGCGTCGACGATCAGGATGTGCCGGCCGTCCACCAGGGCGGTGTCGAACTCCTCGGCGTCCAGGCCCAGTTCCCCCGCCACCTCCACCAGGAAGGGTTCTCCCTTACGGTCAAGCTCCTCCACCCGGGCCAGGACCGCCTCGACGTACTCCCAGCCCTTGCCCTGCTCCAGGGCCTCCTCGGCGGCCTGCGCGGCGGCGAAGGAGTGCCGGTGCTTCTCCAGCGGGAAGTGGCGCAGACGCAGCTCGGCGCGGTCGCCGTAGCGGTCCCGCAGGGCGCGCACGTCGCCCAGGGCGGTGCGGCAGTCGGGGCACTGCAACTCGCACCAGACGTCGATGACGACGGGGCTGGCGGGGCCGGTGGTGGAAGAGTCGTTCATGCGCACAGTCTCCCAGGCGACCGCCCGCCGACCGGCACCTGGGGAGGAGGGCCGACCCGGATATCTCCCTGATGTCCTCCTGCGTCGTGGCTACGAGGCCCCGGCCAGGTGCAGGATGGAAGGGACAAGCGTGACCACACCGTGCCCGCGCGACCGCACCACACCCGCACGCCTGGAGGACCGGGATGATTGCCGAGACCATCTGCTCCGCCGTCGCCGCGGCCGGCCTTGGCATAGCCGCCGTCACGGCGTACCGCAAGCGCTTCCTCGCCGCGGCCCGCCTCGCCGCCTATGCCCTGGTCCCGCTCGGCCTGGTCATGACGGGCGCCGTCGAGTGGGCGGCCGAGACCGCGTTCAGCCCGGTCGCCTGGGCGGGTTTCGGCGTCCTCGGCGCGGCCTGGCTGCTGTTCATGGGCACGCGCTCGGCCGAGCGCCGCTCGGGCGGCACCCGCAAGGAGCGCAAGGCGGCGGCGAAGGCGGCCCAGCGCGACGCGGTCGCCCCCGCCGCCTCCGCCCCCTCCCTCGGCGCGGGCGCCAGGCCCGCGCCCGAGCCGAAGAAGACGGCGGCCCCCGCGGAGGACTTCAGCGACATCGAGGCCATCCTCAAGAAGCACGGCATATGAGCCGAGACAAGCAGCACGACAGCTGAGCAGCGCCCGTCACCCTGAGGGGTCCCCGCGTCACCCTGAGGGGTCCCCGGTTCGAGCGTATCCACGGACACCGTTCGCAGGTACGCCACGCCGGGCCCACCAAGGTCACGGAATGCGGCGAACTGCCGCTCCGACCGGGCGTGTTGGTCAGTGCGGGGGTGCGGGCTGGGTCATCATCACGGCGAGATGCTGGACACCACCACACAGAGCGAACCCGCCCCGCCCGACGGGCACGGAACCGCCGACGAGCCGCGAGGCTGCCTCTTCGCCCTCTCCCAGCCCCCGCTGATGATCTTCCTGGCGGTGATCGGCTGCCTGCTGCTCATGGCCTCACTGCACGACCTGCTCCTGCTGTAGGCCCCGCTCCAGGCGTGCCCGCTCGTCCGTGTCCCGCTCAAGCCCGCCGCCCTCCAGCGCGCCCTGCTCCGGCACGTTCTGCTCCAGGCCCGCCGCCTCCCGGCGCCGGGCCCGGTAGGCGGCGACGTGCAGACGGTTGCCGCAGGTGCGGCTGTCGCAGTAGCGGCGCGAGCGGTTCCGGGACAGGTCGATGAAGGCGCGGCGGCAGTCCGGCGCCTCGCAGCGCCGCAGCCGCTCCTGCTCGCCCGCGACGACGAAGAAGGCGAGCGCCATCCCGCAGTCCGCCGCCAGGTGGTCGGCCACGGAGGCGCCCGGCGCGAAGTAGTGCACGTGCCAGTCGTAGCCGTCGTGGTCGGTCAGGCGCGGCGTGGTGCCCGCCGCGGCCACCAGCTCGTTCAGCAGGGCCGCCGCGACATGCGCCTCGGCGGCCGCGAAGACCTCGGCGAAGCGGGCGCGGACGCGGTGCACCGCCGCCAGGTCCCGCTCCGTGAGCGCTCCGACGTCACTGATCGAGTGGTTCCGCACGAACTCGCGCAGGGCCGCGACGTCCGCCAGGCCCTCGGCGCCGCCACCGCCCTCGTCGTCCGGGTCGTCCGGCGCGGAGTTCACCAGATCGACCACGGCGTCGAGCGCGCACCTGGTGTCATGGGTGATCAGCACGATTCGCTCCCTGGCCTCATGAGGGTCGGGCGGGCGCCCGCCTGATGCTGGCCGATGCTAGCGGCTCACGCCCCGCGCGCCACGGCGCCGGAGCCGCGGAGTGCCGCGGCACCGGCGCCGGTGTCTGCTGTGCCTGCTATGTCGTTGTCGTACCCACGCCGTCTCCCCGAGTCGGACGGCGGTGAGCGGCTCCCGGACCGGCCGGACTAGCTTTCGGCCAAAATGTGCGAGAGCTCCGTGTCGAGATCGAAGTGACGATGCTCCGTGCCGGGCGGCACGGCCGCGTCGGTACGCTTCAGGAACGATTCCAGGGCCCGCGCCGGGGCCTCGAGCAGAGCCTCTCCCTCGGGGGAGCTGAGGGCGATGCAGACGACGCCCTGACCGTGGCTGCGGGACGGCCAGACTCGGACGTCGCCGGTGCCGGTGGGCCGGTGGAGGCCCTCGGCGAGGAGGTCGCGGGCGAACACCCACTCGACGGTCTCCTCGGCTCCGGTGTGGAAGGTGGCGTGCACGGCATAGGGATCGGCCGTGTCATACCGCAGTCCCGCGGGTACAGGCAGTGAGGACTCGCTCGACACAACGAGGCGCAGGTGCAGCTCGCAGCTGACCGTGGTGTTCATAAGCGCCAAGGCCTTTCGCTCAGTGTGCGCTCGGGGATTCGCACGTCGGCGAAATCGACATGCCACCTACGGTGCCGTTGTAAACCCCTCTGAGAGTTTTGGGTGTCTTTAGGTGGCTCGTATGGCGGACTGTCCGAATGGTTCGTACGGCCATTCCGGTGACGGGTTTCCGTCCGGTAGGGTTTGGCGGCATGAATACGGGGAGTAACGAGCCGACGGTGGCCCAGGCGGCCGAGGGCGCGGCGGGCCCGACCAAGCCCGAGAAGCCCTTCGGGTCGCGGGCGCCGGAGTTCGTCAAGGCGCGTCGCGCACTGCACCTGAGCTGGCAGGTCGGCGTCTTCATCGTCGGCCTCGCGGTCGTCGTCGTGGGCATCATCATGCTGCCCCTGCCGGGGCCCGGCTGGGTGGTCATCTTCTGTGGCATGGCGATCTGGGCGACCGAGTTCGTCTGGGCGCAGCTGGTGCTCCGATGGACGAAACGGAAGGTCACCGAGGCAGCACAGCGCGCACTCGACCCCAGAGTGCGCCGCCGCAACATCATCCTCACGTCGATCGGCCTCGTGATCGTCGGGGCCCTCGCCGGCGTCTACCTTTGGAAGTACGGCCTCGAGATGCCGTGGAAGATCAACGATCAGTGAGCGCCGCCCCGGCGGGCCGGCCGAGGCCGCCGGGGGCCAGCTCGGTCAGGTGGTCACAAGCACCCTCTGACATGGGGTAATGTTCTCTCTGCGCCCGGGCGATTAGCTCAGTGGGAGAGCGCTTCGTTCACACCGAAGAGGTCACTGGTTCGAACCCAGTATCGCCCACCCGGGATTGTGGCCCGGAGGCTGGAAACAGCCTCCGGGCCACTGTCGTATTTGACGCCCTTTCACGGAATTCACGGGCCCCGCCGCACCGTCCGGAATAACTGCTTCCTATTTCTCCGAGTTGACGCCCCGTCGGAAACCGGGAGCGGAACGCGCCCCTCGGCGGCAGACTTGAAGCCATGGACTGGTGCCATTACCGCTTCCGCAGCGTATGGAATCTGCACGCCGAGCCCACCGCCGTCTATGCCGCGCTCGAACGCGCCGAGGACTACCCCGCCTGGTGGCCCCAGGTCCGCGAGGTCACCCCCATCGACGACCGCAGCGGCACCGCTCGCTTCCGCTCGCTCCTGCCGTACGACCTGGTGATCACCGCCCGCGAAAGCTGCCGGGACCCCGGGCGCGGCGTCCTCGCCATCACCATGACCGGCGACCTCGACGGCTGGGCGCGCTGGACCCTGACGCCCACGCCCGGCGGCGGCACCCGCGCGCGCTACGACCAGGAAGTCGACGTCCGCAAACCCCTCCTGCGCCGCCTCGCCGTGCCCGGCAGGCCGCTGCTCCGCCTCAACCACGCGCTGATGATGCGCGCAGGACGACGCGGTCTCGCCGCCCGCCTCGACCGGGAAGGACCGCAGGCGGCACGCCCCTGAGGGGCCGCGCCCGCCAGGAGGGCGGGCGGTTTGAAGGATCGGCGCCCGGACCTGTATTGTTCAGTGCGTTCCCGGGCGATTAGCTCAGTGGGAGAGCGCTTCGTTCACACCGAAGAGGTCACTGGTTCGAACCCAGTATCGCCCACCCGGAGAATGCCGGTCCGTCACCGACGGACCGGTTTTTTCATGCCCGGAGCCCGCCAGGGCTCAAGCGGCCGCGGGCAGTTCGGGCCGCAGCGGCCACGCCGGATCCACCGTCTCCGGCGACCCGCCGCGCGCGAACCACGTCTGCAACCCCCGCGCCTGCGCCGCGTGCCACACCGCTTGCAACGTATGCAGCTCGGCGGGCGAAAGACGGTCGAGCCGCGCCGCGAAACGACGGCCCAGAGCGCGGACGAGATCGAGCGCCGCCTGTGCGTCGGCCGCCGCGTCATGAGCGCCGCTCAGCTCGACCCCGTACAGCTCGCACAGGTCCGACAGCGTGCGCCGGCCCTTGCGGTACCGGTCCAGATGCCGGTCCAGGACCCGCGGATCGAGCACACACAGCGGTGAGGTGCCGACATAGCGCGAGAGCGACGAGGCGCGATGCCTGCGCAACTCCCGGTCCAGGAGCGTCAGGTCGAACGGCGCGTTCATCACCACCAGCGGCCGCCCCGCCGCGCCCTGCTCCGCCAGCTCCCGGCCTATTTCCTCCATCACCGGAGCCGGCCAGCGGCCGTTGCGCTCCAGATGGTCCTGGCTCAGGCCGTGCACCGCCGTCGCCGCCGCGGGGACCGGCACCCCCGGATTCACCAGCCAGCGTGTCACTCGCGGGCGGGCCCCCGCGCCGTTCTGCACGACGACGGCGGCCGACACGATCCGGTCGGTCTCCACGTCGACACCCGTCGTCTCCGTGTCGAATGCGGCCAAGGGCCCCTCGTACCAGCACGTCATCCCGACACAACTCCTCGATCAGCTACGGCAGTTGACCTCCGCTCCTGCCTCACGCAGGTGATACCCGGGCCGTTTGCGCCGAACCCGCCCAGGAGACAACACAGGTACGGAGCCCAGTGGTTGACGGCTCAAGCGGGGATTTCACCGGTTCGGAAGGCTTTCAGGACATGGCGCTCGCGCAGCCCGAACAGGGTGGGCTGCTGCCCGAGCGGATCGCACCGCCGCGCGGCACACTCGCCACCACCGCCTGCATGGAGACCCTTCAGGTGGGCTATCTGCACGCGGTCGCGGCAGCGGCCGGATGCTCCCTCTCGCAGCCCTTCCCGGACAACGGCATCGACTGGCACGTCAGCCACAGCGCCCCCGGCCACACCGTCGACGACGAGGTCACCATCAAGGTGCAGCTCAAGTGCACCTACCAGATCCCGCCCCACCCCAAGGGCCCCGCCTTCTCCTTCACCCTGGACAACGCCCACCTGGAGAAGCTCGCCCGCACCCCGGTATCGGTGCACAAAATACTGGTGGTCATGCTCGTGCCCCGGTCCCAGGACGACTGGCTGCGCGCCGGCCACGACCGCCTCGACCTGCGGCACTGCTGCTACTGGACCAACCTCGCCGGGCACCCCGTGACCGGCAGACGGAGGACCACCGTCCGCGTCCCCACCGCACGGATCTTCGACGACCGCGCCCTCTGCGAGATCATGACGCGCGTCGGCACGGGAGGGAGACCCTGATGCACCGCCCGATCGACGACCCCGCCCCCCTGCGCGGCGACGGCCCGGCCACCGCGCACCCCACCCGAGGGCTCCGCCGCCTACGGCCCCGCCCCGCCGAAGCCCCCGACGCGTGGTCCGAGCCGCCCGAGCCCGCCCACGTCGACCCCGCCGTACTCATCGCCCTCCTCCACCGGCACGGCTGGCAGCGCCGCGGCGGCGCCGCCGGACACTACTCCCGCTGGACCCCGCCGGGACCGGCCGCCCGCGGCACCAGCCTCCTCGTCCCCGAGAGCCGCGCCTTCCCCGACAGCGACGACCTCATCGGCGAAGCCCTCACCGCCCTCGCCCGCAGCTCCTCGCCCTCGGCCCGCGACGTACTCGTGTCGCTCACCGTGCCCAGCGACGAGATCCGCTGGTGGCGCGACGTCCCCGGCGGGCCCGCGGGCGCCGCGCCCTGGACCGTCGAGGAACACCTGCGCGGCGCCGCCCGGCAGATGCTCCTGGCCGGCGCCCTCGCCGCACGCGAGCGCGCCGGGTACCACGGCGCACGGCACCGCCGCCCCGCCGCCGCGGCCCTGGAGAACGTCCTCGTGGGGCCCGCGCCGGGCGGACGCCGCCTCACCGCCTTCGTACCGGTCTCCGCCGCCCGGCCCCTTGCCGTACGACTGCACCAGGCGCTGTACGCGGCCCGCGAGGCCGTCGACTACCAGCGGGCCACCGGCGGCATGGACGCCTTCGACGGAGCCGTCGCGGCAGGCGTCAGCCACGAGCTGATCGAGGCCATCGTCTTGCTCGTACGCGGCACCGAGGGCGCCCGCGTCCACGTCGAGTGGTCACCCGCCGCGGGCGTGCCCGAGGGCTGCGCGGCCACCACCGAGCCCGTCGAGTTCTCCCCGGGCGACCTCGCCGTCCTGCGCGAGGCCGGGGCCCGCTATCTGCGCGACGAGCCGTCCGTGCCGGTGCGCATCACCGGCGCCGTGGTGCGCATGCGGCGCTCGGGGCCGCGCGGCGCGGGCACGGTCCGGGTGCGGGTGCTCGCGGGCGCCGAGGTCCCGCACGTACGGATGTCCCTGGACGAGGAGTCGTACCGGATCGCGGGCCACGCCCATCTGGTCGGGCTGCCCATCCGGGTGCAGGGCCGCCTGGAGAGCCGCGGCGGCTTCCGCAGGCTCACCGGGGCCACGCAGGTGGTGCCGGTGCAGGTCGACGACGCCGAGCGGGACCGGCTGCTGAAGTCGCTCCAGGAGAACCTCGACTTCTTCGAGGAGGCGTGCAGCACCGACTGAGGGCGCCGGAGCGCGGGCCGCCCGCGGACAACCGTTTCGCGGTGGGCCCCACCGGCTCGGTACGATTCGTTGCGCGGGCAGGCGAGGACCTGCCGCACCCCCTCAGACAGGAGAGACCGGTGTCAGACGTCCGTGTGATCATCCAACGCGATTCCGAGCGGGAAGAGCGCGTGGTGACCACGGGCACCACGGCCGCCGAGCTGTTCGCGGGCGAGCGCACCATCGTGGCCGCGCGCGTCGGGGGCGAGCTGAAGGACCTCGCGTACGAAATGCAGGACGGCGAGGAGGTCGAGCCCGTCGAGATCTCCTCCGAGGACGGTCTGAACATCCTGCGCCACTCCGCCGCGCACGTCATGGCCCAGGCCGTGCAGGAGCTCTTCCCCGACGCCAAGCTCGGCATCGGTCCGCCCATCCGGGACGGCTTCTACTACGACTTCGACGTCAAGGAGCCCTTCACCCCCGAGGACCTCAAGCGCATCGAGAAGAAGATGCAGGAGATCCAGAAGCGGGGCCAGCGCTTCTCGCGCCGCGTCACCACCGACGACGACGCCCGCGTCGAGCTGGCCGACGAGCCGTACAAGCTGGAGCTGATCGGCCTCAAGGGCAATGCCGCGCAGGCCGCCGACGGCGCCGACGCCGAGGTGGGCGCGGGCGAGCTGACGATCTACGACAACCTGGACGCCAAGACCGGCGAGCTGTGCTGGAAGGACCTCTGCCGCGGTCCGCACCTGCCCACCACCCGGAACATCCCGGCGTTCAAGCTGATGCGCTCCGCCGCCGCGTACTGGCGCGGCAGCGAGAAGAACCCGCAGCTCCAGCGCATCTACGGCACCGCCTGGCCCTCCAAGGACGAGCTGAAGGCGCACCTGGAGTTCCTCGCGGAGGCCGAGAAGCGCGACCACCGCAAGCTCGGCGCGGAGCTGGACCTGTTCTCCTTCCCGGAGGAGCTGGGCCCGGGCCTCGCGGTCTTCCACCCCCGAGGCGGCGTCATCCGCAAGGTGATGGAGGACTACTCCCGCAAGCGGCACGAGGACTCCGGCTACGAGTTCGTGAACACCCCGCACATCTCGAAGGAGAAGCTCTTCGAGACCTCGGGGCACCTGCCGCACTACGCGGACGGCATGTTCCCGGCGATCGAGTTCGACGAGCAGAACTACCGCCTCAAGGCGATGAACTGCCCGATGCACAACCTGATCTTCAAGTCGCGCGGCCGGTCCTACCGCGAGCTGCCGCTGAGGCTCTTCGAGTTCGGCACGGTCTACCGCTACGAGAAGTCGGGCGTCGTGCACGGTCTGACCCGCTCGCGTGGGTTCACCCAGGACGACTCGCACATCTACTGCACCAAGGAGCAGATGGCCGAGGAGCTGGACAAGCTCCTCACCTTCGTCCTGGACCTGCTGCGCGACTACGGTCTGAACGAGTTCGAGCTGGAGCTGTCCACCCGCGACGACTCCGACAAGTTCATCGGCTCGGACGAGGACTGGGCCGAGGCCACCGAGGCGCTGCGCCAGGCCGCCGAGAAGCAGGGCCTGCCGCTGGTCCCTGACCCGGGCGGGGCCGCGTACTACGGGCCGAAGATCTCCGTCCAGGCGAAGGACGCGATCGGCCGGTCCTGGCAGATGTCGACCCTCCAGGTGGACTTCAACCAGCCGAAGAGGTTCGGGCTTGAGTACACCGCCGCCGACGGCTCGAAGCAGCAGCCGGTCATGCTGCACCGCGCGCTGTTCGGCTCGATCGAACGGTTCTTCGGGGTGCTCCTTGAGCACTACGCGGGCGCGTTCCCGGCGTGGCTCGCTCCGGTGCAGGCCGTGGGCATCCCGGTCGGGGACGCGCACGTGTCGTACCTCCAGGAGTTCGCGGAGGAGGCGAAGAAGCATGGGCTTCGGGTTGAGGTGGACGCCTCCTCGGACCGGATGCAGAAGAAGATCCGCAACGCACAGAAGTCCAAAGTGCCGTTCATGGTGATCGTCGGCGACGACGACATGAACGCGGGCGCGGTGTCCTTCCGGTACCGGGACGGGTCGCAGGAGAACGGGATCCCGGCCGAGGAGGCCATCGCCAAGATCCTGAAGGTCGTCGAGGAGCGCACCCAGGTCTGACGCCCGGCCGCGTTCAAGGCCTGCCGCGAGGGGCGGCCCCCACCGGGGCCGCCCCTCGTCGCGTGTCCGGTGGCGAATATGCTGGCCACCATGACGACTGAGCCGGAGCAGCAGATCGGAGTGGGGACGCAGGACGCGTTCCAGCGCCTGTGGACGCCCCACCGGATGGCGTACATCCAAGGCGAGAACAAGCCGACCGGTTCGGGGGCCGAGGACGGCTGCCCGTTCTGCTCCATCCCGGCCAAGTCGGACGAGGACGGCCTCGTGCTCAAGCGGGGCGAGCACGTGTACGCGGTGCTCAACCTCTACCCGTACAACGGCGGGCACCTGATGACGGTCCCGTACCGGCACGTCGCGGACTACACGGAGCTGACGGGTCCGGAGACGCTTGAGCTGGCCGAGCTGACCAAGCAGGCGATGACCGCGCTGCGCACGGCGTCCGGCGCGCACGGCTTCAACCTGGGCATGAACCAGGGCACGGTCGCGGGCGCGGGGATCGCCGCGCATCTGCACCAGCACATCGTGCCGCGCTGGGGCGGGGACACGAACTTCATGCCCGTCACGGCGCATACGAAGGTGCTGCCGCAGCTCCTGGCCGACACCCGCAAGATGATCGCGGAGGCGTGGCCCGCGGCGTAGGGCAGCGCCCCGAAGGGGCGCGGGGCGGTATCGACATGCGGCTCCGCCGCGTGGGCGCGACCGGCCACAGACGGCCCGCAGATTCCGAACCGCGCCCCCGCGGAGCGCTTACGCGCCGTAGACGTCCGCCTGGCGCGGCATCGGGTCCTGGATCGCGCCGCTGAGGAACGTGGCGCGGCCGCTGAAGCGGTCGGTGTTCACGCCGTTCTCCTCCAGGACCTTGATGGCGGCCGTGTGGACGACGCGCAGGACCGGAGTCGCGGCGCGCAGCGCGTCGTCGGCCATGAAGCGGTGCCGCCAGGGCTTGTCCGCCCAGGCGTGGCGCAGGCCGAAGGGTTCGGGCAGGACGAGCTTGCCGCCGAGGTAGTCCAGGATCGGCGGGTACCAGGTGAAGGGGGCGCGGACGGCGAGGCGCACCACTTCCTGGGCGTCGACGAGCGGGAGGTTGCGCGTGGTGGTCTCCCAGAACTTGATGGTCTTGCTGACCGTCTTGGTCTTGGGGGAGGGCTTGCTGGTGAAGAGGGAGTGCACGGGGCCGAGGGCGTGGCCGGTGACCTCGATGCGCAGGGTCTCGTGCAGGACCGTCACCGTGATCAGCATGGTGATGACGAGCTGGCCGTCCCAGAGGGTGAACTGCACGCCCAGGTAGTGGCGGTCGCCGCTGCCGAACTGCTGCTCGTTGCAGATGCGCTGTATTTCGTGGCCCTTGATCTGGAAGGCCTCGACGTCCGTGCCGGAGGGGCGGGACACCGAGCCGGCGTTCTCCCCGACGGGGGTGACGATCCAGTGCCTTATCGACGGGGTGGTGAAGCCGCCGGTGTGCAGGGGGCCGCGCTCGAGCATGCGGAGCTGGTCGTGCACCGCCCGTATGACGTCCCAGCTGCGGAAGGGGTTGATCTCCTTGCCGTCCTCGCGGGGGACCAGTTCCTCGGCGAGCTGCCAGCTGCCCCAGCGGGTGCCCATGCCCAGTATGCCCTTGGGGCCCGCGTAGAAGACGGAGTTGCTCTGCTGCTCGGCGGAGAGGCGGGCGAGGCCCTGGCGCAGGCGCTCGGCGGAGGCGTCGCCGGGGCTGCCGGGCACGGCTTCGGGGATCTTCGCGCCGATGCCGCCGCCCGAGAGGAGGGCGCTCCAGCGCTCGCGCAGGTCCTTGGCGGTGCCTTCGGCTATGTGCTTGGCCCAGAACCAGCCGACGACGGGTACGACGGGGCACAGGCGCAGATACCAGGCCAGGAGGCCGTGGAAGGGCAGTTTGACGAGGAGGATGACCACGACGACGCCGATGGCGACGAGGAGGGCCGTGGCGATGGCCTGGGTGCGCTTGTCCTTCTGCTTGGTGATCCAGCGGCGGGCGGTGAAGACCAGCAGCCAGGCGAGCAGGCCGGGCAGGAAGAGCAGTCCGCACACGGCCATGACGAGGGTGAGCCAGCTGTCGCGGTGGCGGCGGATGCCGGTGGCGGCGAGGCAGTGCTCGACGACCGACTGGGGGTCGATGCCGAAGGCCTGGATGAGGGGGCTGCGGGCGCCGCCGAGCATGCGCACCTGGACCGTTCTGGCGAAGGCCTCGCCGAGGCTCGGCTTGAACAGGGACCACAGGCCCGGTTTCACCACGGACTTGTGCCAGTCGCTGTTGGCCTTGAGGATCTCGTCGACCTCGCCGTCGCGGTAGGCCGCGGAGGCCAGCGCGTGGGTGGCCGCGGTCTGGCCCGCGGCGCCGGAGAGCGGCACCTGGGCCCCCGGCCTGAAGTCGAATGCGTCGTCCGCCACCTGCCGCCCCCATCGCCGCGCCGCTGACCGCCGCGGCCCTTCCCGATTGCGTTGTTTCCCGACTGCGCGGCCCGGCACACCTGTTGACCTGGCCGGTACGGCTGTTGATCAGGTCATCAGCGTATCGGGGCGTGCCGACATCCGTCAGGGGTCGGCGGAATGCCGCCCGCGAGGAAGAGGCGGAGCGGGCGGCATTCGGCCAGTGGGGCTCAACTAGGCGGTGTCCTGGGCCTGTTCGCGGATCCGCTGGGCCAGTTGCGGGGGCATCGGTTCGTGCCGGGCGTAGCGGCGGCTGAAGCGGGCGGTGCCCTGGGAGAGCGATCTGAGGTCGACGGTGTACCGGCCGATCTCGATCTCGGGCACCTCCGCGCGTACGAGGGTGCGTCCGCCTGGTGCCTGTTCGGTGCCGACGACGCGGCCGCGTCTGCCGGACAGGTCGCTCATGACGGCGCCCACGTATTCGTCGGAGATGAGGACCTGGACGTCGGCGACGGGTTCTAGGAGGTGGATGGTGGTGCCCGCGGCGGCTTCGCGCAGGGCCAGGGCGCCGGCGGTCTGGAAGGCGGCGTCGGAGGAGTCCACGGAGTGGGCCTTGCCGTCGAGGAGCGTGACGCGTACGTCGATGAGCGCGTAGCCTGCGGCGACGCCCTTGGCGGCCTGGGCGCGGACGCCCTTCTCCACGGACGGGATGAACTGGCGCGGTACCGCTCCGCCGACGACCTTGTCGACGAATTCGATGCCGCTGCCTCCGGGCAGGGGCTCGACCTCGATCTCGCAGATGGCGTACTGGCCGTGGCCGCCGGACTGTTTGACGTGGCGGCCGCGCCCGGCGGACTTGCCCGCGAAGGTCTCGCGCAGGGACACCTTGTGCGGGATGACGTCGACCTGGACGCCGTAGCGGCTGCGCAGCCGCTCCAGGGCCACGTCGGCGTGGGCCTCGCCGAGGCACCACAGGACGACCTGGTGGGTGTCCTGGTTCTGTTCGAGCCGCATGGTGGGGTCCTCGGCGACGAGGCGTGAGAGGCCTTGGGAGAGCTTGTCCTCGTCGGCCTTGCTGTGTGCCTGGATGGCGAGGGGCAGGAGCGGGTCGGGCATGTCCCAGGGCTCCATGAGGAGCGGGGTGTCCTTGGCGGAGAGGGTGTCGCCGGTCTCCGCGCGGGTGAGCTTGGCGACGCAGGCCAGGTCGCCCGCGATGGCTCGGGAGAGGGAGCGCTGCTGTTTGCCGAAGGGCGCGGAGAGGGCGCCGACGCGCTCGTCGACTTCGTGGAGGTCGCGTTCCTCGTGGCCGCGGTCGACGAGGCCGTGGCCGCAGACGTGCACGGTCTCGTCGGGGCGGAGGGTGCCGGAGAAGACGCGTACCAGCGAGATCCGGCCGACGTAGGGGTCGGACGCGGTTTTGACGACCTCGGCGACCAGGGGCCCTTCGGGGTCGCAGGTGAGGGCGGGCCTCGCCTTGCCGTCGGGGGTGGTGACGGTGGGCGCGGGGCGCTCCAGGGGAGTGGGGAAGCCGCCGGTGACCAGTTCAAGGAGTTCGACGGTGCCGATGCCCTGGCGGGCGCCCTCGGCGGCCGGGGCGGCGGCGAGCACCGGGTGGAAGATACCGCGGGCGACGGCCCGCTCCAGGTCGTCCACGAGGGTCTTGTAGTCGATTTCCTCGCCGCCGAGGTAGCGGTCCATGAGGGACTCGTCCTCGCTCTCGGCGATGATGCCCTCGATGAGCTTGTTGCGTGCCTCCTCGATGGCGGGCAGCTGGTCGGCGCCGGGTTCGGACTCCTTGCGTTCGCCCGAGGCGTAGTCGTAGACGCGCTGGGACAGCAGTCCGATGAGCCCGGTGACGGGTGCGTGTCCGTCCGGTCCCGGCTCGCCGTGCAGCGGCAGGTACAGCGGGAGCACCGCGTCGGGGTCGTCGGCGCCGAAGGCCTCGGCGCAGGTGCGCGTCATCTGCGTGAAGTCCGCGCGCGCGGATTCCAGGTGGGTGACGACGATGGCCCGGGGCATGCCGACGGCCGCGCACTCCTCCCAGACCATGCGGGTGGCGCCGGTGATGCCTTCGGCGCCCTCGGCCGCCGAGACGACGAAGAGGGCCGCGTCCGCCGCGCGCAGACCGGCCCTCAGCTCGCCGACGAAGTCGGCGTAGCCGGGCGTATCCAGGATGTTGATCTTGTAACCGCCCCATTCGACGGGGACGAGCGAGAGCTGGACCGAGCGCTGCTGCCGGTGCTCGATCTCGTCGTAGTCGGACACAGCCGTGCCGTCCTCCACGCGGCCCGCCCGGTTCACCGCCCCCGCGGTCAGCGCGAGGGCCTCCACGAGTGTCGTCTTGCCCGATCCGCTGTGGCCGACCAGCACCACATTCCGTACGGACGCGGGGTGGTCGGCCGTCGCTGCCCTGCCGGCGGCTCCGGGGTGTGCGTTCGCCTTGTCGCCCATGCCTTGGCCTCCCGGTTACGTGCGTGGTGAGGAGGCACAGCCCCCTCGGGGATGCTGGCTGAAGCGCGGACACGCGGGACCCGCGTGCGGGGGCGGCTCCGACGACGCCCGCGGTGCTTCCGAGCTTTCCACTTGCGTCACTGTGCGTCCATACGTCGTACGCGATCGTGAGGGGGCGAGCCGCCGTGTCCGGGGCGTGACTACGATGGGCCAGCCGGTGGCCAACGGGGCCGCCGTGCGCACCGACCCTCGGGAAGGCCATGCTGAACAAGTACGCGCGTGCGTTTTTCACGCGTGTCCTCACGCCGTTCGCCGCGTTTCTCATCCGTCGCGGGGTCAGCCCCGACACGGTCACGCTCATCGGTACGGCCGGAGTGATGGCGGGAGCGCTGGTCTTCTACCCGCGCGGGGAGTTCTTCTGGGGCACGGTCGTCATCACGCTGTTCGTGTTCTCCGACCTCGTCGACGGCAACATGGCGCGTCAGCTCGGCCGCTCCAGCCGCTGGGGCGCGTTCCTCGACTCGACGCTGGACCGGGTCGCCGACGGCGCGATCTTCGGCGGCTTCGCCCTGTGGTACGCGGGGTCCGGCGACGACAACATCCTGTGCGCCGTGTCGATCTTCTGCCTGGCCAGCGGCCAAGTGGTGTCGTACACGAAGGCGCGCGGCGAGGCGATCGGCCTGCCCGTGGCCGTGAACGGCCTGGTGGAGCGCGCCGAGCGCCTGGTGATCTCGCTCGTGGCGGCGGGCTTCGCCGGGCTGCACAAGTTCGGGGTGCCCGGCATCGACGTACTGCTGCCCGTGGCCCTGTGGATCGTGGCCGTCGGCAGTCTCGTCACGCTCGTGCAGCGCGTGGTGACGGTGCGCCGCGAGTCCGCGGAGGCGGACGCCGAGGCGGCCCGGGACGACGCCCAGCGGAGCGAGACCGCCTCATGAGCCGCGCCGCGGACAAGCTGACGGACGCGTTGTACGGGGCGGGCTGGAGCACGGTCAAGAAGCTTCCCGAGCCCGCCGCCGTGCGCCTGGGGCGTGGCATCGCCGACCTCGCGTGGAAGCGGCGCGGCAAGGGCGTGCTGCGCCTGGAGGCCAACTACGCGCGCGTGGTGCCTGACGCGACGCCGCAGCGCCTCGCGGAGCTGTCCAAGGCGGGCATGCGGTCGTACATGCGCTACTGGATGGAGTCCTTCCGGCTTCCGGCCTGGAGCGAGGACCGCATCAAGGACGGCTTCACGCCCCAGGACCTGCACCACCTGACCGACGGCCTGGACAGCGGCAGGGGCGTCATCCTCGCGCTGCCGCACCTGGGGAACTGGGACCTGGCCGGCGCCTGGGTCACCACGAAGCTGAAGACGCCGTTCACCACCGTGCAGGAGCGGCAGAAGCCCGAGTCCCTGTACGACCGCTTCGTGGCCTACCGCAGCGGACTCGGCATGGAGGTCCTGCCGCACACCGGCGGCTCGGCCTTCGGCACGCTCGCCCGGCGGCTGCGCGCGGGCGGGCTCGTCTGCCTCGTCGCGGACCGGGACCTGTCGGCGTCCGGCGTCGAGGTGAAGTTCTTCGGCGAGAGCGCGCGGATGCCCGCGGGGCCCGCCGCGCTCGCCCAGCAGACGGGCGCGCTGCTCCTGCCGGTGACGCTCTGGTACGACGCGTCGCCGGTGATGCGCGGCCGTGTCCACCCGCCCGTCGACGTGCCCGAGACGGGCACGCGCGCGGAGAAGACGGCCGCCATGACCCAGGCCCTCGCCGACGTCTTCGCCACGGGCATCGCCGAGCACCCGGAGGACTGGCACATGCTCCAGCGGCTGTGGCTCGCGGACCTGGACCCGGCGAAGGCGCCCGCCCCGGCGGGGCGCGCGCGGGAGGCGGACGGATCCCGGGGCGAGGGGACGCGGTGAAGGTCGGCATCGTCTGCCCGTACTCGTGGGACGTGCCGGGCGGCGTCCAGTTCCACATCCGCGATCTGGCGGAGCACCTCATCCGCATGGGGCACGAGGTCTCCGTCCTCGCCCCGGCGGACGACGAGACCCCCTTGCCGCCGTACGTGGTGTCGGCGGGCCGTGCCGTTCCGGTTCCGTACAACGGCTCGGTGGCGCGGCTCAACTTCGGCTTCCTGTCGGCCGCGCGGGTGCGCCGCTGGCTGCACGACGGCACCTTCGACGTCATCCACATCCACGAGCCGACCTCGCCGTCGCTCGGCCTGCTGACCTGCTGGGCGGCGCAGGGCCCGATCGTGGCGACGTTCCACACGTCCAACCCGCGCTCGCGGGCCATGATCGCGGCGTATCCGATCCTGCAGCCCGCCCTGGAGAAGATCAGCGCGCGCATCGCGGTCAGCGAGTACGCCCGCCGCACGCTGGTCGAGCACCTGGGCGGCGACGCCGTGGTCATCCCGAACGGCGTGGACGTCGACTTCTTCGCCGACGCCGAGCCCAAGCCCGAGTGGCAAGGGGGCACGATCGGCTTCATCGGCCGCATCGACGAGCCCCGCAAGGGCCTGCCGGTCCTGATGAAGGCGCTGCCCAGGATCTTCGCGGAGTGCCCGGAGGCACGCCTCCTTGTCGCCGGGCGCGGCGACGAGGAGGAGGCCGTGGCCTCGCTCCCTACCCCGCTGCGCGAGCGCGTGGAGTTCCTCGGCATGGTCAGCGACGAGGACAAGGCGCGGCTGCTGCGCAGCGTCGACCTGTACGTCGCGCCGAACACCGGCGGGGAGAGCTTCGGCATCATCCTCGTCGAGGCGATGTCGGCGGGCGCCCCGGTGCTGGCCAGCGACCTCGACGCCTTCGCCCAGGTCCTCGACCAGGGCACGGCGGGCGACCTGTTCGCGAACGAGGACGCGGAGTCCCTCGCCGAGGCCGCCGTGCGCCTGCTCGGTGATCCCAAGCGCCGCGAGGAGCTGCGCGAGCGGGGCAGTAAGCACGTGCGCCGCTTCGACTGGTCGACGGTCGGCGCGGACATCCTGTCGGTGTACGAGACGGTGACGGACGGCGCGGCGGCGGTCGCGGCGGACGACCGATCGGGCCTGCGGGCCCGGTTCGGCCTGGCGCGGGACTGAGGCCGCGCGGGAAGCGCGCGACGCCCTCGACGCCGCGGCCGCGCGGCGGAGCCGCGGATCGACAGGGGCCCCGCGCGGATCGACAGGGTCCGCGCCCCGTCGGGCCCTGCCGGACCCCGGCGGTAGCCTAGGCCGCTGTGACCTCCACTTTGATCTGGATCGCGGTCGTCCTGTTCGCGATCGGCCTCTACCTGAGCTGGACCGCGGGCCGCCTGGACCGGCTGCACGCGCGCATCGACGCGGCCCGCGCCGCGCTCGACGCGCAGCTGCTGCGGCGCGCCTCGGTCGCGCAGGAGCTGGCCACCTCCGGAGTGCTCGATCCGGCAGCGTCGATCGTCCTGTACGAGGCGGCGCACGCGGCCCGGCAGGCGGAGGAGGAGCAGCGCGAGGTCGCCGAGAGCGAGCTGAGCCAGGCGTTGCGCGCGGTCTTCGGAGAGGCGCAGCAGGTCGAGGCGGTACGCGAGGCGCCGGGCGGCGAGGAGGCCACGCGGGAACTCGCCGCGGCCGTGCGCCGGGTGCCGATGGCGCGGCGCTTCCACAACGACGCGGTGCGCGCGGCCCGTGCGCTGCGCCGCCACCGCAAGGTGCGCTGGTTCCGCCTCGCCGGGCACGCGCCGTTCCCGATGGCGGTGGAGATGGACGACGAGCCCCCGGCGGCCCTCGCGGACCGCGCCGCGGCTTGAGCGGGCAGCGCCGACCTGGAGGGGAGCGTGCCGCAGCCGTGCTGGCTGGGAAGGGCTGGCTGTCTCGTGGCCTGAGCGGGCCGCGTTGGCTTGGGAGGGCTGGCTGTCTCGTGGCGTGAGTGGGCCGTGCTGGCTTGGGAGGGCTGGCTGTCTCGTGGCGTGAGTGGGCCGTGCTGGCTTGGGAGGGCTGGCTGTCTCGTGGCGTGAGTGGGTCGTGCTGGCTTGGGAGGGCTGGCTGTCTCGTGGCGTGAGTGGGTCGTGCTGGCTTGGGAGGGCTGGCTGTCTCGTGGCCTGAGCGGGCTGCGCTGGTTGGGAAGAGCCGACTGCCCCGCGGCCTGAGCGGACCGCGCCTTGAGCCAACCGCCCCGCAGCCTGCGCCTCGAGCCAACCGCCCCGCAGCCCGCCCCGACCGCCCCGCGCCTGACCGGCCTCAGGACCGGCGGCGGACCGTGCGCGCCAACTTCGCCGCCTCCTGGCCCCACAGCGCCAGGGACACCGCGGCGAGCAGCGCGAACGGCGTCAGCCACCAGGAGAATCCCCGCTCCACGAACTGCCAGATGACGAACGCGGGCAGGACGAGGGCCGTCACCACCTTGTGCGTGTCCCACCACCGGTTCCCCCGCCGTACGCCGCGTACGACCCACGCCACCACGGCCCGCGCCCCCGCCCACATCTCCCGCATGGTCCAAGAATGAACGGGACCGCGGCGCTTGGGGAGGGGCCACCCACAGTCGCCCCTCGGTCACGACGGCGGGCCGAGGGCGGCAAAACGATCCACCGCCTCACCATTGGCCCTTGCTGTGGCCTGGTCCGCAGGCGTTTCCTCAAGTCGGCGGAATCGCCACACGCAGCGCTGACAGCCCGCTCCCCGCGACGCTCAGCAGCTCGCTTCCACCGAGTCTCCACCGAGTGAGGTCAACCCGTGTCCAGCACGCTCTCCAGCAACGCCCAGACCGCCGACGCCACGGCCACCGGCACCGCCCGCGTGAAGCGCGGCATGGCCGAGCAGCTCAAGGGCGGCGTGATCATGGACGTCGTGACGCCCGAGCAGGCGAAGATCGCGGAGGACGCGGGCGCCGTCGCCGTCATGGCCCTGGAGCGGGTGCCCGCCGACATCCGCAAGGACGGCGGCGTGGCCCGCATGTCCGACCCGGACATGATCGAGGGCATCATCGAGGCCGTCTCCATCCCGGTCATGGCCAAGTCCCGCATCGGCCACTTCGTCGAGGCCCAGGTCCTGCAGTCGCTCGGCGTCGACTACATCGACGAGTCCGAGGTCCTCACCCCGGCCGACGAGGTCAACCACAGCGACAAGTTCGCCTTCACCACCCCCTTCGTCTGCGGCGCCACCAACCTGGGCGAGGCCCTGCGCCGCATCGCCGAGGGCGCGGCCATGATCCGCTCCAAGGGCGAGGCCGGCACCGGCAACGTCGTGGAGGCCGTGCGCCACCTGCGCCAGATCAAGAACGAGATCGCCAAGCTGCGCGGCTTCGACAACAACGAGCTGTACGCCGCCGCCAAGGAGCTGCGCGCCCCCTACGAGCTGGTCAAGGAGACCGCCGAGCTGGGCAAGCTGCCGGTCGTGCTGTTCTCCGCCGGTGGCGTCGCCACCCCGGCCGACGCCGCGCTGATGCGCCAGCTCGGCGCCGAGGGTGTCTTCGTGGGCTCCGGCATCTTCAAGTCCGGCGACCCGGCCAAGCGCGCCGCCGCCATCGTCAAGGCCACCACCTTCTACGACGACCCCAAGGTCATCGCGGACGCCTCCCGCAACCTCGGCGAGGCCATGGTCGGCATCAACTGCGACACCCTGCCTGAGGCCGAGCGCTACGCGAACCGCGGCTGGTAACCGATGACGCACGACGTACCCGTGATCGGCGTCCTGGCCCTTCAGGGCGACGTACGGGAGCACCAGATCGCCCTGGCCTCGACGGACGCCGTGGCCAGGGAGGTCCGGCGCCCCGAAGAGCTGGCCGAGGTCGACGGCCTGGTCATCCCCGGCGGCGAGTCCACCACCATCTCCAAACTGGCCGTGCTCTTCGGCCTGTTGGAGCCCCTCCGCGCGCGCGTGCGCGCCGGCATGCCGGTCTACGGCACCTGCGCGGGCATGATCATGCTCGCCGACAAGATCCTCGACCCGCGCTCGGGCCAGGAGACGGTCGGCGGCATCGACATGATCGTGCGGCGCAACGCCTTCGGGCGGCAGAACGAGTCCTTCGAGAGCGCGGTCGACATGAAGGGCGTCGACGGCGACCCTGTAGAGGGCGTCTTCATCCGGGCCCCCTGGGTGGAGTCGGTCGGCGCCGAGGTCGAGGTGCTCGCCGAGCACGGCGGCCACATCGTCGCCGTACGCCAGGGCAACGCGCTCGCCACGTCCTTCCACCCGGAGCTGACGGGCGACCACAGGGTGCACGGTCTGTTCGTGGACATGGTCAGGGCCGAGCAGGGGCGGCGGTCCTTGTAGGATCTCTGACGTTCGTTATCGAGGTTGGTTACGCGAAGGAGACAGGCAGATGTCCGGCCACTCTAAATGGGCTACGACGAAGCACAAGAAGGCCGTGATCGACGCCAAGCGCGGCAAGCTCTTCGCGAAGCTGATCAAGAACATCGAGGTCGCGGCCCGCACCGGCGGCGCCGACCTGGACGGCAACCCGACCCTCTTCGACGCCGTGCAGAAGGCCAAGAAGCAGTCGGTGCCGAACAAGAACATCGACTCCGCCCTCAAGCGCGGCGCGGGCCTCGAGGCCGGCGGCGCCGACTACGAGACGATCATGTACGAGGGCTACGGCCCCAACGGCGTCGCGGTCCTCATCGAGTGTCTGACCGACAACCGCAACCGCGCCGCCTCCGAGGTCCGCGTCGCCATGACCCGCAACGGCGGCTCCATGGCCGACCCGGGCTCCGTGTCGTACCTGTTCAACCGCAAGGGCGTCGTGATCGTCCCCAAGGGCGAGCTGTCCGAGGACGACGTCCTGGGCGCGGTCCTGGACGCCGGCGCCGAAGAGGTCAACGACCTGGGCGAGTCCTTCGAGGTGCTCAGCGAGGCCACCGACCTGGTCGCGGTCCGCACCGCCCTCCAGGAGGCCGGGATCGACTACGACTCGGCCGACGCCAACTTCGTCCCGACCATGCAGATCGAGCTGGACGAGGACGGCGCGCGCAAGATCTTCAAGCTGATCGACGCGCTGGAGGACAGCGACGACGTGCAGAACGTCTTCGCCAACTTCGATGTCCCCGACGAGGTCATGGAGAAGGTCGACGCCTGACCCGACTCGGGCACACGGGCCGACGGGACACACCCCGTCGGCCCGTCGCTTTGTCAGTGGCACCCGATAGCCTGCACAAACAGGCGATCGAGCGAGGGGGACATGCGGTGCGGGTACTGGGGGTCGACCCGGGTCTGACCCGGTGCGGAGTCGGCGTCGTCGAGGGCGCCGCCGGCCGCCCCCTGACGATGCGCGGCGTCGGCGTCGTCCGCACCCCAGCCGACGCGGAGCTGGGCAGCCGCCTGGTGGCCATCGAGGCGGGCATCGAGCACTGGCTGGACGAGCACCGTCCCGAAGTCCTCGCCGTGGAGCGCGTGTTCAGCCAGCACAATGTGCGCACGGTCATGGGCACGGCCCAGGCCAGCGCCGTCGCCATGCTGTGCGCGTCCCGGCGCGGCATCCCGGTCGCCCTGCACACCCCCAGCGAGGTCAAGGCCGCCGTCACCGGCTCGGGCCGGGCCGAGAAAGCCCAGGTCGGGGCGATGGTGACCCGGCTGCTCCGGCTCGAAGCGCCGCCCAGGCCCGCCGACGCCGCCGACGCCCTCGCGCTCGCCATCTGCCACATCTGGCGCGCCCCCGCGCAGAACAGACTCCAGCAGGCCCACGCCCTGCACGCAAGGAAAGGCCGTACGGCATGATCGCCTTCGTCAGCGGCCCGGTCGCCGCCCTCGCCCCGGACACCGCCGTGGTCGAAGTGGGCGGCGTCGGCATGGCCGTCCAGTGCACGCCCAACACGCTCTCCACGCTCCGCGTCGGCAAGCCCGCCAAGCTCGCCACCTCCCTCGTCGTCCGGGAGGACTCGCTCACGCTGTACGGCTTCGCCGACGACGACGAGCGGCAGACCTTCGAGCTGCTCCAGACCGCCAGCGGGGTGGGGCCGCGCCTGGCCCAGGCCATGCTCGCCGTGCACAGCCCCGACGCCCTGCGCCGCGCGGTCTCCACCGGGGACGAGAAGGCGCTCACCGCCGTGCCCGGCATCGGCAAGAAGGGCGCCCAGAAGCTGCTCCTGGAGCTGAAGGACCGCCTCGGCGAGCCCCTCGGCACCGGCGGCCCGGCCGTCGGCACCCCCGTCACCCAGGGCTGGCGCGAGCAGCTGCACGCCGCGCTCATCGGCCTCGGGTACGCGACGCGGGAGGCCGACGAGGCCGTCACCGCCGTCGCCCCGCAGGCCGAGGCCGCGGGGAACCCGCAGGTGGGCCAGCTCCTCAAGGCCGCCCTCCAGACGCTGAACCGCACCCGCTGACCGCGCCCGCCGACCGCGCCAGGACCGGCGCTCCGCACGCCGGCGCGGACCACGGACGCACGATCTCCGACGACCTACGCGAGGCACACCGCATGAACTGGGACGACCCGACCGACGACGCCGCGACCGCCGCGGAGCGCCTGGTGGAAGCCGTCGCCGACGGAGAGGACCAGGCGGTCGAGGCCGCCCTGCGCCCCAAGGACCTGGGCGAGTTCATCGGCCAGGAGAAGGTCAGGGAGCAGCTCGACCTCGTCCTGCGCGCCGCCCGCGCCCGGGGTGCCACCGCCGACCACGTGCTGCTCTCCGGCGCCCCCGGCCTCGGCAAGACCACCCTGTCGATGATCATCGCCGCCGAGATGGGCGCCCCGATCCGCATCACCAGCGGCCCGGCCATCCAGCACGCGGGCGACCTCGCGGCGATCCTGTCCTCGCTCCAGGAGGGCGAGGTCCTCTTCCTCGACGAGATCCACCGCATGTCCCGGCCCGCCGAGGAGATGCTGTACATGGCGATGGAGGACTTCCGCGTCGACGTCATCGTCGGCAAGGGCCCGGGCGCCACCGCCATCCCCCTGGAGCTGCCGCCCTTCACCCTGGTCGGCGCCACCACGCGCGCGGGCCTGCTGCCGCCGCCGCTGCGCGACCGCTTCGGCTTCACCGCGCACATGGAGTTCTACGAACCCGCCGAGCTGGAGCGGGTGATCCACCGCTCGGCGAACCTCCTCGACGTGGAGATCGACACGCACGGCGCCGCCGAGATCGCGGGCCGCTCCCGGGGCACCCCGCGCATCGCCAACCGCCTGCTGCGCCGCGTACGGGACTACGCGCAGGTCAAGGCGGACGGTGTGATCAACCGTGAGATCGCGGGCGCCGCCCTCGGCGTGTACGAGGTCGACTCGCGCGGCCTCGACCGCCTCGACCGCGCGGTCCTCGAAGCCCTCCTCAAGCTCTTCGGCGGCGGCCCGGTCGGCCTGTCCACGCTGGCGGTGGCGGTGGGGGAGGAGCGCGAGACGGTCGAGGAGGTGGCCGAGCCCTTCCTGGTGCGCGAGGGACTGCTCGCCCGCACCCCCCGCGGCCGCGTCGCCACGCCCGCCGCCTGGGCGCACCTGGGCCTGACCCCGCCCGGGCAGGGGACGGGAAGTGGCCAACAAGACCTGTTCGGGACGTGACACGGACGGTGACGGCGCGGAGAGTCGCACGGTCAGGAACTGCGGTGCCATGCTGAGCGTTGTTCGTTAGGCGCGGACTCGCTTAGACTCCGCCGATGCCGCCTCTATAGGCAGCGCCGCCCACCCCCATCCATCAGGCCGCCCCACCACGCGGTCGTGCGAAGGAAACTCCGTCCCGTGAATATCGTGACCCTCCTCCCGTTCATCGTGCTCATCGGGGCCATGTTCCTGATGACCCGGTCCGCCAAGAAGAAGCAGCAGGCGGCCGCCCAGATGCGCAACGACATGACGCCTGGCACCGGCATCCGCACCATCGGAGGCATGTACGCCACCGTCAAGGAGGTCCACGACGACTCGGTCCTCCTTGAGGTGGCCCCGGGCGTCCACGCGGTTTACGCGAAGAACGCCATCGGCGCCGTCCTGGACGACGACGAGTACAACCGCATCGTGCACGGCGCGGAGCCCGAGGACGATACCCCGGTGGTGCCGGACGACGCTTCCTCCCTCACCGAGACCGACGAGACCGACGAGACTGACAAGCTCGCGTCCGACGACTCGCGCATCGACCTCGGCAAGAAGGACACGGCCGACGCGGCCGGCGACGCCCCCGAGGCCGCAGACGCGGAGCCGAAGAAGACCGACGGCGAGTCCGGCGCGAAGTAGTCACAGCCGGGGGCCCGACGTGCGCCCGCTCGCGCACCGCGGCCCCCGCCGCAGGTGATTTCGCGCCGCGTCTCGACACAACTTCATGGCCGCCCACCCGGGACCCCCTCCGCTCAGCGAAGGCCAGGGGGAGCACCCCGCAGGCCGGCGGTTGGACAGGGAGAACGAGAAGGTGGCAGCACCCAAGAAGGGCCGAAGGCAGGGGACCCAGGGGAAACCGGGTCGCACCCTGGTCTTCATCCTGATCGCCCTGGTGGCGCTCACCGGGGGGATGTTCCTCTCCGGGCACACCACGCCCCGCCTCGGCATCGACCTCGCCGGTGGTACGAGCATCACGCTCCAGGCGAAGAACGAGCCGGGTCAGAAGAACGCGATCAACGAGACCAACATGAACACGGCTGTTGACATCATCAACAAGCGTGTCAATGGTCTGGGCGTCTCCGAGGCCGAGGTCCAGACCCAGGGCTCCGAGAACATCATCGTCAACATCCCCAAGGGCACGAACGCCAAGCAGGCGCGTGCGCAGGTGGGCACCACCGCGCAGCTCTTCTTCCGGCCGGTCATCGCCCGTCAGCCCAGCGTCCCCGTGGACGGCGGCAAGGACAAGGGCAACAAGGGCGACAAGGGCGACAAGGACAAGAAGGACAAGCCGGGCTCGTCCCCGACCCCGGGTGCCACCGACAAGGGCACGGACAAGGACGGCGACAAGAGCGGCAAGGGCGACAAGTCGAAGGACGAGTCCGCCTCGCCCTCCTCGACCCCCACGACCCAGGGCCGTTCCGTCACCGACGGCCTGAAGGACGAGCCCACCCCGTCCGGCAAGTCCAGCGACAAGCCGCAGGACAAGCAGGACAAGAAGGACGACGGCAAGAAGGACGAGACGCCGAAGCCCGACCCGGCCGGTCAGCCGTCCGCCCAGCTCCAGGAGCAGTTCGCCAAGCTCGACTGCACCGACCCCAAGGCCCGCACGAAGATCAAGGAAGGCGTCAAGCCCTCCGACTCGGTCGTGGCCTGCGGCAAGGACAGCGACGGAAACTGGAACAAGTTCATCCTTGGCCCGTCCGAGGTCAGCGGCAAGGAGGTCGACGACGCCAAGGCGATCTTCGACACCCAGGGTGCCGCGGGCTGGAAGGTCACCATGGACTTCTCCAAGACCGGCACCAGGCAGTTCGGCGACATCACCGGCAAGCTCGCCGGCAAGCCCTCCCCGCAGAACGAGTTCGGCATCGTCATGGACGGCGAGGTCGTCTCCTGGCCGTTCGTCCAGCAGGCGCTCACCGGCGGCACGGCCGAAATCTCCGGCAGCTTCGACCAGGACGAGGCCAAGGACCTGGCCAACATGCTGTCGTACGGCGCGCTCCCGCTGACCTTCAAGGAGCAGAGCGTCCAGACCGTCAGTGCGGCCCTCGGCGGCGAGCAGCTGCGCGCCGGCCTGATCGCCGGCGCCATCGGCCTCGCGCTCGTCATCATCTACCTGGTGTCGTACTACCGCGGCCTGGCGCTCATCGCCATCGCGAGCCTCGGCGTCTCCGCGGCAC
Organism: Streptomyces sp. NPDC045778; assembly: GCF_056431945.1. Lineage (NCBI taxonomy): Bacteria > Bacillati > Actinomycetota > Actinomycetes > Kitasatosporales > Streptomycetaceae > Streptomyces > Streptomyces sp. NPDC045778. Next base: position 48,193 of record NZ_JBWKJZ010000023.1, read on the forward strand.
TGACGTACACGATCATGACGCTGCTCGGCCCGACCATTAAGTTCGCGCTGAACCTGCCCGCGGTCTGCGGTGCGATCGTCGCGATCGGCATCACCGCCGACTCCTTCATCGTCTACTTCGAACGCATAAGGGACGAGGTCCGCGAGGGCCGTACGCTGCGGCCCGCCGTCGAGCGCGCCTGGCCGCGGGCCCGGCGCACCATCCTGGTGTCGGACTTCGTGTCGTTCCTCGCCGCCGCGGTGCTCTTCATCGTCACCGTCGGCAAGGTCCAGGGCTTCGCGTTCACGCTGGGTCTGACCACGCTCCTCGACGTCGTGGTGGTCTTCTTCTTCACCAAGCCGCTGATGACGATCATGGCCCGCAAGAAGTTCTTCGCGAGTGGCCACAAGTGGTCCGGTCTCGACCCGAAGCGGCTCGGCGCCCAGCCCCCGCTGCGTCGCTCGCGCCGTACGAGCGCCCCCGCCGCCCCCGTCGACCCGAAGGAGGCGTGAGATGTCGAAGCTCGGCAATCTCGGCGCCCGGCTCTACCGCGGCGAGGTCGGCTACGACTTCGTCGGCAAGCGCAAGATCTGGTACGGCATCTCGATCCTCATCACCATCACGGCCTTCGTGGCCCTGATGGTGCGAGGCCTGCACATGGGCATCGAGTTCGAAGGCGGCGCCGTCTTCAACACGCCCAAGACCAGCGTCTCCGCCGCCTCCGCCGAAGAGATCGCGGAGGACGCGTCCGGCCACCAGGCGATCGCCCAGCGGCTCGGCAACGACACGCTGCGCATCCAGATCAGCGGTGTGGACACCGACAAGTCCGACTCCATCAAGGCCGAGCTGGCCGAGAAGCTGGACGTGAAGGCGGACGACATCAACGCCGACCTGGTCGGCCCCAGCTGGGGTGATCAGATCGCCAACAAGGCCTGGCAGGGCCTGGCGATCTTCATGATCCTCGTGGTGGTCTACCTGGCGATCGCCTTCGAGTGGCGCATGGCCCTGGCCGCGCTGATCGCGCTCATCCACGACATCACGATCACCGTGGGCGTGTACGCGCTCGTCGGCTTCGAGGTGACGCCGGGCACGGTCATCGGCCTCCTGACGATCCTCGGTTACTCGCTGTACGACACGGTCGTGGTCTTCGACAGCCTCAAGGAACAGTCGAAGGACCTCACCAAGCAGACGCGCTTCACCTACAGCGAGGTCGCCAACCGCTCCATCAACAGCACGCTGGTCCGGTCGATCAACACGACGGTGGTCGCGCTGCTCCCGGTGGCCGGTCTGCTGTTCATCGGCGGCGGCTTCCTCGGCGCCGGCATGCTGAACGACATCTCGCTGTCGCTGTTCGTCGGCCTCGCCGCGGGCGCGTACTCGTCGATCTTCATCGCCACTCCGCTGGTCGCCGACTTCAAGGAGACCGACCCGCAGATGAAGGCGCTCAAGAAGCGGGTGCTCGCCAAGCGCCGTGCCGCGGCCGCCAAGGGCGAGTCCGAGGAGGCCCCGGCGCCGGACGCCGACGCCACCGAGGACCCCCAGGGCGCCGAGGACGGCGACGACACCGCCCCCGCGGTCGTCGGCCCGCGCTCCGGCCCCCGCGCCCAGCCCGTCCGCAACCGCGGCCGCGGCCGCCCCTCGGGCAAGCGCCGATGACGGAGACGGGAACCCCGATGACCGAGATCAAGGAACTGCTGCTCAGCCGCATCCGCGACGTGGCGGACTACCCGACGCCCGGAGTGATGTTCAAGGACATCACGCCGCTGCTCGCCGACCCGGCGGCGTTCACGGCGCTCACCGACGCGCTCGCCGACCTGAGCGTGCGCAGCGGCGCCACGAAGATCGTCGGCCTGGAGGCCCGCGGCTTCATCCTGGGCGCCCCCGCGGCCCTGCGTGCGGGGCTCGGCTTCATCCCGGTCCGCAAGGCGGGCAAGCTCCCCGGAGCCACGCTCAGGCAGGCCTACGACCTGGAGTACGGCAGCGCCGAGATCGAGGTGCACGCCGAGGACCTCGCCGCGGGCGACCGCGTCATGGTCATCGACGACGTCCTCGCCACCGGCGGCACCGCCGAGGCCTCGCTGCGGCTCATCCGCCGTGCCGGCGCCGAGGTGGCGGGAGTGGCGGTCCTGATGGAGCTGGGCTTCCTGGGCGGCCGTGAGCGGCTGGTTCCCGCCCTGGACGGCGCGCCCCTGGAGGCGCTCCTCACGGTCTGAGGATCCCGTGGGGCCGCCGAGGCGGCCCCACGGGACATCGAGGCGGGCCCGGCGGAATCCGGCGCCCGCCTCCGGCGTTTCCGCAGTACGGAGCAGTCTCACCGGCCGAGGGCGAGCCGTGGGCCCAGGATCGATACCATGGGCACTTCGGGACCTGACCGGGGGACCCGATCGCGCACAGGGAGCGCTCTTGCCAGACGAGTCCCAGCCACTTGCCGCCGCCAAGCCCGTCCAGGAGTCCGAGCGGGCCACGGCGCCCGCCGCCGCGCCCGCGGGCCAGGCGCCGAGCACGGCATCGGCGGCCCCCGCGCCGGGCGGGACGACCACGCCCGGCGGCACGCCCGCGCGCGGCGAGCACAGCGAGAAGCCCGCCACCGCCGGCAGCGGCGACAAGCCGGGCGGGCCCGGCGAGCCCGCCCGGCCCGAGCAGGCCGCCGAGCGCCGCCCGCGCCCCGCCGCGCAGCCCGAGCGCGCCACCCCGCCACCCGCCCCGGCCCGCCCCGCCACCGGTAAGCCGGAGCGCTCCGGCTCCTCCAACCGCGTGCGCGCCCGCCTGGCCCGCCTGGGCGTGCAGCGCTCCAACCCGTACAACCCGGTCCTGGAGCCCCTGCTGCGGATAGTGCGCAGCAACGACCCCAAGATCGAGACCGCCACGCTGCGCCAGATCGAGCGGGCCTACCAGGTCGCCGAGCGCTGGCACCGGGGCCAGAAGCGCAAGAGCGGCGACCCGTACATCACCCACCCGCTGGCCGTCACCACGATCCTGGCGGAGCTGGGCATGGACCCGGCCACGCTCATGGCGGGCCTCCTGCACGACACCGTCGAGGACACCGAGTACGGCCTGGAGCAGCTCCGCCGCGACTTCGGCGACCAGGTCGCCCTGCTCGTCGACGGCGTCACCAAGCTCGACAAGGTCAAGTTCGGCGAGGCCGCCCAGGCCGAGACCGTGCGCAAGATGGTCGTCGCCATGGCCAAGGACCCGCGCGTCCTGGTCATCAAGCTCGCCGACCGCCTGCACAACATGCGCACCATGCGCTACCTCAAGCGCGAGAAGCAGGAGAAGAAGGCCCGCGAGACGCTGGAGATCTACGCTCCGCTCGCCCATCGCCTGGGCATGAACACGATCAAGTGGGAGCTGGAGGACCTCGCCTTCGCGATCCTCTACCCCAAGATGTACGACGAAATCGTGCGCCTGGTCGCCGAGCGTGCCCCCAAGCGCGACGAGTACCTGGCCATAGTGACCGACGAGGTCCAGTCCGACCTGCGCTCCGCGCGCATCAAGGCCACCGTCACCGGACGCCCCAAGCACTACTACAGCGTCTACCAGAAGATGATCGTCCGCGGCCGTGACTTCGCGGAGATCTACGACCTGGTGGGCATTCGCGTCCTCGTCGACACGGTCCGCGACTGCTACGCCGCCCTCGGCACCGTGCACGCGCGATGGAACCCGGTCCCCGGCCGGTTCAAGGACTACATCGCGATGCCCAAGTTCAACATGTACCAGTCGCTGCACACGACGGTCATCGGCCCCAACGGCAAGCCCGTCGAACTCCAGATCCGCACGTTCGACATGCACCGCCGCGCCGAGTACGGCATCGCCGCGCACTGGAAGTACAAGCAGGAGGCCGTCGCCGGCGCCTCCAAGGTCCGCACCGACGCGCCGAAGTCGTCCGGCAAGGGCAAGGACGACCACCTCAACGACATGGCGTGGCTGCGCCAGCTCCTGGACTGGCAGAAGGAGACCGAGGACCCCGGCGAGTTCCTGGAGTCCCTGCGCTTCGACCTCTCGCGCAACGAGGTGTTCGTCTTCACCCCCAAGGGCGACGTCATCGCGCTGCCCGCGGGCGCCACTCCCGTGGACTTCTCGTACGCCGTCCACACCGAGGTCGGCCACCGCACCATAGGCGCCCGGGTCAACGGCCGGCTCGTGCCGCTCGAATCGACCCTCGACAACGGCGACCTGGTGGAGGTCTTCACCTCCAAGGCCGCGGGCGCGGGCCCGAGCCGCGACTGGCTCGGCTTCGTGAAGTCGCCCCGCGCGCGCAACAAGATCCGGGCCTGGTTCTCCAAGGAGCGCCGCGAGGAGGCCATCGAGCAGGGCAAGGACGCCATCGTGCGGGCCATGCGCAAGCAGAACCTGCCCATCCAGCGCATCCTCACCGGCGACTCCCTCGTCACGCTCGCGCACGAGATGCGCTACCCCGACATCTCGTCGCTGTACGCCGCGATCGGCGAGGGCCACGTCACCGCGCAGAGCGTGGTGCAGAAGCTCGTCCAGGCCCTCGGCGGCGAGGAGGCCGCCAACGAGGACATCGCCGAGAGCGCGCCGCCCGCCCGCCGGGGCCGCTCCAAGCGCCGCTCCAGCGCGGACCCGGGCGTCGTCGTCAAGGGCGTCGACGACGTGTGGGTCAAGCTGGCCCGCTGCTGTACGCCGGTGCCGGGCGACCCCATCATCGGCTTCGTCACGCGCGGCAGTGGCGTATCGGTTCACCGCAGCGACTGCGTGAACGTGGACTCGCTGTCCCGCGAGCCCGAGCGCATCCTCGATGTCGAGTGGGCGCCCACGCAGTCCTCGGTGTTCCTCGTCGCCATCCAGGTCGAGGCCTTGGACCGCTCGCGCCTGCTCTCGGACGTCACGCGCATCCTCTCGGACCAGCACGTGAACATCCTCTCGGCGGCCGTCCAGACCTCCCGCGACCGCGTCGCCACCTCCCGCTTCACCTTCGAGATGGGCGACCCCAAGCACCTGGGACACGTCCTGAAGGCGGTCAGGGGAGTGGAGGGCGTGTACGACGTCTACCGCGTGACGTCGGCACGCAGGCCGTAAGGCACACGCCGAGACACGACTCCACACGGAAGGGCTCCCGTACGCGACGTACGGGAGCCCCTGTGCGAGACGCGCGGAGAACCGCTCAGCCGCCGAACTCCTGAAGGCCCTTGAGGGCCTGGTCCAGGAGGGCCTGACGGCCGTCCAGCTCCCGCTGGAGCTTGTCCGCCTTGGCGGTGTTGCCCGCCGTGCGCGCGGCCTCGACCTGGCCCCGCAGCTTGTCCACGGCGGCCTGGAGCTGACCGGTCAGGCCCTCGGCGCGGGCCCGCGCCTCGGGGTTGGTCCGGCGCCACTCGGCTTCCTCGGACTCCTGGAGCGCCCGCTCCACCGCGTGCATCCGGCCCTCGACCTTCGGCCGCGCGTCACGCGGGACGTGGCCGATGGCCTCCCAGCGCTCGTTGATGGAGCGGAAGGCCGCTCGGGCCGCCTTCAGGTCCGTGACCGGGACGAGCTTCTCGGCCTCGTCGGCCAGCTCCTCCTTGAGCTTGAGGTTCTCGCCCTGCTCGGCGTCACGCTCCGCGAAGACCGCGCTGCGCGCCGCGAAGAACACGTCCTGGGCGCCGCGGAAGCGGTTCCACAGGTCGTCCTCGTGCTCGCGCTGGGCGCGGCCCGCGGCCTTCCAGTCGGCCATCAGCTCGCGGTAGCGCGCCGCCGTCGGACCCCAGTCCGTCGAGTTCGACAGCGCCTCGGCCTCCGCGACCAGCTTCTCCTTGGCCTTGCGGGCGTCCTCGCGCTGCGCGTCCAGCTGCGCGAAGTGGGCCTTGCGGCGCTTGGAGAACGCCGAGCGGGCGTGCGAGAAGCGGTGCCACAGCTCGTCATCGGACTTGCGGTCCAGGCGCGGCAGCCCCTTCCAGGTGTCCACGAGCGCCCGCAGCCGCTCGCCCGCCGACCGCCACTGCTCGCTCTGCGCCAGCTCCTCGGCCTCCGCGACCAGCGCCTCCTTGGCGTGCCTCGCCTCGTCCGACTGCTTGGCCTTCTGCGCCTTGCGCTCCTCACGGCGCGCCTCGACCGACGCGACGAGCTTGTCGAGCCGCTTGCTCAGCGCGTCCAGGTCCCCCACGGCGTGCGCCTCGTCGACCTGCTGGCGCAGGTGGTCGATGGCGATCGTCGCGTCCTTGGCCGACAGATCGGTCGTCTTGACCCGGCGCTCGAGAAGTCCGATCTCGACGACCAGACCGTCGTACTTGCGCTCGAAATAGGCCAGGGCCTCGTCGGGAGATCCTGCCTGCCACGAACCGACCACTCGCTCGCCGCCGTCGGCCGTACGCACGTACACGGTCCCCGTCTCGTCGACGCGGCCCCACGGGTCGCTGCTCACAGCGCCTCCTCCACATGATGCCTGCACAAGGCCACGGGCCCCCGGCATCGTCCACAGTTTCGTCACCGCCAACATAGGCGACCGGCGGGGCGGCTGTCCGCATCCAGCACGAGCGAAATTCACCGCCCGCACCCGCGACGCACACGGGGTCGCCTTCCGGACTTCGCCGGTGCCGCCTCAGGACTTCCGTACGGTCGCCTTGTCGATGACCACGGTCGCGTTCGGTGCCCCGTCGCCCTGCCCGGTACTCTCACCCGCGGCAGCGATCTTCTTCAAAACCTTCATGCCCGACGCGGAGACGGTCCCGAACGGCGTGTAGTCGGGCGGCAGCTGACTGTCCTGGTAGACGAGGAAGAACTGGCTGCCGCCGGTGTCGCGGCCCGTCTTCTTGTCGGGCTTGTAGCGGTTGGCCATCGCCACCGTGCCCGCCGGGTACACGTTGCCCTTCAGGCGCTTGTCCTTCAGGTTCTCGTCCGGGATCGAGTAGCCCGGGGTGCCCTCGCCGGTGCCCTTGGGGTCGCCGCACTGCAACACGTTGACGTTGCCCGAGGTGAGGCGGTGGCACGCGGTGTGGTCCAAGTACCCCTTGTTCACCAGGAAGTCGAAGGAGTTGACGGTGCGCGGGGCCTTCGCCGCGTCCAGAGCGAGGTCGATGTCGCCGCACGTCGTGCTCAGCTTCATCGAGTACGCGGCCGACCTGTCGATGGTCAGCGCCGGCTCCTTCTTGAAGCTGAGCGGCTTGACCTTGCCCGGCGCCGCCTTGCGACAGGGGTCCGCGGGCTTGCTGGGCGTCGGGCCCGGCGCGGCGTCGTCCTTCGTGGAGCCGCCGCCGTCGAAGGCGCCCGCCGCGTAGGAGGCGGCACCCCCGGCCACGACCAGGGCGAGCGTGCCCGCGATGACTCCGTTGCGTAGGCGCCTGCGCCGCTGGGCGACCTCCCGCCGCTGCTGCTGCCGCAAGTACTTCTCCCGCGCGAGCTGCTTACGCCGCTGCTGCTGGCTGACCACCGGGCCCACTCCTCGAACGTCTCATCCGTCGTCTCGCACATCCCGTACGCGATGTCGTACCTGTCGCACGCGCGCGTACGTCGTCCGCCGTCGGTCTGCTGTCGTCGGCGCGCGGCACGAGGGGCCGCGTGTGCCCCGTACCGTATATGGGTTAGCTGTGGAATCGGCAGCGCCGGTAGGCTCTGACCCGCCGCTCTCCCAGCCGCCACTTCGCCGTACGACCGAAACGAAGGACGATCGTGCTCATTGCCGGGTTTCCCGCCGGGGCCTGGGGCACCAACTGCTATCTGGTCGCCCCCGCCGCAGGCGAGGAGTGCGTGATCATCGACCCGGGGCACGAGGCCGCTCCGGGCGTCGAGGAAGCGCTCAAGAAGCATCGGCTCAAGCCCGTCGCCGTGGTCCTCACGCACGGCCACCTCGACCACGTCGCCTCGGTCGTCCCGGTCTGCGGCGCGCACGACGTGCCCGCCTGGATCCACCCCGAGGACCGGTACATGATGAGCGACCCGGAGAAGGCCCTCGGCCGCTCCATCGGGACCCAGCTCATGGGCGAGCTGACCGTCGGGGAGCCCGACGACGTGCGGGAGCTGACGGACGGGTCGAGCCTCAGCCTCGCCGGGCTCGACCTCACCGTCGCGCACGCGCCGGGCCATACGAAGGGGTCGGTGACCTTCAGGCTGCCCGAGACGGCCGACATCCCGTCGGTCTTCTTCTCGGGCGACCTGCTCTTCGCCGGCTCCATCGGACGCACCGACCTGCCCGGCGGCTCCCACGCCGAGATCCTCCAGTCGCTGGCCCGCGTGTGCCTGCCGCTGGACGACTCGACCGTGGTGCTTTCGGGCCACGGCCCCCAGACGACCATCGGCCAGGAGCGCGCCACCAACCCGTATCTGCGGCAGGTGGCCTCCGGCTTCGGGGCGGACCCGACGTCCGCACCCCGACGAGGAATGTGACGAGAGACTTCTGAAGTGAGCACCTTCAAGGCCCCCAAGGGCACGTACGACCTGCTGCCGCCCGACTCCGCGACGTACCTCGCGGTGCGCGAGGCCATCGCGGCACCCCTGCGCAACTCCGGGTACGGCTATGTGGAGACCCCCGGCTTCGAGAACGTCGAGCTGTTCGCACGCGGCGTAGGCGAGTCCACGGACATCGTCACCAAGGAGATGTATTCGTTCACCACACGGGGCGGCGACAAGCTCGCCCTGCGCCCCGAAGGCACCGCCTCCGTGCTGCGCGCCGCCCTGGAGGGCAACCTGCACAAGGCGGGCAACCTCCCGGTGAAGCTCTGGTACTCGGGTTCGTACTACCGCTACGAGCGCCCGCAGAAGGGCCGCTACCGCCACTTCTCGCAGGTCGGCGCGGAGGCCATCGGCGCCGAGGACCCCGCGCTCGACGCCGAGCTGATCATCCTGGCCGACCAGGCCTACCGCTCCCTCGGCCTGAAGGAGTTCCGCATCCTGCTGAACTCGCTCGGCGACAAGGAGTGCCGCCCCGTCTACCGCGCCGCGCTCCAGGATTTCCTGCGCGCGCTCGACCTGGACGAGGAGACGCGCCGCCGCATCGAGATCAACCCGCTGCGCGTCCTCGACGACAAGCGCCCCGAGGTGCAGCAGCAGCTCGTCGGCGCCCCGCTCCTGCGCGACTACCTGTGTGACGCCTGCAAGGCGTACCACGAGCAGGTGCGCGAGCTGCTCACCGCCGAGGGCGTCCGCTACGAGGACGACCCGAAGCTGGTCCGCGGCCTGGACTACTACACGCGCACGACCTTCGAGTTCGTCCACGACGGCCTCGGTTCGCAGTCCGCGGTCGGCGGCGGCGGCCGCTACGACGGCCTGTCGGAGATGATCGGCGGCCCCGCGCTGCCGTCCGTCGGCTGGGCGCTCGGCGTGGACCGCACGGTGCTCGCCCTGGAGGCGGAGGGCGTCTCCCTGGAGCTGCCCCCGGCCACCAGCGTCTTCGCGGTGCCCCTCGGCGACGAGGCGCGCCGAGTGCTCTTCGCCAAGGTCTCGCAGCTCCGCAAGGCCGGAATCGCGGCGGACTTCTCGTACGGCGGGAAGGGCCTGAAGGGGGCGATGAAGAACGCCAACCGCAGTGGCGCGCGCTTCACGGTCGTCGCCGGTGAGCGCGATCTGGCGGAAGGCGTCGTCCAGCTCAAGGACATGGAGTCCGGCGAGCAGGAGGCCGTCGCCGTGGATGAGGTCGTGGAGATCCTCAAGAGCAAGCTGGCCTAGCAGAGCGACGGCGGAGGGGTGGGACGCGCTCGCGCGCCCCGCCCCTCCGCCGTTCACGCCCCCCGTGGGTGCCCCCTTATGTCCACCGGAGGGTGGACTCACAGGAGCTTGCGGCACAATGACCCTGCCCCAGGCCACCCGCGAGCGATGGAAACGGCGTGATGAGCGAACCGATGTCAGTGAAGCAGCCAGTGAAGGGCGGCGCCGCCTCGGGCGAGGGCCGCGCGGAAGCGTCCGGGTCCGTCGGCGGCGGCCGGGCGTTCGCGTTGCTTCTGGTGGTCACGGGTGTGGCGGGGCTGTGGGCGTCGTGGATCATCACGCTCGACAAGTTCGAGTTGCTGAAGGACCCGAACTTCCAGCCCGGGTGCAGTATCAACCCGGTGGTGGCCTGCGGCAGCATCATGAAGAGCGAGCAGGCGGAGGCGTTCGGGTTCCCGAATCCGATGCTGGGGCTCGCGGCGTACGCCGTGGTGATCGGTGTCGGGATGAGTCTGCTGGCGGGGGCGCGTTTTCCGCGCTGGTACTGGCTGACGTTCAACGCGGGCACGTTGTTCGGGGTGGGGTTCTGCACGTGGTTGCAGTTCCAGTCCCTGTACCGGATCAACGCGCTGTGCCTGTGGTGCTGCCTGGCGTGGGTCGCCACGATCCTGATGTTCTGGTACGTGACCGCCTTCAACGTCCGCAACGGCTTCCTGCCCGCGCCGCGCTGGATGAAGACCTTCTTCGAGGACTTCGCCTGGGCGCTGCCGGTCGTGCACGTCGGCGTGATCGCTGTACTGATCTTCACGCGGTGGGGCACCGACCTCTGGGCCTGAGCCCGGCCGCCGGCGGCCCCGGACCGATTGTCAGTGGGGTGGCATAGGGTTCTTGACGTGGAGCCCGATCTGTTCACCGCCGCAGCTGAGGACCGCCAGGAGAAGGACCCGGCGAGCAGTCCTCTGGCCGTCCGCATGCGCCCGCGCACGATCGACGAGGTGGTGGGCCAGCAGCATCTGCTGCGGCCCGGGTCGCCGCTGCGCCGCCTCGTCGGCGAGGGCGGCGGCGGACCCGCCGGGCCGTCCTCGGTGTTCCTGTGGGGCCCGCCCGGCATCGGCAAGACGACCTTGGCGTACGTGGTCTCCAAGGCGACGAACAAGCGCTTCGTGGAGCTGTCCGCGATCACCGCGGGCGTCAAGGAGGTCCGCGCGGTCATCGACGGCGCCCGCCGGGCCATGGGCGGCCACGGCAAGGAGACGGTGCTCTTCCTCGACGAGATCCACCGCTTCAGCAAGGCCCAGCAGGACTCCCTGCTCCCCGCCGTCGAGAACCGCTGGGTGACGTTGATCGCGGCGACCACCGAGAATCCGTACTTCTCGGTGATCTCCCCGCTCCTGTCCCGCTCCCTGCTGCTCACGCTCGAGCCGCTCACGGACGACGACCTGCGAGGTCTTCTGGAGCGCGCCCTCACCGAGGAGCGCGGCCTCGGCGGCGCCGTCACGCTGCCCGACGACGCGAGGGAGCACATCCTGCGGATCGCGGGCGGCGACGCCCGCCGCGCGCTCACCGCCCTGGAGGCGGGCGCGGGCTCGGCCCTCGCCAAGGGCGAGCAGGAGATCACCCTCCAGACCCTGGAGGAGTCGGTCGACCGGGCCGCCGTGAAATACGACCGCGCGGGCGACCAGCACTACGACGTCGCGAGCGCCCTCATCAAGTCCATCCGCGGTTCGGACGTCGACGCGGCCCTGCACTATCTGGCCCGGATGATCGAGGCGGGCGAGGACCCCCGGTTCATCGCCCGCCGCCTGATGATCTCCGCGAGTGAGGACATCGGCCTCGCCGACCCCGGCGCCCTGCCCATCGCCGTCGCCGCGGCCCAGGCCGTCGCCATGATCGGCTTCCCCGAGGCCGCGCTGACCCTGAGCCACGCCACGATCGCCCTGGCTCTCGCCCCGAAGTCGAACGCGGCGACGACCGCGATCGGCGCAGCCCTGGAGGACGTCCGCAAGGGCCACGCCGGCCCCGTCCCGCCCCACCTGCGCGACGGCCACTACAAGGGCGCGGCCAAGCTCGGCCACGCCCAGGGCTATGTGTACCCCCACGACCTGCCCGAGGGCATCGCCCCCCAGCAGTACGCCCCGGACACCCTCAAGGACCGCGAGTACTACACCCCCACCCGCCACGGCACCGAGGCGCGCTATGCGGACGCGGTGGAATGGACCAGGAAGCACCTCGGTCGCAAGCGGTCCTGAGCAGCCTGTAGAATTCCCCGAAGTGCTGAGTCCCGCGTCCGGTCCCGTACCGGCGCCACCAGAGCGGGACATCCAGCCGGAGATCCGGCCCCAGGGCGGAGATCTCCAGGAGCGTCGCGCACCGTCGAAGGTGTCGCGGGCAGCCCACCACCATCCCCCCGGGGAAGCGGTCGGTGGGCCACTCGCGTGCTGCACATAGTGCCCAGACCCAGGAGCGGCTGCCGGGCGAGTCCCTCAAGGACCCGCCGGGTTTCCCGGGCTGCGGATGTGACCTCCCCTAACCCTGGTGAAGCCGATTTCGTACAGAAGAGCAGAGGTGTTTGGTTCATGGCGAACCAGTCCCGCCCCAAGGTCAAGAAGTCGCGTGCCCTCGGCATCGCGCTGACCCCGAAGGCCGTCAAGTACTTCGAGGCCCGCCCCTACCCGCCGGGCGAGCACGGTCGCGGCCGCAAGCAGAACTCGGACTACAAGGTCCGTCTGCTCGAGAAGCAGCGTCTGCGCGCGCAGTACGACGTGTCCGAGCGCCAGCTCGTCCGCGCCTACGAGCGTGCCTCCAAGGTCCAGGGCAAGACCGGTGAGGCCCTGATCGTCGAGCTGGAGCGTCGTCTCGACGCCCTGGTCCTGCGTTCGGGCATCGCCCGCACGATCTACCAGGCCCGCCAGATGGTCGTCCACGGCCACATCGAGGTCAACGGCCACAAGGTCGACAAGCCGTCCTTCCGCGTGAAGCCGGACGACGTCGTCATGGTCCGCGAGCGCAGCCGCCAGAAGCCGCTGTTCGAGGTCGCGCGCGAGGGTGGCTTCGCCGCCGACGGCGAGACCCCGCGCTACCTCCAGGTCAACCTGAAGGCCCTGGCCTTCCGCCTGGACCGCGAGCCGAACCGCAAGGAGATCCCCGTGATCTGCGACGAGCAGCTCGTCGTCGAGTACTACGCCCGCTGACCCGGACGTAGCCTCACCTGGCTCAGCCCGTCGTCTCCCCGCCCTTACGGGTCGGGGAGGCGGCGGGTTCGCGCGTTTGCGGGGTCGTGCCCTCGGCCGGGATCCCGCGCGGGCCGCGCCGCGCCCCCGGCGCCGCCGCCCGGCCCCGGCGCAGCGCCCGCGCCACCGCCGCGTCCGGCGGGAGCAGCGCGCCGGCCCGAAGCTGCGCCTCGTACAGCTCGTCGCCGAGCCGCTCCCTGGCCCGCGCCTCGCACAGCGCGTGCGGGCCGCCGAAGTACCGCGAGCCGAACAGCGGCAGCCCCACCGACGGCCAGATCCGCGAGGCCACGCCCTGGAGCACGGCGGCCTCCGCCGCGTCCCCCTCCGTGGCCGTGAACAGCGCGAGCAGCTCCACCGCGAGGACCGTGCCGAGCAGGTCGTGGAAGCTGTGGTCGAGGTCGAGGCAGCGCGAGACCAGCTCGCGCGCGCGGTCCGGCTCGCCCCGCGTCCACGCCGCGTACCCGAGGACGTACAGCGCGTAGGCGAGCGTCCAGCGCTCGCCATGGTCCTCGCACACCTGGCGCACGTCCTCGCACAGCTCCACGGCGTCCCCGAGCGCTCCCTGGAAGGCCAGGGCCATCGCCAGCTCGACCTGGCCCATCAGCACGTTGCTGTTCAGCTCGCCGATGCTGCGGTACGCGTCGAGGGCCGTGCGCAGCAGCCGCTCCGCGCGCGGCATGTCGTCCGAGACCAGGGCGAGACAGCCCAGGCGGTGCACCGCGTACGCCGCCGCGACGGCGCTGCCCGTGCGCTCGGCGGTGTCCTGGCACTCCTGGAGCGCGCACAGGGCGGGCACCGTGTCGCCCTGGAGGATCGCCACATAGCCGAGCACCCACAGCGCCTTCAGGCGTGACTGCTCGCAGCCGGGCCCCTCGCCCTCCAGGTCCACGGCCCGGTCCAGCCAGTGCCTGCCCTCCGCGAGCCGCCCGCAGCCCACCCAGCAGAACCACAGCGTGCCCGCGAGGTACTGGCCGAGGTGCGTCTCCTCCGGCTCGGTCAGGCAGAACTCCAGGGCGGCTCGCAGATCGGGCAGCTCGCACTCGACGAGCACGGCGACCTCCGCCTGGCGGGGCGAGAACCAGTCCAGCTCGCACCAGGTGGCGAGCCCCATGTACCAGTCGCGGTGCCTGCGCCGCATCCGCGCGGTGTCCCCGGCAGCCCGCAGCCACTCCGCGCCGTACGCCCTGACGGTGTCGAGCATGCGGTAGCGCACGCCCGTGGGGCTCTCCTCGCGGGTGAGGACCGACTGCGCGAGCAGCTCCTCCACGACGTCGAGCACCTCGTCGGCGAGCAGCCCGTCGCCGCTGCACACGTACTCGACGGCCTCCAGGTCGAAGGGGCCGGAGAACACCGAGAGCCGCGCCCACAGCAGCCGCTCCTGCGCCGTGCACAGCTCGTGGCTCCAGCCGATCGCCGTACGCAGCGTCTGGTGCCGGGGCAGCAGGTCGCGCGAGGCGCCGGTCAGGAGCCGGAAGCGGTCGTCAAGGCGGGCGAGCAGCTGCCCCGGGGACAGGGCCCGCAGGCGTCCTGCGGCCAGTTCGATGGCGAGCGGGATGCCGTCCAGGCGGCGGCACACCTCCAGGACCTCGGTGCGGTGCCCGTCGTCGAGGGCGAAGCCGGGCAGGCAGGCCGAGGCCCGGTCCGCGAACAGGGCGGCCGCGTCGGGCTCCGCCATCGGCGCGAGCGGCAGGACGCGCTCGCCCGCAAGGCCGAGCGGCCTGCGCCCGGCGGCGAGGACCCGCAGGCCAGGGCAGCGCACCAGGAGGTCGCGCACCAGCGAGGCGGTGGCGGCCACGAGGTGCTCGAACCCGTCCACCACGAGCAGCAGTTCCCGCCCGGCGAGCCGGTCGAGCAGCACCTGGCGGGGCGAGCGCCGGGTGTGGTCCGTCAGCTCCAGGGCGCCGGCCACCGCGTGCTCCACCAGCTCGGGGTCGCGCACCGGGTCAAGGTCCACCAGCCAGGCGCCGTCGCGCGGCCGGAGCGCGGCGGCCGCCCGCGCCGCGAGCCGGGACTTGCCGACGCCCCCGACCCCGGTCACCGTGACCAGGCGGCCGACGGCCAACGCCTCGGTCAGGACGGACAGTTCGGCGCCCCGGCCGACGAACGCGGTGAGTTCGGCGGGGAGGTTCCCCAGGAGGGCGGGCGCCGCCGGCCCCGGCTGCGGGGACGACGGGTCGGCGGCGGCTGCTGAATCGTTCCGACGGGGATCGGGGCGCTGAGGGCGTCGCATGACGTACGGAGCGTACTCACGCGTACGCGGTCCGTACAATCAGTCCGCGTCGGTTCCGCGGCTTCCCCCCGCTTCAAGTGCCGCGTGCGGTAATGCGGTACGGAGCCGGGGCCCCGGCGCGATAGGGTCGGAGCACGACTTTTCGACGTTCGACGACCCTGGAAACCAGGGCGGTGTCTCAGGGAGCGGTGCACAGTGTCCGGTGGAGAGGTGGCCGGGATCCTGGTGGCCGTCTTCTGGGCGATTCTGGTCTCCTTCCTGGCGGTGGCGCTGGCGAGGCTGGCGCAGACGCTCAGGGCGACCACCAAGCTCGTCGCGGACGTGACCGAGCAGGCGGTGCCGCTCCTCGCGGACGCGTCGACGGCGGTGCGCTCCGCGCAGACCCAGATCGACCGCGTGGACGCCATCGCCTCCGACGTCCAGGAGGTCACGTCGAACGCGTCGGCGCTGTCGACCACCGTGGCCTCCACCTTCGGCGGCCCCCTGGTCAAGGTCGCGGCGTTCGGCTATGGAGTGCGCCGGGCCATCAGTCGTAAGGAAGTGCCCGCCAAGCCGTCCCGTCGTACGGTGATCGTGGGCCGCACCCTCCCGTCGGCACGGCGGGGCAAGCGGAACAACAGGGACAAGAGGGACTGACGCAGCGATGTTCCGACGTACGTTCTGGTTCACCGCGGGCGCTGCCGCCGGGGTCTGGGCCACCACCAAGGTCAACCGCAAGCTGAAGCAGCTCACCCCGGAGAGCCTCGCCGCGCGGGCCGCCGACAAGGCCGTCGAGGCCGGGCACCGGCTCAAGGACTTCGCGCTCGACGTCCGCGACGGCATGGCCGAGCGGGAGGCGGAGCTGGGCGACGCCCTCGGTCTGAACGCCCCGGTCGACCCCGAGCTGCCGGCCCAGCGCCGCCTCGCCCTCGTCGAGCCGGCCACCAAGAAGAACCCCAAGTCCCTCGCGAAGACGACGGACACGACGTACTCGTACAACCGGAATGAGGACCACTGATGGAGTCGGCTGAAATCCGTCGTCGCTGGCTGAGCTTCTTCGAGGAGCGTGGGCACAAGGTCGTGCCGTCGGCGTCACTGATCGCGGACGACCCGACGCTGCTCCTCGTCCCCGCGGGCATGGTGCCCTTCAAGCCCTACTTCCTGGGGGAGACCAAGCCGCCCGCCCCGCGCGTCACCAGCGTCCAGAAGTGCGTGCGCACGCCGGACATCGAAGAGGTCGGCAAGACCACCCGGCACGGCACGTTCTTCCAGATGTGCGGCAACTTCTCCTTCGGTGACTACTTCAAGGAAGGCGCGATCAAGCTCGCCTGGGAGCTGCTCACCTCACCCCAGGACAAGGGCGGTTACGGCCTGGACCCGGAGAAGCTCTGGATCACCGTCTACAAGGAGGACGACGAGGCGGAGCGCATCTGGCGCGACGTGGTCGGCGTCCCCGCCGAGCGCATCCAGCGCCTGGGCATGGGCCCGAACTTCTGGTCCATGGGCGTCCCCGGCCCCTGCGGCCCCTGCTCCGAGATCAACTACGACCGCGGCCCCGAGTTCGGCGAGGAGGGCGGCCCCGCGGTCAACGACGAGCGCTACGTGGAGATCTGGAACCTGGTCTTCATGCAGTACGAGCGCGGCGCGGGCCAGGGCAAGGAGGACTTCCCGATCCTCGGCGACCTGCCGTCGAAGAACATCGACACGGGTCTCGGCCTGGAGCGTCTCGCGATGATCCTCCAGGGCGTACAGAACATGTACGAGACCGACACCCTGCGCGTCGTCATCGACAAGGCCACCGAGCTGACCGGCGTGCGCTACGGCGCCGAGCACGGCTCGGACGTCTCGCTGCGCGTGGTCGCCGACCACATGCGCACCTCCGTGATGCTCATCGGCGACGGCGTGACGCCCGGCAACGAGGGCCGTGGCTACGTCCTGCGTCGCATCATGCGCCGCGCCATCCGCAACATGCGCCTGCTCGGCGCCACCGGTCCCGTCGTCGCCGAGCTGGTCGACACGGTCATCAAGACCATGGGCGAGCAGTACCCGGAGCTGCTCACCGACCGCAAGCGCGTCGAGACCGTCGCGCTCGCCGAGGAAGCCGCCTTCCTCAAGGCCCTCAAGGGCGGCACGAACATCCTCGACACCGCCGTCACCGAGACCAAGGCCGCCGGTTCCACCGTGCTGCCCGGCGACAAGGCGTTCCTGCTCCACGACACCTGGGGCTTCCCGATCGACCTCACCCTCGAAATGGCCGCCGAGCAGGGGCTCTCGGTCGACGAGGACGGCTTCCGCCGCCTGATGAAGGAGCAGCGGGAGCGCGCCAAGGCCGACGCCCAGGCCAAGAAGACCGGCCACGCGGACATGGGCGCCTACCGCGAGATCGCCGACAGCTCCGGCGCCACCGACTTCACCGGCTACGCCCTCACCGAGAACGAGGCCGTGATCGTCGGCCTCCTGGTCAACGGCGTCTCCTCGCCCGCCGCCACCGAGGGCGACGAGGTCGAGGTCGTCCTGGACCGCACCCCGTTCTACGCCGAGGGCGGTGGCCAGATCGGCGACACCGGCCGCATCCGCCTGGACAGCGGCGCCGTCATCGAGGTCCGCGACGTCCAGAAGCCGGTGCCGGGCGTGCACGTCCACAAGGGCGTCGTGCAGGTCGGCGAGGTCACGGTCGGCGCCCCCGCGTGGGCCTCGATCGACGCCCACCGCCGCCGCGCCATCGCCCGCGCCCACTCCGCCACGCACCTCACGCACCAGGCGCTGCGCGACGCCCTCGGCCCGACGGCCGCCCAGGCCGGTTCCGAGAACCAGCCGGGCCGCTTCCGGTTCGACTTCGGCTCGCCGTCCGCCGTGCCCACGGCCGTGATGACGGACGTCGAGCAGCGGATCAACGAGGTCCTCGCGCGCGAGCTGGACGTCCAGGCCGAGGTCATGTCCCTGGACGAGGCCAAGAAGGCCGGGGCCATCGCCGAGTTCGGCGAGAAGTACGGCGAGCGCGTGCGCGTGGTGACCATCGGCGACTTCTCCAAGGAGCTGTGCGGCGGCACCCACGTGCACAACACCGCCCAGCTGGGTCTGGTGAAGCTGCTGGGTGAGTCCTCCATCGGCTCCGGCGTGCGCCGCATCGAGGCCCTGGTCGGCGTGGACGCGTACAACTTCCTGGCCAAGGAGCACACGGTCGTCGCCCAGCTCCAGGAGCTGGTCAAGGGCCGCCCCGAGGAGCTGCCCGAGAAGATCTCCGGCATGCTCGCCAAGCTGAAGGACGCCGAGAAGGAGATCGAGAAGTTCCGCGCGGAGAAGGTCCTCCAGGCCGCCGCCGGTCTCGCCAAGGGCGCCAAGGACGTCCACGGCGTCGCCCTGGTCACCGGCCAGGTCCCGGACGGCACCGGGGCCGACGACCTGCGCAAGCTGGTCCTCGACGTGCGCGGCCGCATCCCCGGCGACCGCCCGGCCGTGGTCGCCCTGTTCACCTCGGCCAACGGCAAGCCGCTCACGGTCATCGCCACCAACGAGGCCGCGCGCGAGCGCGGTCTCAAGGCCGGCGACCTGGTCCGCACCGCGGCCAAGACCCTCGGCGGCGGTGGCGGCGGCAAGCCGGACGTCGCCCAGGGCGGCGGTCAGAACGTGGCGGCCGTCGGTGACGCCATGGCCGCCGTCGAGCGTCTCGTCGGCGAAACCGCCTGATGAGTTCCGTCAGACGAGGCCGCCGTCTCGCCTTCGACGTCGGGGACGCCCGGATCGGGGTCGCCTCGTGCGACCCCGACGGGATCCTCGCGACGCCGGTGGAGACGGTGCCCGGCCGGGACGTCCCGGCCGCCCATCGCCGCCTTCGCCAGCTCGTCGAGGAGTACGAGCCCATCGAGGTCGTCGTCGGACTCCCTCGCTCCCTCAAGGGGGGCGAGGGCCCGGCCGCCGTCAAGGTCCGTGCCTTCGCCCAGGTGCTCGCCGCCGGGATCGCCCCCGTTCCGGTGAGGCTCGTGGACGAGAGGATGACCACAGTGACGGCCAGTCAGGGCCTGCGCGCCTCCGGGGTGAAGTCCAAAAAGGGCAGGTCTGTGATCGATCAGGCCGCGGCGGTCATCATCCTCCAGCAGGCCCTGGAGTCCGAACGGGCGTCAGGCGAGGCTCCGGGTGAGGGCGTCGAAGTGGTCATCTGATCGCGATACGGTAACGTTCCGCGCGGTGCGGCGGCGTTCGAACAGCCGCCGCGCAGCATCAAGAGACGGAACGGTTGCCCTGGGATCCAGGCAGCGGCCCCCGCCTCGCGGCTCGTAGGGGATCGATGACTGAGTATGGCCGGGGCCCAGGCTCCGAACCGTGGCATCCGGAGGACCCGTTGTACGGGGACGGCGGATGGGGAGGGCAGCAGGCCGGGAACGGCCAGCCCCCCTACGGCGGCCAGGGGCAGTACCACCCGCAGCAGCCGCAGCAGGCCCACCCCCAGCAGCCGTACGGCGAGTGGGACGCGGGACAGCAGCAGTCCTACGGCCACCAGCAGGGGTACGACCCCCACCAGGCGCAGTACAACGGCGACCCCCAGCCGCACGACGGCTGGAACACCGGCCGGCCGGGCCAGGTCCCCTACGGCGGCGACCCGGCCGACCCCTACGGGCAGCAGCCCGCCGCGTACGGCGAGGAGCGCCCCGACCTCTACGGCACGCCCGAGGCGTACCCGCCGCCCGAGCCGCCGGGCCGGCGCCGCCCCGCCCCCGAGCCCGACCACGAGACCGGCTGGGATCCCGGCCCCGACCAGGGCGAGCACGCGTTCTTCGCGGGCGGCGACGAGGACGAGGACCAGGAAGAGGCGGGCCGCGGCAGCCGGAGCGAGCGCCGCGGCCGCGGCGGCAAGAAACCCAAGAAGCGGCGGAACGGCTGCGCCTGCCTGGTCGTGGCCGCGGTGTTCGCGGGCGGCATCGGCGGGGTCGGGTACTTCGGCTACCAGTTCTACCAGGATCGTTTCGGCACGGCCCCCGACTACGCGGGCGACGGCACCGACGCCAAGGCGACGGTCACGATCGACAAGGGCGCCACCGGCGGCGCGATCGGCCAGGTGCTCAAGGACGCCGGAGTCGTCAAGAGCGTCGACGCGTTCGTCTCCGCGCAGGGCAAGAATCCCGACGGGCAGAAGATCCAGGCGGGCGTCTACACGCTGAACAAAGAGATGTCGGCCGCCTCCGCCCTCGAAATGATGCTCAACCCGAAGAGCCGCAACAACCTCATCATTCCGGAAGGCAAGCGGAATGGGTGGGTGTACAAGAAGATCGACGAGCGGCTCGAACTCGACGAGGGCACGACGAAGAACATCGCCCTCAAGAACTGGAAGCAGCTCGGCCTTCCCCAGTGGGCCGCCGCCCATGTGGGCAGCAAGGTCAAGGACCCCTTGGAAGGCTTCCTCTACCCCTCCAGCTATCCGGTGGCCAAGGGTCAGAAGCCCGAGGACGTCCTGAAGAAAATGGTCGCCCAAGCCACCGAGGAATACGACGAGTTGGGCGTCGAGGCCAAGGCCAGGGAGCTGAAGCTCAAGAACCCGTTCGAGCTGATCACGGTCGCGAGCCTGGTCCAGGCCGAGGGCAAGACGCATGAGGACTTCCGCAAGATGGCGGAGGTCATCTACAACCGCCTGAAGCCCGGCAACATGGAGACGGTCGGTTTTCTCCAGTTCGACTCGACCTTCAATTACCTGATGGGTCAGAGCAAGATCAAGATCAGCGAGAGCGAGATCAAGACCAATCCCGACCCGTACAACACGTACAAGCACACGGGACTGCCGC
This sequence comes from Streptomyces sp. NPDC045778, assembly GCF_056431945.1. Classification (NCBI taxonomy): domain Bacteria; kingdom Bacillati; phylum Actinomycetota; class Actinomycetes; order Kitasatosporales; family Streptomycetaceae; genus Streptomyces; species Streptomyces sp. NPDC045778. Next base: position 68,958 of record NZ_JBWKJZ010000023.1, read on the forward strand.
CCGGCCCCATCGGAAATCCGGGAGAGGTGGCGCTGAAGGCGGCGCTCAACCCGACGACGGACGGCTGGCTCTACTTCGTCGCCACCGACGGCATGAACAAGACCGAATTCGCCAAGACCCACTCCGAATTCTTGAAGCTGAAGGACAAGTTCAATGCGAGCACAGGCGGCTGAGGCCCGGCACCGGGCGGCCGTACTCGGATCGCCCATCGCCCACTCCCTCTCCCCGGTGCTGCACCGCGCCGCGTACCAGGAGCTGGGCCTCGCCGAGTGGCGTTACGACCGCTTCGAGGTCGACGAGGCGGCGCTGCCCGGCTTCGTCGAGCGGCTCGGGCCCGAGTGGGCGGGGCTCTCGCTGACGATGCCGCTGAAGCGTGCCGTGATGCCGCTGCTCGACGAGGTCAGCGAGACCGCCGCGTCCGTGGAGGCTGTCAACACGGTCGTGCGCGCGGACGACGGGCGGCTCGTCGGTGACAACACCGACATCCCCGGCATGGTCGCGGCGCTGCGCGAGCGCGGCATCGAGCAGGTCGAGTCCGCCGCGATCCTGGGCGCGGGCGCCACCGCGTCGTCCGCCCTCGCCGCGCTCGCGCGGATCTGCACCGGCGAGGTCGTCACGTACGTCCGCAGTGCGGAGCGCGCCGCCGAGATGCGGCAGTGGGGCGAGCGGCTCGACATCGAGGTGCGCACCGCCGACTGGGCGGACGCCGAGGAGGCGCTGCGGGCGCCCCTGGTGATCGCCACCACCCCCGCGGGCAGCACGGACGCCCTGTCCCACGCCGTGCCCGAGCGGCCCGCCACGCTCTTCGACGTGCTCTACGACCCGTGGCCCACCGACCTCGCGGCCCGCTGGTCGGCGTACGGCGGGGCCGTCGTCAGCGGCCTGGACCTGCTCGTGCACCAGGCCGTCCTGCAAGTCGAGCAGATGACCCGGCACTCGCCCGCGCCGCTTGACGCCATGCGCAAGGCGGGCGAACAGGCGCTGGCCGCGCGCTGAGCCGCGGCCCGGACTTGCCCATCCCGTGTCCGCGGACCGGACCGGGGCCGGGGCGGGGCGCCGGACGTGGGAGGATCAGGGGAGGCGGGCCAGGCCGCGCACCCGGTCGCGCCGTCGCAGTTCCAGGCGCGAGCAGGAGGAGCACCGTTGAGCAGGTTGCGCTGGCTGACCGCGGGGGAGTCCCACGGCCCCGCACTCGTCGCGACGCTGGAGGGGCTTCCCGCCGGCGTGCCGATCACCACGGAGATGGTGGCGGACCACCTGGCCCGGCGCCGCCTCGGCTATGGACGCGGCGCCCGGATGAAGTTCGAGCGTGACGAGGTCACCTTCATCGGCGGCGTGCGGCACGGCCTGACCATGGGTTCGCCCGTCGCGGTCATGGTGGGCAACACCGAGTGGCCCAAGTGGGAGCAGGTCATGGCGGCCGACCCCGTCGACCCGGCCGAGCTGGCGGAGCTGGCGCGCAACGCGCCGCTGACCCGCCCCCGCCCCGGCCACGCCGACCTCGCGGGCATGCAGAAGTACGGTTTCGAGGAGGCCCGGCCCATCCTGGAGCGCGCCTCCGCCCGCGAGACCGCGGCCCGTGTCGCGCTCGGCGCGGTGGCCCGCTCGTACCTGAAGGAGACGGCCGGGATCGAGATCGTCTCCCACGTCGTGGAGCTGGCGAAGGCCAAGGCCCCGTACGGGGTGTACCCGACGCCCGCCGACGTGGAGCGCCTGGACGCCGACCCCGTGCGCTGCCTGGACGCCGACGCGTCGAAATCGATGGTCGCGGAGATCGACCAGGCCCACAAGGACGGCGACACCCTCGGCGGCGTCGTCGAGGTGCTCGCGTACGGGGTACCGGTGGGCCTCGGCTCGCACGTGCACTGGGACCGCCGTCTGGACGCGCGCCTGGCCGCGGCCCTGATGGGCATCCAGGCGATCAAGGGCGTCGAGGTCGGCGACGGCTTCGAGCTGGCCCGGGTGCCCGGCTCGCAGGCACACGACGAGATCGTCTCCACGGACGACGGCATCAAGCGCACCACCGGCCGCTCCGGCGGCACCGAGGGCGGTCTGACCACGGGTGAGCTGCTGCGCGTCCGTGCCGCGATGAAGCCGATCGCGACGGTGCCGCGCGCGCTGGCCACGGTCGACGTCGCCACCGGCGAGGCCACGAAGGCCCACCACCAGCGCTCCGACGTGTGCGCGGTCCCGGCCGCCGGGATCGTCGCCGAGGCGATGGTCGCCCTCGTCCTCGCGGACGCGGTCGCGGAGAAGTTCGGCGGTGACAGCGTGCCGGAGACCCGGCGCAACGTGACGTCGTACCTCGACCACCTCCAGATCCGGTGAGCGGTCAGGGAACGGAAGGCGCCCACGCGCCGCGCGTCGTGCTCGTCGGGCCCATGGGCTCCGGCAAGTCCACCGTCGGCGGGCTGCTCGCCGAGCGGCTCGGCCTGCCCTACCGCGACACCGACGCCGACATCGTCACGGCCCAGGGCCGCGAGATCTCCGACATCTTCGTCGAGGACGGCGAGGAGCACTTCCGCGCCCTGGAGCGCGCGGCGGTGCGCGTCGCCGTCGCCGAGCACGAGGGAGTCCTCGGCCTCGGCGGCGGCGCGATCCTCGACGAGGGCACCCGGTCGCTGCTGCGCGGCCTGCCCGTCGTCTACCTCTCGATGGACGTCGAGGAGGCGGTCCGCCGCGTCGGCCTCGGCGCCGCCCGGCCGCTGCTCGCCGTCAACCCGCGCAAGCAGTGGCGCGAGCTGATGGAAGCACGCCGCCACCTGTACGAAGAAGTCGCCCGTGCCGTGGTCGCCACCGACGGCCGGACCCCCGAGGAGGTCGCGGAAGCGGTCCTCGACGCCCTGGAGTTGACAGAAGCATGAGTGAGGCAGTGACGCGGATCCCCGTCGGCGGCACGGCGGGCACGGACCCGTACGAGGTGCTCGTCGGGCGCCGGCTGCTCGGCGAGCTGGGCGGCCTGATCGGCGACTCGGCCAAGCGCGTGGCCGTCATCCACCCCGAGGCGCTCGCCGACACCGGCGACGCGCTCCGCCAGGACCTGGCGGACCAGGGGTACGAGGCCGTGGCCATCCAGGTGCCCAACGCCGAGGAGGCCAAGACCGCCGAGGTCGCCGCCTACTGCTGGAAGGCGCTCGGCCAGTCCGGCTTCACCCGCACCGACGTGATCGTCGGCGTGGGCGGCGGCGCCAGCACCGACCTCGCCGGCTTCGTGGCGGCGACCTGGCTGCGCGGGGTGCGCTGGATCGCGATCCCCACGACCGTGCTCGCCATGGTCGACGCGGCGGTCGGCGGGAAGACCGGCATCAACACCGCCGAGGGCAAGAACCTGGTGGGCTCCTTCCACCCGCCCGCGGGCGTGCTCTGCGACCTCGCGGCGCTCGACTCGCTGCCGGTGAACGACTACGTCTCCGGACTCGCGGAGATCATCAAGGCCGGGTTCATCGCGGACCCCGTGATCCTCGACCTGATCGAGGCCGACCCGCAGGCGGCCCGCACGCCCGAGGGCCCGCACACCGCCGAGCTGATCGAGCGCTCCATCAGGGTCAAGGCCGACGTCGTCTCCGGCGACCTCAAGGAGTCCGGCCGGCGCGAGATCCTCAACTACGGCCACACCCTGGCGCACGCCATCGAGAAGAACGAACGCTACAAGTGGCGGCACGGCGCGGCCGTCGCCGTGGGCATGCACTTCGCGGCCGAACTCGGCCGACTGGCCGGGCGGTTGGACGACCGGACGGCGGACCGGCACCGCACGGTCCTGGAGTCCGTCGGCCTGCCCCTGAGCTACCGCTACGACCAGTGGCCCAAGCTCCTGGAGACGATGAAGGTCGACAAGAAGTCGCGTGGCGACCTGCTGCGCTTCATCGTCCTCGACGGCCTCGGCAAGCCGACGGTCCTGGAGGGGCCGGATCCCGCGGTGCTGCTCGCCGCGTACGGCGAGATCGCCGACTGACCGTTCGCCCCGCCCGCGCGCGGGCGGGGCGAAACAAGCCACGGGCACTTCGGCGCCGTCCCGGCCGTTCACACAACGTCGGCCGGGGACGGTACCGTTCAATGCGGGTGGCCCCGCCGCCCGTACCAGGTCAGTCGCACGAGACGGAGTGGCACCGGATGCAGCACACCGTGGGGTCTCCGCTGCCGCCGCCCCCTCAGCCGGGGCACGGACCGGCCACCGGCTGGACGACGGCCGCCCACCACCCGAGCGCCCCGCACCCGGGCGCGATGCCCGTCGGCGCGCCCGCGCCGGGCTTCGCCGCCACCTCCTCCGGCCCCGCGCCGCACCCCGGGGGCCGCGCCCCCCTGCCGAGCGCGGCGCACGCCCCAGGGGCCCCGCAGGCCCCCGGCGCCCCGCACGCCCCGGTGGCCCCCCACACCCCGGGCGGAGCGCCCCACCCCCACGCGGCCCCGCACGCCGCGCACCAAGCCCCGGCGCCGCCCGTCCGCGACACCACGAGCCACATCCAGCTCCCGCCCGGCGGCCCCGTCGCCGTGCCCAGCCCGCCTCCCGGCCCGGCCCCCGCCGACACGGGCTCCACGACCCTCGCCGTGCTCCTCATCGGCCCCGCGGGCGCGGGCAAGACCAGCGTCGCCAAGTACTGGGCCGAGCACCGCCGCGTGCCGACGGCCCACATCAGCCTCGACGACGTCCGCGAATGGGTGCGCTCCGGCTTCGCCGACCCCCAGACGGGGTGGAACGACAACTCCGAGGCGCAGTACCGCCTCGCCCGCCGCACCTGCGGCTTCGCCGCCCGGAACTTCCTGGCCAACGGGATCTCCTGCGTTCTCGACGACGCCGTCTTCCCCGACCGCCCGGTCGTCGGCCTCGGCGGCTGGAAGCGGCACGTGGGCCCGGGCCTGCTGCCCGTCGTCCTGCTCCCCGGCCTGGAGATCGTCCTGGAGCGCAACGCCCAGCGCTCGGGCAACCGCCGCCTCACGGACGAGGAGGTGGCCCGCATCCACGGCCGCATGGCCGGCTGGTACGGCTCGGGCCTACCCATCATCGACAACTCCCAGCTCGACGTCCCCGCCACGGCCAGCCTCCTGGACGAGGTCCTGACCAGGGCTCTCACCAGCCCGCCGAAGTGGTAGACCCGGGCCGCAAGGCGCGGACGCGGGCGCCTTCGCGCCGTCAACCACCGCGTCCCCACCCCCTCGTACGCGCGGCGCCGACGCCCGGTCGGACGCGCTGAACCGGCCCCGGCAGGGGCGCGCTCTTAGGCTCGCCCCATGTCAGAGGTGTACGCGGCACGGCGGGAGCGGCTCAGACAGCGGTGCGCGGGCGGTGGCGCGGCCCTGGTGTCGCGGCCCGCGAACATCCGCTATCTCGCGGGCGCGGCGCCCACCGGGGCCGCCCTCCTGCTCGGCGGGCCCGAGGACGTCCTGCTGTGTCCGCGGCCGCCGGGCGACGAGGACGGTCCTGAGCGGCCCGACGCCGAGCTGCGCACCCGGGTCCTGGACACACCGGACGGGGACGCCGCCGTCGCGGGGGCCGGGCAGGCGGCGGCGCAGGGCGCGGAGTCCCTCGCCGTCGAGGAGCACCATCTGAGCGTGGCCCGGCACCGGGCCCTGGCGTCCGTGGCGCCCCGGCTCCGCCTGGTCGACCTCGCGCGCGGCGTGGAGCAGCTGCGCCTGGTCAAGGACGAGGAGGAGATCTCCTGTCTGCGGATCGCGGCGGAGATCGCCGACCAGGCCCTCGGGGAGCTTCTGGAGTCGATCCTGGTGGGGCGCACCGAGCGTCATCTCGCCCTGGAGCTGGAGCGGCGCCTCGTCGACCACGGCGCGGACGGCGCCGCCTTCCCGACCTCCGTGGCCACCGGGCCGCACTCGGGTCGCGGCGGCCACCGCCCCACCGACCGGCGCGTGGAGGAGGGGGACTTCCTGTCCGTGTGCCTCGGCGCCGCGTACCGCGGATACCGCAGCGAGGTCGGGCGGACCTTCGTGATCGGGACCTCTCCCGCGGACTGGCAGATCGAGCTGTACGACGTCGTCTTCGCGGCGCAGCGGGCCGGGCGTGAGGCCCTCACACCCGGCGCCGCCTGCCGGGACGTGGACCGCGCGGCCCGGCTCGTGCTTGCGGGCGCCGGGTACGCGGAGGGCCTCCCCGCACGCACCGGACACGGTGTGGGGCTCGAAATCAGTGAGGACCCGCAGTTGGCGCCCGCGGCCATGGGTAAACTGGACGCTTGCGTGCCGGTCACCGTCGAACCGGGGGTTCACCTCCCGGGCCGGGGCGGGGTCCGGATCGATGACACGCTCGTCGTCCGCTGCGAGGCGGACGGCGGACCCGAGCTACTCACCATCACGACCAAGGAGCTGCTCGCGCTGTAGCGCGTGCGCCGGGGTCGTCCACGTCAGTCCAGGAGATTCCGCAACCGTGGCTTCCACGAACGACCTCAAGAACGGCATGGTGCTCAAGCTCGACGGGGGCCAGCTCTGGTCCGTCGTCGAGTTCCAGCACGTCAAGCCCGGCAAGGGCCCTGCCTTCGTGCGCACCAAGCTGAAGAACGTGCTCTCCGGCAAGGTCGTCGACAAGACGTTCAACGCCGGCGTCAAGGTCGAGACGGCCACTGTCGACAAGCGCGACATGCAGTTCTCGTACATGGACGGCGAGTACTTCGTCTTCATGGACATGGAGACCTACGACCAGCTGCACATCGACAAGAAGGCCGTCGGCGACGCCGCGAACTTCCTGATCGAGGGCTTCACCGCCACGGTCGCGCAGCACGAGGGCGAGGTGCTCTTCGTCGAGCTGCCCGCCGCCGTCGAGCTGACGATCCAGGAGACCGAGCCGGGCGTCCAGGGTGACCGCTCCACCGGTGGCACCAAGCCCGCCATCCTGGAGACCGGCCACCAGATCAACGTGCCGCTGTTCATCACCACCGGCGAGAAGATCAAGGTCGACACCCGCGACAGCGGCTACCTCGGCCGGGTGAACAGCTAACCGTGGCCGCCCGTAACACGGCCCGCAAGCGCGCCTTCCAGATCCTCTTCGAGGCCGACCAGCGTGGCGTCGACGTGCTCACCGTGCTCGCGGACTGGGTGCGCCACTCGCGGACCGACACCCGGCAGCCGCCGGTGAGCGAGTACACGATGGAGCTGGTCGAGGGCTACGAGCAGTACGCGGCCCGCATCGACGAGCTGATCTCCCAGTACGCCGTGGGATGGACGCTCGACCGCATGCCGGTCGTCGACCGGAACATCCTGCGGCTCGGCGCGTACGAACTGGTCTGGGTGGACGGCACGCCCGACGCCGTCGTCCTCGACGAGGCCGTTCAGCTCGCCAAGGAGTTCTCGACCGATGATTCGCCCGCTTTCGTGAATGGGCTGCTCGGTCGGTTCAAGGACCTCAAGCCGGGTCTTCGCCGGGACGCATAGCGCCAGTTCGTTTTCGCGGTACCCCGGAGGGCCCGCGGCCAATACGGCCGCGGGCCCTCCGGGGTTTTTTCCGTACGGTGAAATCCACCGGGCATGACAAAGCCGCCGGGGTGGCCGGAAACCCTCTCTGGGTTTCCGGCCACCCCGGCGGCACGTTTCTGCGGGAATCGCCCGTGACGGGCTCAGACCTCTTCGTGAGCCACGGCGCGGCGCGCGTCGGCGTCCAGGACGCCCCAGCTGATCAGCTGCTCGGTGAGCACCGACGGCGACTGGTCGTAGATGACGGCGAGGGTGCGCAGGTCGTCCTGGCGGATGGAGAGCACCTTGCCGTTGTAGTCACCGCGCTGCGACTGGATCGTGGCGGCATACCGCTGGAGCGGGCCCGCCTTCTCCGCGGGGACGTGGGCGAGGCGCTCCAGGTCCAGGACCAGCTTGGGCGGCGGCTCGGCGGCGCCGCCGGGCGGGGTGCCGGGCAGCAGTTCCTGCACCGGAACGCCGTAGAAATCCGCCAGCTCGGCGAGGCGCTGCACGGTCACGGCGCGGTCGCCGCGCTCGTACGACCCCACCACGACCGCCTTCCAGCGACCCTGGGACTTCTCCTCGACACCGTGGAGGGAAAGGCCCTGCTGGGTACGGATGGCGCGGAGCTTGGCCCCGAGCTGTTTGGCGTATTCGCTGGACATATAGCTCCCCGGACGCTGTGACAACGTGCGGCTCCGCCGCGCTGCTGGTGACTCACTGTGAGGTTACGCAGCGTTACTTGGCTGCGTCAAGCCGAATGGGTCCGAGGACCCCTTCCGAGGGGGAGGTGACGGCCCGCGTTGCCGTTGCTGGTACCGTGAAAGACGCTGTAGGCGCCGACTGGCGCATATTAGACGTCCTTTAAAGTCCGTCCCGTGAGGCGGAGAAGGAGGTCCGTTTTCATGGACACGCATGCCTCCGGTGTGCCGCGGCCCGTTCTCGAAGGCCCGGACATCGCACGGGTGTTGACCCGTATCGCCCACGAAATCGTGGAGCGCGCCAAGGGCGCGGACGACGTGGTGCTGCTCGGCATTCCGACCCGCGGCGTCTTCCTCGGCAGGCGGCTCGCCGCCAAGCTCGAGGAGATCACCGGCCGCAAGGTCCCCGTCGGCTCCCTCGACATCACGATGTACCGCGACGACCTGCGCATGCACCCGCCGCGCGCGCTCGCCCGCACCGAGATCCCCGGTGACGGCATCGACGGCCGCCTGGTCGTCCTCGTCGACGACGTGCTGTTCTCCGGCCGCACCATCCGCGCCGCCCTCGACGCCCTGAACGACATCGGCCGCCCGCGCGCGGTGCAGCTCGCCGTCCTCGTCGACCGCGGCCACCGAGAACTGCCCATCCGCGCCGACTACGTCGGCAAGAACCTCCCGACGTCGCTGCGGGAGACGGTCAAGGTCCAGCTCGCCGAGGAGGACGGCCGCGACGCCGTGCTGCTCGGTGCCAAGCCGACCACCGCGGCCGGCGAGCAGTAGCCCGCCCCGTACCGGTACCGGACCCGTCGGGTCCGTACTGACGCGCGCCCGCGCGTCCGCTGCCCGGCCCAGGGACCTCCCCAGGCCTCCGCACACCTGAAATCCCACGGAGCCCACCCGATGATGCGACACCTCATCTCGGCCGCCGACCTCACCCGCGACGACGCCGTCCTCATCCTCGACACCGCCGAGGAGATGGCCCGCGTCGCCGACCGGCCGATCAAGAAACTGCCGACGCTGCGCGGCCGTACCGTCGTCAACCTCTTCTTCGAGGACTCGACCCGCACCCGGATCTCGTTCGAGGCCGCCGAGAAGCGGCTGTCCGCCGACGTCATCAACTTCAGCGCCAAGGGGTCGAGCGTCTCCAAGGGGGAGTCCCTGAAGGACACCGCGCAGACCCTGGAGGCCATGGGGGTCGACGCCGTCGTCATCCGGCACGGGGCCTCCGGCGCGCCGTACACACTCGCGAACTCCGGCTGGGTCGACGCGGCCGTCATCAACGCAGGTGACGGCACCCACCAGCACCCCACGCAGGCCCTGCTCGACGCCTTCACCATGCGCCGCCGCCTCGTGGGCCGCGACATCGGCATCGGGCAGGACCTGAGCGGCAAGCGGATCACGATCGTCGGGGACGTGCTGCACAGCCGCGTCGCCCGCTCCAACGTCGACCTGCTGCACACCCTCGGCGCCGAGGTCACCCTCGTCGCCCCGCCCACCCTGGTGCCGGTCGGGATCGGGCACTGGCCGTGCGAGGTCTCGTACGACCTGGACCGCGTCCTGCCGAAGTCCGACGCGGTGATGATGCTGCGCGTCCAGCGCGAGCGCATGAACGCGGCGTTCTTCCCGACCGAGCGCGAGTACTCGCGCCGCTACGGCCTCGACGGCGACCGCATGGCCAAGATGCCCGACCACGCGATCGTGATGCACCCGGGCCCGATGGTCCGCGGCATGGAGATCACCGCCGAGGTCGCCGACTCCGACCGCTGCACGGTCGTCGAGCAGGTCGCCAACGGCGTCTCCATCCGCATGGCCGTCCTCTATCTGCTGCTCGGCGGCCAGGAGCCCGCCGTCACCCACACCCGTACCGAGGAGAAGTAAAAGTCATGAGCAAGATCCTTATCCGTGGTGCGCGGGTGCTCGGCGGCGAGCCGCAGGACGTGCTGATCGACGGCGAGACGATCGAGGCCGTGGGCGCGGGGCTGAGCGCCGAGGGCGCCACCGTCGTCGAGGCCGACGGCAAGGTCCTCCTGCCGGGCCTGGTCGATCTGCACACCCATCTGCGCGAGCCCGGCCGCGAGGACTCCGAGACCGTCCTCACCGGCACCCGCGCGGCCGCCAGCGGCGGCTACACGACGGTGTTCGCGATGGCCAACACCTTCCCGGTCGCCGACACCGCGGGCGTCGTCGAGCAGGTCTGGCGGCTCGGCAAGGAGTCCGGCTACTGCGACGTGCAGCCCATCGGCGCCGTCACCGTCGGCCTCGAGGGCAAGAAGCTCGCCGAGCTGGGCGCCATGCACGAGTCGGCCGCCGGGGTCACCGTCTTCTCCGACGACGGCAAGTGCGTCGACGACGCGGTGATGATGCGGCGTGCCCTGGAGTACGTGAAGGCGTTCGGCGGCGTCGTCGCCCAGCACGCCCAGGAGCCGCGGCTCACCGAGGGCGCCCAGATGAACGAGGGCGTCGTCTCCGCGGAGCTGGGGCTCGGCGGCTGGCCCGCCGTCGCCGAGGAGTCGATCATCGCCCGGGACGTGCTGCTCGCCGAGCACGTCGGCTCCCGGGTGCACATCTGCCACCTGTCCACGGCCGGCTCCGTCGAGATCGTGCGCTGGGCCAAGTCCCGCGGCATCGACGTCACCGCCGAGGTCACCCCGCACCACCTGCTCCTCACCGACGAGCTGGTCCGCTCCTACAACCCGGTCTACAAGGTCAACCCGCCGCTGCGCACGGAGGCCGACGTCATGGCGCTGCGTGAGGCCCTGGCCGACGGCACCATCGACATCGTCGCCACCGACCACGCCCCGCACCCGCACGAGGACAAGGACTGCGAGTGGGCCGCGGCGGCCATGGGCATGGTGGGCCTGGAGACCGCCCTCTCGGTCGTCCAGCACACGATGGTCGACACCGGCCTGCTCACCTGGGCCGGGGTCGCGGACCGGATGTCCGCCAAGCCCGCCGAGATCGGGCAGGCGCGCGGCCAGGGCCGTCCGGTGGCGCCCGGCGAGCCCGCCAACCTCACCCTCGTCGATCCGGCATACCGTGGAGAGGTGGACCCCGCGGGCTTCGCCTCCCGGAGCCGCAACACCCCCTACGAGGGCCGTGAGCTTCCGGGACGCGTCACGCACACCTGGCTCCGGGGTCGGGCCACGCTCGTCGACGGGAAGCTTCAGTGACCGCAACGCATCTGCTCACCTCCTCCGCCCTGCCCCAGCTGGCCGCCGACGAGAAGTCCGCGCAGGTCACCGACTGGGCCGCGCGGGCCGGCTGGGTCGTCGGAATCCTGCTCTTCATCGCGCTCGTCTACTGGCTGATGCGCGAGGGCTGGAAGTGGCGCGGCACCCTCCAGAGCGACCTGCCCGACCTCGCCGAGGCGCCGTCCGAGCCCGGTGCGACGAAACTTGAGCTGACCGGCCGCTACCACGGCTCGACCACCGCGGGCCAGTGGCTGGACCGCATCGTGGCGCACGGCCTGGGCACCCGCAGCCGCGTGGAGCTGACCCTCACCGAGGCGGGCCTGGACGTCGTCCGCCCCGGGGCGCGGGACTTCTTCATCCCGAAGCAGGCCCTGCGCGAGGCCCGGCTCGACAAGGGCATCGCGGGCAAGGTCCTCACCGAGGGCGGCCTGCTGATCGTCACCTGGGCGCACGGCGACAAGCTGATCGACTCCGGCTTCCGCTCCGACCACGCCGCGGAGCAGGCCGACTGGGTCGAGGCCCTGAACAACATGATCGACAACACCGAGATCGACGGCACCGGTGCCGGGATCCACAGCACGACGGAAACGGAAGGCGCACGATGACGACCTCCACTCAGGGGAACGCCTCGCAGAGGAAGGCGGCGCCTCCCGCTGTACTCGTCCTGGAGGACGGCCGAGTCTTCCGCGGGCGTGCCTACGGGGCCGTGGGGGAGACCTTCGGCGAGGCCGTCTTCTCCACCGGCATGACCGGCTACCAGGAGACCCTCACCGACCCCTCGTACCACCGTCAGGTCGTCGTGATGACCGCGCCGCACGTCGGCAACACCGGTGTCAACGACGAGGACCCCGAGTCGCAGCGGATCTGGGTCGCCGGTTACGTGGTCCGCGACCCCGCCCGGGTGCCCTCCAACTGGCGCTCCCGGCGCTCCCTCGACGAGGAGCTGCGGCGCCAGGGCGTCGTCGGCATCAGCGGCGTCGACACCCGCGCCCTCACCCGCCACCTGCGCGAGCGCGGCGCCATGCGCGTCGGTGTCTTCTCCGGCGACGCGATCGCCCCCGACGCCGAACTGCTCGCCCAGGTGCAGGCGCAGCCGCAGATGAAGGGCGCGAACCTCTCCGCGGAGGTCGCCACCAAGGAGACGTACGTCGTCCCGGCGATCGGCCCCGGCGGCGAAGCCCTGCCCATCGGCGCCGCGCGCTTCACCGTCGCCGCCGTCGACCTCGGCATCAAGGGCATGACCCCGCACCGCATGGCCGAGCGCGGCATCGAGGTGCACGTCCTGCCCGCCACCGCGACCGCGGAGGACGTCTACGCCGTCAACCCCGACGGCGTGTTCTTCTCCAACGGCCCCGGCGACCCGGCGACCGCCGACGGCCCCGTCGCCCTCATGCGGGAGGTCCTGGAGCGCGGGACGCCGCTGTTCGGTATCTGCTTCGGCAACCAGATCCTCGGCCGCGCCCTCGGCTTCGGCACGTACAAGCTGAAGTACGGCCACCGCGGCATCAACCAGCCCGTGCAGGACCGCACCACGGGCAAGGTCGAGGTCACCGCGCACAACCACGGCTTCGCCGTCGACGCGCCGCTCGACCGGGTCTCCGACACCCCCTTCGGACGCGCCGAGGTCTCCCACGTGTGCCTCAACGACCAGGTGGTGGAGGGGCTCCAGCTCCTCGACCGGCCCGCGTTCAGCGTCCAGTACCACCCCGAGGCGGCCGCCGGCCCGCACGACGCCGCGTACCTCTTCGACCGTTTCACTTCCCTGATGGAGGGCCAGCGTGCCTAAGCGCACCGATATCCAGTCCGTCCTGGTCATCGGCTCCGGCCCGATCGTCATCGGCCAGGCCGCGGAGTTCGACTACTCCGGGACCCAGGCGTGCCGCGTCCTCAAGTCCGAGGGCCTGCGCGTCATCCTCGTCAACTCGAACCCGGCGACGATCATGACCGACCCGGAGATCGCCGACGCCACGTACGTCGAGCCGATCACCCCGGAGTTCGTCGAGAAGATCATCGCCAAGGAGCGCCCCGACGCGCTCCTGCCCACCCTCGGCGGCCAGACCGCGCTCAACACCGCCATCTCCATGCACGAGCAGGGCGTCCTGGAGAAGTACGGCGTCGAACTGATCGGCGCCAACGTCGAGGCGATCAACAAGGGCGAGGACCGCGACCTCTTCAAGGCGGTCGTCGAGGCCGTCCGCACGAAGATCGGCCACGGCGAGTCCGCACGCTCCGTGATCTGCCACTCCATGGACGACGTCCTCAAGGGCGTCGACGAGCTGGGCGGCTACCCGGTCGTCGTGCGCCCCTCCTTCACCATGGGCGGCGCAGGATCCGGCTTCGCGCACAACGAGGACGAGCTGCGCCGCATCGCGGGCCAGGGCCTCACGCTCTCGCCGACCACCGAGGTGCTCCTGGAGGAGTCCATCCTCGGCTGGAAGGAGTACGAGCTGGAGCTGATGCGCGACAAGAACGACAACGTCGTGGTCGTCTGCTCCATCGAGAACTTCGACCCGATGGGCGTGCACACCGGCGACTCGATCACCGTCGCGCCCTCGATGACCCTCACCGACCGCGAGTACCAGATCCTGCGGGACGTCGGCATCGCGATCATCCGCGAGGTGGGCGTCGACACCGGCGGCTGCAACATCCAGTTCGCGGTCAACCCGGTCGACGGCCGCGTGATCGTCATCGAGATGAACCCGCGCGTCTCGCGGTCCTCCGCGCTCGCGTCCAAGGCCACCGGCTTCCCGATCGCGAAGATCGCCGCGAAGCTGGCCGTGGGCTACACGCTCGATGAGATCCCCAACGACATCACCGAGAAGACCCCGGCCTCCTTCGAGCCGACACTCGACTACGTGGTCGTCAAGGCACCGCGCTTCGCCTTCGAGAAGTTCCCGCAGGCCGACTCGACGCTGACCACGACCATGAAGTCGGTCGGCGAGGCCATGGCCATCGGCCGCAACTTCACCGAGGCCCTGCAGAAGGCGCTGCGCTCCCTGGAGAAGAAGGGCAGCCAGTTCTCCTTCACCGGCAGGCCCGGCGACAAGTACACGCTGCTGCGCGCCGCCGTGCGCCCCACCGACGGCCGCATCAACACCGTCATGCAGGCCATCCGCGCCGGCGCCACGCCGCAGGAGGTCTTCGACGCCACGAAGATCGACCCGTGGTTCGTCGACCAGCTCTTCCTCATCAAGGAGATCGCGGACGAGCTGACCGCCGCCGACGACCTCACCCCGGAGCTGCTCGGCGAGGCCAAGCGGCACGGCTTCTCCGACGCGCAGATCGCCGAGATCCGCGGACTGCGCGAGGAGGTGGTGCGCGAGGTCCGGCACGCCCTGGGCGTCCGCCCGGTCTACAAGACGGTCGACACCTGCGCCGCCGAGTTCGCCGCGAAGACGCCGTACTTCTACTCCTCCTACGACGAGGAGTCCGAGGTCGCGCCGCGCGAGAAGCCCGCGGTGATCATCCTCGGCTCGGGCCCGAACCGCATCGGCCAGGGCATCGAGTTCGACTACTCCTGCGTGCACGCCTCCTTCGCGCTCAGCGACGCGGGCTACGAGACCGTCATGGTCAACTGCAACCCGGAGACCGTCTCCACCGACTACGACACCTCCGACCGGCTCTACTTCGAGCCGCTCACCCTGGAGGACGTCCTGGAGATCGTCCACGCCGAGTCCCTCGCGGGCCCGGTCGCGGGCGTCGTCGTCCAGCTCGGCGGCCAGACCCCGCTCGGCCTCTCGCAGGCCCTGAAGGACAACGGCGTCCCGGTCGTCGGCACCCCGCCCGAGGCCATCCACGCCGCCGAGGACCGCGGCGCCTTCGGCCGCGTGCTCGCCGAGGCGGGCCTGCCCGCGCCCAAGCACGGCACCGCCACCACCTTCGCCGAGGCCAAGGCCATCGCCGACGAGATCGGCTACCCGGTGCTCGTGCGGCCCTCGTACGTGCTCGGCGGCCGCGGCATGGAGATCGTGTACGAGGAGGCCCGCCTCCAGGCGTACATCGCCGAGTCCACCGAGATCAGCACCGACCGCCCGGTCCTCGTCGACCGCTTCCTCGACGACGCCATCGAGATCGACGTGGACGCGCTCTACGACGGCCACGAGCTGTACCTGGGCGGCGTCATGGAGCACATCGAGGAGGCCGGGATCCACTCCGGCGACTCGGCGTGCGCGCTGCCCCCCATCACGCTCGGCGGCCACGACATCAAGCGCCTGCGCACCTCCACGGAGGCCATCGCCAAGGGCGTCGGCGTGCGCGGCCTGATCAACATCCAGTTCGCCATGGCCGGGGACATCCTCTACGTCCTGGAGGCCAACCCGCGCGCCTCGCGCACCGTGCCCTTCACCTCGAAGGCCACCGCGGTGCCGCTGGCCAAGGCCGCCGCCCGCATCTCGCTCGGCGCGACTATCGCCGAGCTGCGCGCCGAGGGCCTCCTGCCGGCCACCGGCGACGGCGGAGAGCTGCCGCTCGACGCGCCGATCTCCGTCAAGGAGGCCGTGATGCCGTGGTCGCGCTTCCGCGACATCCAGGGCCGCGGCGTCGACACCGTGCTCGGCCCGGAGATGCGCTCCACCGGCGAGGTCATGGGCATCGACTCCGTCTTCGGCACGGCGTACGCCAAGTCGCAGGCGGGCGCGTACGGGCCGCTGCCCACCAAGGGCCGCGCCTTCATCTCCGTCGCCAACCGCGACAAGCGCTCGATGATCTTCCCGGCGCGCGAGCTGGTCGCGCACGGCTTCGAGCTGCTCGCCACGTCCGGCACGGCCGAGGTCCTCAAGCGCAACGGCATCAACGCCACGGTCGTGCGCAAGCAGTCCGAGGGCGAGGGCCCGAACGGCGAGAAGACCATCGTCCAGCTGATCCACGACGGCCAGGTCGACCTCATCGTCAACACGCCGTACGGCACCGGAGGCCGCCTCGACGGCTACGACATCCGCACCGCGGCCGTCGCCCGGTCCGTGCCGTGCCTGACGACGGTCCAGGGCCTCGCCGCCGCGGTCCAGGGCATCGACGCGCTCCACCACGGGGGAGTGGGCGTCCGTTCGCTCCAGGAACACGCACAGCACCTGACGGCCCTTTCCGCGGACCGCGACCAGTAGCCCACGAGGGGGACACCGGAAACGGTGTCCCCCTCCTCATGAGGACACCAGCATGTACGCATTCTTCTTCCGGCTCGTCTTCCGGCGCATGGACCCCGAGCGCGCCCACCACCTCGCCTTCGCCTGGATCCGCCTGGCCGCGCGCGTCCCCGTCCTGCGGACCTTCGTGGCCGCCGCCCTGGCCCCCCGCTACAAGGAGCTGCGCACCGAGGCCCTGGGCTTGCGCATGCACGGCCCCTTCGGGCTCGCCGCCGGCTTCGACAAGAACGCCGTAGCGATCGATGGCATGGCCATGCTCGGCTTCGACCACGTGGAGATCGGCACGGTCACCGGCGAGCCGCAGCCCGGCAACCCCAAGAAGCGCCTCTTCCGCCTCGTCGAGGACCGCGCCCTGATCAACCGCATGGGCTTCAACAACGACGGCTCCGCGGCCGTCGCCGAGCGCCTCGCGGCCCGCGAGCCGGTCTTCAAGCCCGTCGTCGGCGTCAACATCGGCAAGACCAAGGTCGTGCCGGAGGCCGAGGCCGCCGCCGACTACGTGAAGTCCACCGAGCGCCTGGCCCGCCACGCCGACTACCTCGTCGTGAACGTGTCCTCGCCGAACACGCCGGGCCTTCGCAATCTCCAGGCCACCGAGTCGCTGCGGCCCCTGCTGACCGCCGTGCGGGAGGCCGCCGACCGCAGCGTCGAGGGCCGCCGCGTCCCGCTGCTCGTCAAGATCGCGCCCGACCTGGCCGACGAGGACGTCGACGCGGTCGCCGACCTCGCCGTGGAGCTGGGTCTCGACGGCATCATCGCCACGAACACGACCATCGCGCGCGAGGGCCTCGGCCTGACCTCCGACCCGGACCTGGTCGCGGAGACCGGCGGCCTGTCCGGCGCGCCCCTCAAGGAGCGCTCCCTGGAGGTCCTGCGCCGCCTCTACGCGCGCGTGGGCGACCGGATCACCCTGGTGGGCGTCGGCGGCATCGAGAACGCCGAGGACGCCTGGCAGCGCATCCTCGCGGGCGCGACCCTCGTGCAGGGCTACAGCGCCTTCATCTACGAGGGCCCGTTCTGGGCGCGCGGGATCCACAAGGGCCTCGCCGCGCGGCTCGCCACCTCCCCGTACGCCACGCTCGCCGAAGCGATCGGCGCCGACACCCGAAAGGCCTCCGCCGCATGAGCCCCCAGGAACCCTTCGGCGCGCGCCTTCGCCGCGCCATGGACACCCGCGGCCCGCTCTGCGTGGGCATCGACCCGCACGCCTCGCTCCTGGCGGCGTGGGGCCTGGACGACGACATCAAGGGCCTGGAGACCTTCACGCGCACCGTCGTGGAGGCCCTGGGCGACCAGGTGGCCGTCTTCAAGCCGCAGGCGGCCTTCTTCGAGCGCTTCGGCTCGCGCGGCGTCGCCGTCCTGGAGCGGGCCGTCGCGGAGCTGCGCGCCGCCGGTGGCCTGGTCGTCATGGACGCCAAGCGCGGCGACATCGGCTCCACCATGGCCGCGTACGCGGAGGCCTTCCTGCACCCGGACGCGCCGCTGTTCTCGGACGCCCTGACGGTCTCGCCGTACCTCGGCTACGAGTCCCTGCGGCCCGCCGCGGACCTCGCCCGCGAGAGCGGCTCCGGGCTCTTCGTGCTCGCCCTGACGTCCAACCCCGAGGGCGCGGAGGTGCAGCGCGCCGAGCGCGGTGACGGCCGCACCATCGGCGCGACCATGCTGGCCCACCTCGCGCGCGAGAACGCCGGCGCCGCGCCCATGGGCTCGTACGGCGCGGTGGTCGGGGCCACCCTCGGCGACCTGTCGTCCTTCGACCTGGACATCAACGGGCCGCTCCTCGCTCCCGGCATCGGGGCGCAGGGGGCGACGCCCGCGGACCTGCCCCGCGTCTTCGGCGCGGCCCTGCGCAACGTCGTGCCGAACGTGAGCCGCGGCGTGCTCAAGGCCGGACCCGACGCCGGGGCGCTGCGGGACGCGGCCGCGCGGTTCGCGGACGAGGTGCGCCAGGCGGTCGGCGGCTAGTCCGCAGGGCCTGGCGGTCGGCGCGCGACCTCGCGCGGGGGCCGGTCTCGGCCACGTGTGTGTTCCGCATTCGGCCCGGTGGACGTTCCGTGGACGTCGTGCACCGACGGCGTAAGGCCGCCGAACTGACGCGTTGCTTACGCGACACCCGGCCAAAACAGGGGCGAATTGCCCGATATGCCCGGTCCAACGGAGGCTGACCAGGACTTTTCGCTTGTTCTCGCTGACTCAGGCGGCCATGGCCGCTAGTCTCCGACCAGAGCCAACGGGCAAGAGCGTTGCACGTTGCTCCCCTGGTGTGGGGCGACTAGGTTCCTCACCGGTCCGTATCCGACAGTTCGATCTTCGAGGTGACGTAGGCGTGGCTCTTCCGCCCCTTACCCCTGAACAGCGCGCAGCCGCGCTCGAAAAGGCCGCCGCGGCTCGCCGGGAGCGGGCCGAGGTCAAGAATCGACTCAAGCACTCCGGCGCCTCCCTGCATGAGGTCATCAAGCAGGGCCAGGAGAACGACGTCATCGGCAAGATGAAGGTCTCCGCCCTCCTGGAGTCCCTGCCGGGCGTGGGCAAGGTCCGCGCCAAGCAGATCATGGAGCGCCTCGGCATCTCCGAGAGCCGCCGCGTGCGCGGTCTCGGCTCCAACCAGATCGCGTCCCTGGAGCGCGAGTTCGGCGGCAGCGGCGCCTGACGGCCCCGCGCCGTCCGGTGAACCTGGTCTCAGGCACCTCTGAGAACCTGGATAATCGCTGCATGAGTGAACGTCCGCGGCTGACCGTGCTCTCCGGCCCCTCCGGGGTCGGCAAGAGCACGGTCGTCGCCCATATGCGCAAGGAACACCCCGAGGTCTGGCTCTCGGTCTCGGCGACGACCCGCAAGCCGCGCCCCGGCGAGCGCCATGGTGTGCACTATTTCTTCGTCTCCGACGAGGAGATGGACAAGCTGATCGCCAATGGTGAGCTGCTGGAGTGGGCGGAGTTCGCGGGCAACCGCTACGGCACACCCCGTCGCGCGGTCATGGACCGCCTGGAGGCGGGCGAGCCCGTCCTCCTGGAGATCGACCTCCAGGGCGCCCGGCAGGTGCGGGAGTCGATGGCCGACGCCCAGCTGGTCTTCCTCGCCCCGCCGAGCTGGGATGAGCTGGTGCGCCGCCTCACCGGCCGCGGCACCGAGGCGGCCGAGGTGATCGAGCGCAGGCTCAAGGCCGCGCGCGTGGAACTGGCCGCGGAGCCCGAATTCGACACCACCCTGGTCAACACCTCGGTCGAGGACGTAGCGCGCGAGCTGCTAGCCTTGATGAAAGTTGTTTGATCTTCACCCCCTTCGGAAGGCAGAGAGTGTCCTCTTCCATCACCGCGCCCGAGGGCATCATCAACCCGCCGATTGATGAGCTGCTCGAGGCCACCGACTCGAAGTACAGCCTCGTGATCTACGCCGCCAAGCGCGCCCGTCAGATCAACGCGTACTACTCGCAGCTCGGTGAGGGCCTCCTCGAGTACGTCGGCCCGCTCGTGGACACCCACGTGCACGAGAAGCCGCTGTCGATCGCGCTCCGCGAGATCAACGCCGGCCTGCTGACGTCCGAGGCCATCGAGAGCCCGGCGCAGTAAGCAGTCATACGTTCACCACAGGCCCGGCAGAGCACCTGCCGGGCCTGTGGTGTGTCATGGAGTCGTACGCGCGCGGCAGCGACCGCGCGACCGAGTGCGGGGAGGCACGGTGGACAAGCCGAAGGTCGTTCTGGGGGTCAGCGGGGGAATCGCCGCCTACAAGGCGTGCGAGCTGCTGCGCAGGCTCACCGAGTCCGGCCACGACGTACGCGTGGTGCCCACCGCGTCCGCGCTGCACTTCGTCGGCGCCGCGACCTGGTCGGCGCTGTCCGGCCACCCCGTCTCCACGGAGGTCTGGTCCGACGTCCACGAGGTGCCGCACGTACGCATCGGGCAGCACGCCGACCTGGTGATCGTGGCCCCCGCCACCGCCGACATGCTGGCCAAGGCCGCCCACGGCCTCGCCGACGACCTCCTGACGAACACGCTGCTCACGGCCCGCTGCCCGGTCGTCTTCGCGCCGGCCATGCACACCGAGATGTGGGAGCACCCGGCCACCCAGGAGAACGTCGCCACGCTGCGCCGCCGCGGCGCCCTCGTCGTGGAACCGGCCGTCGGCCGCCTCACCGGCGTCGACACCGGCAAGGGGCGCTTCCCCGAGCCCGCCGAGCTGTTCGACGTCGTACGCCGCGTCCTCGCGCGCGGCACGGCGGCCCAGGACCTCGCGGGCCGGCACGTCGTCGTCAGCGCGGGCGGCACCCGCGAGCCCCTCGACCCCGTGCGCTTCCTCGGCAACCGCTCCTCCGGCAAACAGGGCTACGCCCTCGCCCGCAGCGCCGCCGCGCGCGGGGCCCGCGTCACGCTCGTCGCGGCGAACACCACGCTGCCGGACCCGGCGGGCGTCGACATCGTGCCCGTGGGCACCGCCGTGCAGCTGCGCGAGGCCGTCCTGAAGGCGGCCGCGGACGCCGACGCGGTGGTGATGGCCGCCGCCGTCGCCGACTTCCGCCCGGCCGCGTACGCCGCCGGAAAGATCAAGAAGCGGGACGGCGAGGACCCGGCGCCCCTCACGCTCGTCCGCAACCCGGACGTCCTCGCCGAGCTGTCGGGCGACCGCCCGCGCCCCGGACAGGTCGTCGTCGGCTTCGCGGCCGAGACGGACGACGTGCTGGCCAACGGCCGGGCCAAGCTCGCCCGCAAGGGCTGCGACCTCCTCGTAGTCAACGAAGTCGGTGAGCGCAAGACGTTCGGCTCTGAGCGGAACGAGGCCGTGGTGCTCGGTGCCGACGGCAGCGAGACGCCGGTGCCCTACGGACCCAAGGACGATCTCGCCGACACGGTCTGGGATCTGGTCGTACCGCGCCTTGACCGGTCGTAACACCGGTGAACCCATCGGTCCGGATCGTGGCCGGACCGATGGCTGGAATCGGCCCCTGGCGCATCATGCGCCTCTCCGGCCTCTTTAAACCCGCCCTAAACCCGCCAAATGCGGGCCTTGAGCCCTCTGGTGGAGACCGATCGTCGTATCGCACAATGCAGTGCCGCAGGTCACAGGCCTCTGTTCTGGCGAGAGAGGTGGCCATGCGGCCGTGTGTGACCGATAAACTGGTCTCGGACGTCGTCGAGCGCAGCTCTCGGCCCGTCCATCAATGATCAGCCAGCAGCCGCTGCAACCACAGGGAGCGATGTGTCCCGCCGTCTCTTCACCTCGGAGTCCGTGACCGAGGGTCACCCCGACAAGATCGCTGACCAGATCAGCGACACCATTCTCGACGCGCTTCTGCGTGAGGACCCGACGTCCCGGGTCGCCGTCGAAACGCTCATCACGACCGGCCTCGTGCACGTCGCCGGTGAGGTCACGACCAAGGCGTACGCGCCGATCGCGCAGCTGGTGCGCGAGAAGATCCTCGAGATCGGATACGACTCCTCGAAGAAGGGCTTCGACGGCGCCTCCTGCGGCGTCTCGGTGTCCATCGGCGCGCAGTCCCCGGACATCGCGCAGGGCGTCGACACGGCGTACGAGAGCCGCGTCGAGGGCGACGAGGACGAGCTGGACCGCCAGGGCGCCGGCGACCAGGGCCTGATGTTCGGCTACGCCTGCGACGAGACCCCGGAGCTGATGCCGCTCCCGATCCACCTCGCGCACCGCCTCTCGCGCCGCCTCTCCGAGGTCCGCAAGAACGGCACCATCCCTTACCTGCGCCCCGACGGTAAGACCCAGGTCACCATCGAGTACGACGGCGACAAGGCCGTCCGCCTCGACACGGTCGTCGTCTCCTCGCAGCACGCGTCGGACATCGACCTGGAGTCGCTCCTCGCCCCCGACATCCGCGAGTTCGTCGTCGAGCCGGAGCTGAAGGCCCTGGTCGACGACGGCATCAAGCTGGAGACCGAGGGCTACCGCCTCCTGGTCAACCCCACCGGCCGCTTCGAGATCGGCGGCCCGATGGGTGACGCGGGCCTGACCGGCCGCAAGATCATCATCGACACGTACGGCGGCATGTCCCGCCACGGCGGCGGCGCCTTCTCCGGCAAGGACCCGTCCAAGGTGGACCGCTCGGCGGCGTACGCGATGCGCTGGGTCGCCAAGAACGTCGTGGCCGCGGGCCTCGCCTCGCGCTGCGAGGTCCAGGTCGCCTACGCCATCGGCAAGGCCGAGCCGGTCGGCCTCTTCGTCGAGACCTTCGGCACCAACACGATCGACACGGACAAGATCGAGCAGGCCATCAGCGAGGTCTTCGACCTCCGCCCGGCCGCGATCATCCGCGACCTCGACCTGCTCCGCCCGATCTACTCCCAGACCGCCGCGTACGGCCACTTCGGCCGCTCGCTGCCGGAGTTCACGTGGGAGAAGACGGACCGCGTGGACGCGCTGCGTAAGGCCGCCGGTCTGGAGAGCTGACCGCCTGCCGCTCGTTCACCGAGGCCCGGTGCCCCTCGACGGGGGCGCCGGGCCTCGGTGCGTCAGTCGTCGGAACCGGTCGGCATCGACACGTCGTCGTCCCCGTCGGGTTCAGGGGGCCCGAAGCGCCGCCGGATTTCGTCGATGACATCAGGCCGGTCGTGGGCGCGGGCCAGGTTGATGAGCCGATGGAGGAACATCTCGCGTTCCGGATCGTCGGGGGAGATGCCGAACCACTTCAGGAAGGCATCGACCGTGTCCGAGTCGGTCGAGCCGTGGCTCTGGCCGGCCCCGTAGGGAATCGAGGCGTCGGCCCAGCCGGTGGGGGACTGCCGCTCGCTGTCGGACTCGGTCGGTCCGACGCCGGGAGAAGGCGGCGGTACGAGGTGCTCGAAGGGCGGCGCCACCGCATCGTTGTTCGCCGCTGCCGAGAGGCGGGCCAGGAGACCGATCCGATCGACGGTGCCTTCGACTTCCTCGTCGTTGCGTGACAACCACCAGACGACAGCACTGCCCGTGTCCTTCAGGACGTCGTTGCCGAGGTAGGTCCTCTTGCTCCGCTCGTAGTTGCGTTCATGCTCCCAGACGTCCTCGTCCTTACGGACGTCGGAGAGCTTGCACAGGCGCTCGCGGTCCTGTTCCGGCAGGCTCAGCGACACGTCCTGGGCCATGGCCAGTACCCGGCCCGTGGGGTCCGTTCGCATGGTGCCCAGTGCCCCGTTGAGCTGATGCTGCACGAATGCGCTGCGAGTGGGCGGTTGCCGTTGTGTGAGCTGCTGGGCCCGTTGCAGGATGGCGTCCACGGCCAGGCCCGCGGGGTTGATGACCGGGGCGTCCTCCGGGGCCTCCAGTTCGGTCCAGAGAACGGTCGCGGCGAACCAGAAGTCGTAGTCAGAGGTGGAACTCGGCAGCGCTACATGCGTGACCCGCAGCTCAGGCCGCTCCAGCGTGAACAGCTCGGACTGGGGATCGAGGACCGTGTCGGACGCCTGCTCGTCGGCTCCTCGGCTGAGGACGCGGTGGATGACGCCTGCGATGATCGGCAAGAGCACCGCTGTCGCGGGCCAGGCCCACAGCGGCCAGCTGGTGCTCAAGCCGAGGATGACAAGGATCAGCCCCAGGATGACGGTGACGAACAGCGTCATGGTCTTCCGGCCGGAACTCATCGTGAACCCCCGATGTCCGCGTCAGACGGCGTATGGATACGACTCGATGCCCTGCTGGGTATCGATCGCGTGAAGCAGCCGGTCGACGGTCTCCGCGCGATCGGCGACGGCTCCCTCGGCGGCGCGCTGCCACCCCCGCGCGGCCCGGTAGAGGCGCCCCGCCGTGCGGGAATCCGCAGCACAGGCAGTGGCCAGGACCTCAAGGACGTGGTCCCGATGTTCGGTGTAGGCGACGCACGCGCTGAGCCAGTGGGACACGGGCCCGGCCCACCACTCATCCGGCCGGCGCAGCGCCGCCGACCAGCCCTGGACCAGCGACGCCCGGACGCGCGGGGAGCGGATGCGGCGAATGGGATCGGCGAGGGCGAGGAACAAGGTGCTGTCCCTGGCCGCCCACGTGTGCCGGTCCCTGTCTGTGCTCAGCCGACTGAGCATCAGCTCGTAGAGACGGTTCTCGGAGCGGGCCAGCGACACGGCCGCCTCCTGGGCGGCGGCGCCGGTCCGGGCCTTCCCCCGGCGCGCCAGGTGATGGAGGCGCACGAGAGCCTGGTCCGGGTGGGTGAGTGCCATGGACTCCGAGCAGACCAGTACGAGGACGTGCCTCAGCCCCTCGTTCGTGTCCGCCGCTGTGGACCAGTCGTAGATCTGTTGGCGGAAGTAGCGGCCGTGCTGGTCATCGGAGAGACCGAGCGCCAGGAGTTGGGCCGCGTCCGGCACGTAGCGTGTGGCCGCGTCGGCGTGTGCCCACCGCTCCACCAGGGCCTTGAGGTCCTCCGGGCGGTGACATCGCAGGCCCTGTTCGGCGAACCGGGCCACGGCCGCCTTCCGCTCGGCGAGCCCGAGACCAGGTGAGGACATGCAGTCCTGGAACCAGTCGCGCAGCTGTCGCCTGACATCCGGCATGTACGTCCAGAAGTGGTCACGGACGGCGCTGTCGTAGCCGGGCAGGGCGAAGCACACACGGCCGTCGGCGTCGACCTCGGCGCGGACAGCCGTGAACTCGGCGTACAGGTCGGTGCGATCGAGCCGAGGGGTCTCGTCATGCGGATGGCTCAGGGCTTTGAGAAGGGCGTTCGTGGCGTGCAGAACGGTGCTCGGCGGCGAGCCGTGGAACATCGCGAGGGACAGCAACAGGGCCCGGCGGCGGCCGCTTTCCTCGGCGGCGACGTCCGCGGCGACGCGGCCGGCCTGATCGTGCTCGTCGGCCAGGGCCGCGGCGAGCCACCGGGGGAAGCCGCGATCCGCCCCGTCGGTGTCGCGGTGCCGCCTGATCCCGTCGGCGAGGGCTGCCACCTTGTGCAGCGGAGCGCGGGCCAGGTAGGTCCTGAGGTCCTGGTCGTCGAGGTCGGCCGCGGTGGGCTCCATGCCTTCGCACCGCAGATGCCGGGCGAGCACACGGACAGCGCTCGGGCGGCCTATGTCGGCGCTGAGGTGTCTGAGGTCGTCGCGCAGCAGATAGCCGAGGTGGTGCGGCAGCACCACGGCGAGATGGGCGTCGAGCGAGGTGAGGCGGTCGCGGAAGGCGAACAGGTGGCGCTGCATCTCGACGTACCGTGCCTCCTCCGCCTCCGACAGGTCCAGCAGGAGCCGGTCACCCGCGCTGACCTCGCGGGTGTCGAAGACGGAAGCCGCGGAGTCGTCCAGGGTGTCGGGCAGTTCGTGGAGACTTCCCTGTGAGTCCGGCAGCTCGTGCAACAGCATCAGAGCCGCCGCGCGCCGGCCGCTGCCGGGCGGACCGTCGAGCAGGACGACACGTGCTTCTCGCAGCACCTCGCGGACCCTCGTGAAATGCGGTGGGTCCACGAAGCGCTGGTAGAGGTGGATGCGGTCGGTCCGGGAAATGGTGCGTGGCCGTCCGTCTGCCTGGTCGCGGAGGCGTGACGTGGCCGCGGCCGCTGCCACGTAGAAGTTGTATTGAGGCCCTTCACCTCCGTGTACCGAGCCGTGGGATTCGTGGACGTACGTGCCGACGTTCTCCGTCATCGGTCTCCTTGCCTGCGCGTCCGGCGGGTGCGAGGGCCGAACTGATGGCGGACGGTGCCGCTGTCCCCCGTGTAGTAGGTGGTCCCGTCACCGTTCTCGTGGTGGTTGTTGACCATGTCGCCGCTTCCGGTGTGCAGGGGGCTGTGGGATTCGCCGACGAAGGTCCCGACCGAGCCGCCGACGTGGCCGATGCCGCCGCTCTGATGCTCGTTGTGGACGCCGGTGCGTTCGTCGGGCTCACCATTGCTCCGGGCCTGCCCCTGCCTGTCCATCGCGGCCAGGCCGGGGACCTGCTGCACGAGGCGGTCCCCGAGGCTCACCAGGTCCGTGGCGAAGGTGCGCAGCTGGACGCGCGCGTACTGGCACACCGCGAGCTGCGCGATGGCCTTGGGAAGGCGGTGGGGGGAGAGCTGCTCCAGCTTGCCTGATGCCAGGACGGGGACGACGAGTACGCCTGAGTCGAAGGCTTCCTCGATCTCGCGACGCACCCAGTCCTGCGGGTCGGCCAGGGCGCGCCTGCCCGGACGCTTGCGGTCCGGGGCGTCGAGCCAGTGCTCGTCGACGATCACGAGCAGCACCCGGCTGCGGCGTACCGCCTGGGGTATCGCCTGCGTGAAGTCGTTCCCGACCCCGATGGATCCACCGGCCAGGAAGACGCTGTCGGGCCCGAATCTGTCCGCCAGTGCCTCTCGGCACATGTAGGCGAGTTCTTTGCCGCCCTTGGTGCGGAAGTTGATGAAGATCTCGTGCACGGCTGTTTCCTCTCTAGGAACCGGTGGTGCAGGCGATCGCGTCGGCCAGGTCAGGAGCGAGGGCACGTACCGATGGCCGGTCGCGGTGGCGTCCGAGCGTGTGGGAGAGCCGGCGCAGGTCGGCTGTCACCGTCGCGGAGCGGGTGAGACTCACGGAGGCCAGGGCCTCGGAGGCAATCTCACAGGCGTGATCGATCTCGCCCGCAGCGGCGTGAGCTAACGCGCGCCGGACGTTGTGCCGGCCGCGGGTCCGGAAGGCGTGGGCGGGTATGCGCCTGGTCTCCTTGTCGAGCAGAGCCGCTGCCTGCGCGGGGCGGCCCAGGTCGTACAGGCACCAGCCGGTGAACATCGAGACCACGTCCGGCAGGTGGGAGGTGCCGAGTACCGGCCGGGCTGGATCAGCTACGTCCCGCGCCAGGAGTTCACGGGCGCGGTCGAGGCTACGCATGCAGGCCGTGTGGTCGCCCGCGACGGCGGCGCTCTGCGCGAGGTGCTGCGCGGCGAGGCCACGCACCCGGGCGGACGCGTCGCTGAGCAGTGCCCGTTCGGCGAGCTGGCCTGACTCCGCGACGTCGCCTCGATACAGGCTGATGAGCGAGTGCCGGACGTGCGCGTAGGTCGCGAGGTCGGGATCGTCGCCGGCATCCGCGAGCCGCGCGGCCCGCTCGGTCCACCAGCGGGCCATGGCGTCCTTGCCGCACTCCTGCGCCATCCATCCCGCGTACTCGGCGTAGCGTGACGCGATGAGCAGCAGGGCTCGTCGCGTACGAGGGCCGGCGTGCGTGGCCAACTGCTCGAGGCTGTGCGCCTGTGCGGCGAGGGCGGGCAGAACGCCAGCCGGGCCGGAGGCCTGGCCGAGCCGCCGGAGCTGGTCGAAGATCAAATGGGCGGCGTCCACGACTGTCGCTGCCACCTCGTCGGGCGGCGGATCGGCCAGGCCGTCGCTGACTTGAAGCGCCAGGGCGGATGCGGCCCCCGCAGAGATCATTCGGCGGCGCGTCATCCTCTGGACGCTGCTCGAGCCGTCCTTGTCCACGTGCATCAACCACACCTCACTCTCGTGACCCGGACCGACCGGAGAAGGAGGGGACGAGGGGACGGGGATCAGGTCGGCGAGAGCGCCCTCGGCTTTGAGCTGGGCGTCACACAGGCGTGCCAGCTCGACTGTGGGGCGTTTGAGTCCCCGCTCGACCTTGCTGAGCTGGCTCTTGCTGTAGTGCACGCGCTGCCCGAGCTGCTCAAGGGAGAGCCCGGCGCCCAGGCGCCTTCTGCGCAGTTCCCGTCCGAAATTGCGTATCTCTTCCGGCACTTCAACCTCCGTCACTCTCCGGCCGGCGGCCGGAGAGCGCCGGGATTCAGCGTCTGGCAGCCGACGGGGCCGAACAAGGCGAATGGAGCGTTTCCCGTTTCCTCATCCGGAGGGAAGCCGACCTCTCACCGAGTGTCGAGAAAGCAAAATCGGCCAGGACACGCCTGGGGGCGGTACGCGAGGTCCCGTTGTCCCGCCACCGTCGGTTGTCCGACCCGTCTGGTAGGAATTTGGCTGTGAGCAGCGAGAACGAGGCAGGGGGCGGGGCGGCGGGTGAGGGGCCGGAGCAGCTTGCGCTCATTCGGGAGAGTGTGCGGAAGGCGAAGGCGCCGAAGGCCAAGCCGCGGACGTGGCGGGGGGCCGCGCTGGCCAAGGAGCTGCCGGTGGCGCGGGTCGTCGTGGACAAGGGCGTGCTGCACCTCGACCGGTACTTCGACTACGCGGTGCCGGAGGAGCTGGACGAGCAGGCGCAGCCCGGGGTGAGGGTGCGGGTCCGCTTCGGAGCCGGCTCCAGGAACGTGCGCGAGGGGCGGCGCGAGGGCGGCGGCCTGATCGACGGCTTCCTGGTCGAGCGTGTCGCCGAGTCGGACTACAGCGGGCCGCTGGCGGCCATCGCCCAGGTCGTGTCGCCCGAGCCGGTGCTCGACGAGGAGCTGCTCGGGCTCGCCCGGGCCGTGGCCGACCGCTACGCGGGCAGTCTCGCGGACGTGTTGCAGCTGGCGGTTCCGCCCCGGCACGGCCGGGCCGAGGGGCGGCCTTCGCCGGTCGCGCCCGCGCCGCCGCGGGCGCCGGACGCCGGGTCGTGGCGGCGGTATGCGCGCGGGCCGGAGCTCGTGGCCGCGCTGGCGGCGGGCGGGGCGCCCAGGGCCGTGTGGACCGCCCTTCCGGGGCCGCTGTGGGCCGAGGAGATCGCCCGGGCCGTGCAGGCGACGCTCGCCTCAGGGCGCGGCGCGCTGGTCGTCGTGCCCGCCGGGCGGCCCGCGGCCCGGGTGGACGCGGCGCTGCGGGCGCTGCTCGGTGAGGGGCAGCACGCGCTGCTCACCGCCGACGCGGGTCCTGAGCGGCGGTATCGGGAGTGGCTGGCCGTGCGGCGCGGGGCCGTGCGGGCCGTGGTCGGGACGCGGGCCGCCATGTTCGCCCCCGTGCGCGATCTCGGCCTCGCCGTCGTCTGGGACGACGGGGACGCCAGCCACAGTGACGACAACGCGCCGTTCCCGCACGTCAGGGAGGTCCTTGAACTGCGGGCCTCGCGGGACAGGTGCGCCTTCCTGCTGGGCAGCTGGGGGTGCACGGTCGAGGCCGCGCAGCTCGTCGAGAGCGGGTGGGCGGTGCCCGTCGTGGCTGACCGGGAGCAGGTGCGGGCCGCGGCACCGCTGGTGCGGACCGTGGGGGACGGCGACCTCGCGCGCGACGAGGCCGCCCGGGCCGCCCGGCTGCCGAGCCTGGCCTGGCGGATCGCCCGGGACGGCCTGAAGCACGGCCCGGTCCTCGTGCAGGTGCCCCGGCGGGGGTACGTACCGCGGCTCGCCTGCGAGCGGTGCCGGGAGCCCGCGCGGTGCCGGCACTGCGCGGGGCCGCTGGAGGCGCGGGGCGCCGCGGCCTTGGTGTGCGGCTGGTGCGGGCGGGACGAGGCGGCCTGGCACTGCCCCGAGTGCGGTGGCTTCCGGCTGCGGGCGCAGGTCGTGGGCGCGCGGCGGACCGCCGAGGAGCTGGGGCGGGCCTTTCCCGCGGTGCCGGTGCGGACCTCGGGGCGTGAGCAGGTGCTCGACACGGTGGGCGGGGCGCCCGCCCTGGTCGTGAGCACGCCGGGGGCGGAGCCCGTGGCCGAGGGCGGCTATGCGGCGGCGCTGCTGCTCGACGGCTGGGCCATGCTGGGCCGTCCTGACCTGCGGGCGGGCGAGGACGCGCTGCGGCGGTGGATCGGTGCCGCCGCGCTGGTACGTGATCAGGGCGCGGGCGGCACGGTGGTGGTCGTCGCCGAGCCGACGCTGCGGCCGGTGCAGGCCCTGGTGCGGTGGGACCCGGTCGGGCACGCGGTCCGGGAGCTGGCCGAGCGGGCGGAGCTGGGGTTTCCGCCGGTGTCGCGGATGGCGTCGGTGACCGGTGCTCCCGAGGCACTCACGGAGTTCCTGGGCCAGGCGGAGCTGCCGCCGGACGCGGAGATCCTCGGTCCTGTTCCGGTGCCCGCGGCCGAGCCCGGCCGCCCGCGCCGCCCCGGAGACGCCCCGCCGGGCGAGCGGTGGGAGCGCGCTCTGGTGCGGGTGCCCCCGGGCAGCGGCGCGGCCTTGGCCCGCGCCCTCAAGGCGGCGCAGGCCGCGCGGATGGCGCGCGGGGTGGCGGCGCAGCAGACGGTGCGGGTGCGGGTGGATCCGGCGGACATCGGGTGACCCGGTGGCCCGGGGGACCGGGAGCCCGGTGACCCGGTGGCCGGGGGACCGGGCCACCGGCGGGCTCGCGGACACGGGGCGGCCGGTGGGCTGAGGCCTGCCTCACTCCGTCCAGGGGGCCCGGGCCTCTCGGCCCCGTACTCCGTCCAGGGGGCTCGGGCGTCCTGGCCCTCGTCCTGTCACAGGACACAGCGATGCCCCTGCCCGGCGCTCGGGCAGGGGCATCGTGGACGTCAGCCGTTGCGCGGGCCGGGGAAGGCGCCAGGGCGGACGTCGTCACGGAGGCCGGGGCTGCCCGCTGTGGGCTGGGTGGGCATGGCGCGGGCCGCGGGGACGGAGGGGAGGGGGGTGCCCACGGGGACCGTGCGGGTGGTGGTGGAGGGCTCGGTGGCGCGGTCCGGCTCGGTGGCCGTCGTGGTCTGGGCCGTGGTCCGGCGGGCGCCGTAGCGGCGGTGGACCGCCTGCTTGGTGACGCCGAGCGCGGAGCCCACCGCGTCCCACGAGAAGCCCAGTGAGCGGTCGAAGTCGACCGCGGCGGTCACCAGTGTCTCGACGCTGTCCCGCAGTTCCTGGGCGAGGCGGACGGTCGGGGCGGGTGCGCGCCCGTACACGACGAAGCCCGCGGAGGGGCTGGAGCGACGCGGGCGGTAGACGTTGCCGAGCTGCGCGGTGAGGGTGCGCAGTGCGTCCACCTGCCGGCGGACCCGCTCGATGTCCCGTACCAGGAGGTGCAGGCTGGCCCGTGCCTGGGCGTCGTGGGTTGCGTGGTCGGCCATGAACAAGCCTCTCGAACCGGCGTTGAGGGATCGGGTGTTGGGGAGTGGTCGGGCTGGGAGGTCGGGGACGGGGGCGGGAACGAAGGGTGTCCCGGCTGCCGTGCGGGTGGGGGAGCAACGGGGGTGACGGGGATGACGGGCAATGGGGAGAGGGAGGAGAAGGCCGCGTGTGCGGCTCGCTCCGGTCAACTTTTTCTTGACCAACGCGCTACGTCGTGAGGGGTCACGGTCCCAGGGCGTATCCGCATATGCGCAGGGCGCACGGGGGTGCGCACGCCCCCAGGGCGCCCACCTGATGCCTCCCCGGTGCCTCCACCGCTGTTCGCGGGCCGTTCCGGAGGTCCGCCGGGTTGTGACGAGGCGTCTTCCCGCGAGCCGTCTTCCCGCGAGCCGTCTTCCCGCGAGCCGTCTTCCCGCGAGGCGTCTTACCGCCGAAACCCCCTTCACTCACCTGAAACCCTCAAGTCACCCGAAAGGCCCCAGGGGGCTCACGCACCGCCCCCAGGAGGCAGAACCCTCGCGGCCCATAGACTGGTGCGCTGCCGCCACCGCACGGCGCGTCGCCGCCGACGGCCGCCGCCGACCCCCAGAAATCCGAGGTAGCACCCAGTGAAGCTGGTCTTCGCAGGCACCCCCGAGGTCGCCGTCCCCGCCCTGGACGCCCTGATCTCCTCCGGCCGGCACGAGGTGGCCGCCGTCGTCACCCGCCCCGACGCCCCTGCGGGCCGGGGCCGCAGGCTGGTGGCGAGCCCGGTCGCCGAGCGTGCGCAGGAGGCCGGGATCGAGGTGCTCAAGCCCGCGAAGCCGCGTGACGAGGAGTTCCTCGCCCGCCTCCGGGAGATCGCGCCCGACTGCTGCCCGGTGGTGGCCTACGGCGCGCTGCTGCCCAAGGCGGCCCTGGACATCCCCGCGCACGGCTGGGTCAACCTGCACTTCTCGCTGCTTCCCGCCTGGCGCGGCGCGGCCCCCGTGCAGCACTCCCTCATGGCAGGCGACGAGATCACCGGCGCCTCGACCTTCCTGATCGAGGAGGGCCTGGACTCCGGGCCTGTGTACGGCACGGTCACCGAGGAGATCCGGCCCACCGACACCAGCGGCGACCTGCTGACCCGGCTCGCGTTCGCGGGGTCGGGGCTGCTCGCCGCGACCATGGACGGCATCGAGGACGGCACGCTGGGCGCCGTCCCGCAGCCCGCCGACGGCGTCACCCTCGCGCCGAAGATCACGGTCGAGGACGCGCGCGTCGACTGGGCGGCCCCCGCGCTGCGCGTGGACCGCGTGGTGCGCGGCTGCACCCCCGCGCCGGGCGCCTGGACGGTCTTCCGCGGCGAGCGCCTCAAGCTGATCCAGGCCGTGCCGGTGCCGGACCGCACCGACCTCGCGCCGGGCGAGCTGTCCGTCGGCAAGAAGAACCTGTACGTCGGCACCGGTTCGTACGCCGTGGAGCTGCTGTGGGTGCAGGCCCAGGGCAAGAAGCCGATGGCCGCCGCCGACTGGGCGCGCGGGGTGCGGATCGCCCCGGGTGAGACCTTGGGCGCGGGCGACGTACGCTGAACGGGTCCGCCCCTCGGCCCGCAGCGGGCCCTCAGCCTTGGCGGACGTCTGATCCTCACGCAGCGGAGCACCTTTGAACGACCAGCCGAGCCGCCGTCCCCGCACCCAGGGCAAGCCCGGGAAGTCCGGGAAGCCCGGCAGGCCAGCCAAGCCCTACCGGCGCCCGCAGAAGGACCCGGTGCGCTTCCTCGCCTTCGAGGCGCTGCGGGCCGTGGACGAACGCGACGCGTACGCGAACCTGGTCCTGCCGCCGCTGCTGCGCAAGGCCCGTGACAAGGGCGACTTCGACGCGCGGGACGCGGCGCTCGCCACGGAGCTGGTCTACGGCACGCTGCGCCGGCAGGGCACGTACGACGCGATCGTCGCGGCCTGCGTCGACCGGCCGCTGCGCGAGGTCGACCCGCCCGTGCTCGACGTGCTGAACCTGGGCGTGCACCAGCTGCTGGGCACCCGCATCCCCACCCACGCCGCCGTGTCCGCGTCCGTGGAGCTGGCGCGCGTGGTGCTCGGCGACGGGCGGGCCAAGTTCGTCAACGCGGTGCTGCGCAAGGTCGCGGGCGACGATCTCGACGGATGGCTGGAGAAGGTCGCCCCGCCGTACGACGACGACCCCGAGGACCATCTGGCCGTGGTGCATTCGCATCCGCGATGGGTCGTCTCGGCGCTGTGGGACTCGCTCGGCGGCGGCCGGGCCGGGATCGAGGACCTCCTCGAAGCCGACAACGAACGGCCCGAGGTGACCCTCGTGGCCCGCCCCGGCCGGTCCACGGCCGCCGAACTGCTCGACGTGCTCGGCGGCGAGGCGGCCGTGCCCGGACGCTGGTCGCCGTACGCCGTGCGGCTCGCCGATGGCGGCGAGCCCGGCCGGATCGACGCGGTGCGCGAGGGGCGCGCGGGCGTGCAGGACGAGGGCAGTCAGCTCGTCGCCCGCGCGCTCGCGGACGTGCCGATCGAGGGCCCCGACACCAAGTGGCTCGACGGGTGCGCGGGGCCCGGTGGCAAGGCCGCGCTGCTCGCCGGCCTCGCCGCCGAGCGCGGGGCGGTCCTGCTCGCCTCCGAGAAGCAGCCCCACCGGGCCGGACTCGTGGGCCAGGCCCTCGCGGGGAACCCGGGCCCGTACCAGGTCGTCGCGGCCGACGGCACGCGTCCGCCGTGGCGGCCCGGCACCTTCGACCGGGTCCTCATGGACGTGCCCTGCACCGGGCTCGGCGCGCTGCGGCGGCGGCCCGAGGCGCGCTGGCGGCGCCGGCCCGAGGACCTGGAGGGGTTCGCTCCGTTGCAGCGGTCACTGCTGCGCACGGCCTTGGAGTCCGTGCGGGTGGGCGGCGTCGTCGGCTACGCCACGTGCTCGCCGCACCTCGCGGAGACCCGGGCCGTCGTGGACGACGTACTCAAGCAGGCGGACGGCGCGGAGTTGGTCGACGCGCGCCCGCTGTTCCCCGGAGTGCCCGCACTGGGGGAGGGGCCCGACGTGCAGCTGTGGCCCCACCTGCACGGGACGGACGCGATGTACTTGGCGGTCATCCGGCGTACGAGGTGATCCCGGGGGCTCCGCCCCGGTTGGTCGCGCTGCGCGCTCGTCCTCAAGCGCCGGACGGGCTCGCACGGTCCGTCCTCGGTTCGTCCGGCTGCTCCTTCGCCAGGGCGTGCGGCCACCAGATCTTCGGGCCCACGTCCAGGAACAGGCTGGTCACCAGGATCGAGCGGACGATGAAGGTGTCCAGGAGGACGCCCAGGGCCACCGAGAAGCCCACTTCGACGAAGGCGACCATCGGGATCGTGCCGAGGACGGCGAAGGTGCCCGCGAGGACCAGACCGGCCGAGGTGATGACCGCTCCGGTGGCGGCCAGGCCCGTCAGGACGCCGGGGCGGGTGCCGCGGACGCCCGCGTCCTCGCGGATGCGGGTGGTCAGGAAGATGTTGTAGTCGATGCCCAGGGCCACGAGGAAGACGAAGACGAACAGCGGGAAGTCCGTCGACTCGCCGGGGAAGTCGAAGACGTGCCGGAAGACCAGCGCGCTGATGCCGAGGGCCGCGGAGAAGGACAACACCACGGTGGCCATGAGGAGCAGCGGGGCCACGATCGCCCGGAGCAGTACGGAGAGGATCAGCAGGACCACCACGAGCACGAGCGGGATGACGACTTTGTTGTCGTGAATCGTGGCCTTGTCCATGTCGAGCAGCGTGGCCGTGCCGCCGCCGATCTTCGCGTCCGCGTCGGGCACGTCGTGGACGGCGTCCCTGACCCGTTCCACGGTGTCCTTGGCCGCCTCGCTGTCGGAGGGGTCCGTGAGGACGGCCTCGTACAGGACCTTGCCCTCGTGCTCCGGTTTCGTACCGGGCGGTACGGCGACCGTCGCCGGGTCCACGCCGCGGGTCCGGCTCACGACGCGCTCGACCTGCTGTGCCCCGGCCCGGTCGGCGACGACGACCAGGGGGTCGCCGCTGCCCGCGGGGAAGTGCTCCGCCGCGACCTCCTGGCCCGTGACGGAGTCCGGCTTGTCGAGGAAGGCGTCCTCGTTGCTGACGCCCGCCGCGCGCAGTTGCAGCAGACCCAGGGAGAGCGCCGCGAGCGCCACGGAGGTGGCGACCCACGTCAGACGGGGGCGGCGCGCGATGCGGCGCCCCGCGCGGGCCCACACGCCCCGCTCGGCGGGGTCGGGGGAGCCGTGGCGCGGGATCTTCGGCCAGAACAGCCAGCGGCCGCAGATCACGAGCAGGGCCGGGAACAGCGACAGCATCACGAGCAGCGCGACGCCCACGCCGATCGCGGCGACGGGACCGAGGCCGCGCGTGGAGTTCATCTCGGCCGTGAGCAGCACCAGCATGCTCAGGACGACCGTCGCGCCGGAGGCGATGACCGCGGGTCCCGCCCGGTGCAGGGCGAGCGCCATCGCCTCGTGCCGGTCCTCGTGGCGGCGCAGCTCCTCGCGGTAGCGGGCGACCAGGAGCAGGGCGTAGTCCGTCCCGGCGCCGAAGACGAGCACGGTCAGGATGCCCGCGCTCTGGCCGTTGACCGTGAGGCCCGCGTGCTGGGCCAGGAGGTGGATCAGCGCCTGGGCGACGAAGAGGGAGACGAGCGCGGAGACGAGAGGGACCAGCAGGAGGACGGGGCTGCGGTAGGTGACCAGCAGGGCCACCACGACGACGGCGCCCGCCGAGAGCAGGAGCGTCGAGTCGATGTCGGCGAAGGCCTTCGAGAACTCCGCGTTGATCCCGGCCGGGCCCGTGACGTGGACGTCCAGGCCGCCGCCGCCCTCGCCCACCGCGTCGCGCACGTCGTCGACGGCGTCCGGCAGGTCGTTGTAGGTGTCGTCGTTCACCGTGAGCGGCACGTACACCTGGGCCGCTCGGGCGTCGGCGCCCTTCTTGTCGAAGGCCGGGCCGCGGGTCTCGTCGCCGCGGATCCAGTGGGAGCGCAGCTGCTTGATCCCGCCGACGCCCCGGTCGATCCGCTCGCGGTCCGCGGCCGTCAGGGGGCCGTCATCGCGCGCGTACACGACGACCATCGGTATGGTCTCGGGCCTGAACTCCTCGGACACGTCCAGGACTTGGGTGGACTCCGCGGACCGCGGCACCCAGGACGAGGTGGTGTTGTCCTGCTCCTCGGTGAGCTTCTGGGCGAACGGCGCCGCGACGACGAGGGCGACCAGCCAGAACACGAGCACCAGCCACTTGACGCGCGGCCCGCAGACCAGCCACGCCACCCCCTGGTGGGCTTGCCGCCGCTGGTCGCGCTGTGTTCTCGGCGTTCTCGGCGTTCCTGGCATAGGAGCCCCCTGCCGCCCCGCGCGGTGCCGGTGGACCGTCAGCATGGCACGCGGTGCGCGGGCGCGGGAGGGCGTGCGGGGCCGCCCCGCACACCGTGGCGGGACCGGAGCGGGCAACCGCCGCCGGGCATGGCAGGCTTGGGGCATGGCCCCGCAGATCAGCCCCAGCATCCTTTCCGCCGACTTCGCCCGCCTCGCCGATGAGGCGAAGGCCGTCGAGGGCGCGGACTGGCTCCATGTCGACGTCATGGACAACCACTTCGTGCCGAACCTCACCCTCGGGGTGCCGGTCGTAGAGTCCCTGGCCCGCGCGACGGACACGCCGCTGGACTGCCATCTGATGATGGAGGACCCGGATCGCTGGGCTCCGCAGTACGTCGAAGCGGGGGCCGGATCCGTCACGTTCCACGCGGAGGCCGCCGCGGCGCCCGTCCGGCTCGCCCGCGAGATCCGCGCCAAGGGCGCCCGCGCCTCCATGGCGCTCAAGCCCGCGACGCCCATCGAGCCCTACGAGGACCTGCTGCCCGAGCTGGACATGGTGCTGATCATGACGGTCGAGCCCGGCTTCGGCGGCCAGGCCTTCCTCGACATCATGCTCCCCAAGATCCGCCGCACCCGTGAGCTGATCGGCAAGCACGGCCTCGACCTGTGGCTTCAGGTCGACGGCGGGGTCTCGGCCGCCACCATCGAGCGGTGCGCGGAGGCGGGCGCCGACGTCTTCGTCGCCGGGTCGGCCGTGTACGGCGCCGAGGACCCGGCCGAGGCGGTCCGCTCCCTGCGTGCCCAGGCCGGTGCCGCGACGGCCACCGCCGGGTGGGCGTGCGGTCACTGAGCCCCGCTTGGCCAACGGCTTGGCCACGGGAACGTGAACGCGGCCCATCGAGGCTGATCAAGTACGCCGGATCTGCGAGGATGAACAGCGAACCCAGGTGTACGAATGTCCTGAACAGCAGTGAGCAGTGAGGAGAGCGCCGTGTCGGCCATGTCGGCGGGTCGGTCAGCCATGCGGATGGGACCCGCGGAGCTGGTGCAGGCGGCGGCCATGGCCCGCCGCTTCTATCTCGAGGGCAAGTCCAAGATCCAGATCGCCGAGGAGTTCGGCGTCAGCCGCTTCAAGGTGGCCCGGGTCCTGGAGACCGCGCTCGAACGTGACCTTGTGAGGATCGAGATCCGCGTGCCCGCGGAGCTGGACGCCGAGCGCTCCGACGCGCTCCGCGCCCGCTACGGCCTGCGGCACGCGGTCGTCGTCGAGTCGCCGTCCTCCACGGACGACGTCGACGAGTCGCCCGACCCCGAGAACCTCGGCGAGGTCGCGGCGGGACTCCTCGGCGAGCTGGTGGCCGAGGGCGACGTGCTCGGCCTCGCGTGGGGCCGCTCGACGATCAACATGGCGGCGGCCCTGGAGTCGCTGCCGCCGTGCACCGTCGTGCAGCTGACGGGCGTGTACGACGCGGGCACCGCGGAGCGCGGCTCCGTCGAGGCCGTGCGCCGCGCCGCCCAGGTCTCCGGCGGCGACGCCCACCCCATCTACGCGCCGATGCTCCTTCCGGACGCGGCCACGGCCGCGGCCCTGCGGCACCAGACGGGCATCGCCCGCGCCTTCGAGTACTTCGACAAGGTGACCGTCGCCGCGGTGTCCATCGGCTCCTGGGAGCCGGGCATCTCCACGGTGCACGACATGCTCACGGACGAGGAGCGGGCGCACTACGCCTCGCTCGGCGTCGCCGCCGAGATGTCCGCGCACCTCTTCGACACCGAGGGCCGCCGGGTCGGGCGCGACCTCGGCGAGCGCTGCATCACGGTCGAGGCGGACCGGCTGCGCCGCATCCCGGAGGTCGTCGCGATCGCCGGGGGCCAGCGCAAGGCCGCGGCCATCGACGCGGTGCTCCGCTCCGGGCTCGTGACCAGCCTGGTCACGGACACGGCGGCGGCCGACCACCTCCTGGAGAAGGGCCCGGCCCCCCGGCCCGCGCTGGACCGCGCGGACCCGGACGGGAGCTGACCCGCTCGCAGGCACGCGTGACCAGGGGCCCGGTGGTGTCCGGCGTCCGGACGCCGGCGGGTGCCGGTGCGCGGAGGCTGTGGCAGCATCGGGCCCATGATCATTCGGTCGGCGGGGCGCGTCCTGGGCGCGCTGCTCCTGTGTCTCGCGGTGCTCGCCACGGGCTGCGGCACCGAGCGGGACAGCGGCGCGGCACGGGACGGCGGCGCGGCCTCGACGCCCGCCTGGGCGCGCGGCATGGCGACCGTCACGGCCGACCGGCTGCCCGCGGAGGCCCGCAGGACCCTGCGCCTCATCGACGCCGGCGGGCCCTTCCCGTACGCGAAGGACGGCACCGTCTTCGGCAACTTCGAGGGCCGGCTGCCCCGTGAACCACGCGGCTATTACCACGAGTACACCGTCCGTACGCCGGGGGAGCGCGGCCGCGGCGCCCGGCGCCTCGTCACCGGCCGCGAGGACGAGACGTACTACACGGACGACCACTACGCGTCGTTCAAGGCGGTGCTGAGATGACGGAGGCACGAGCGTGACGACGGGTGACTGGACGGGCGGGGACCCCGCGGCGGCGGAAGGAGAGCCGCCGGGGGCGCTCGCGGGGGTGCTCGGGGCCGTGCGCGGCACCGGGTGGACCACCGTCGCCCTGGAGCTGGGCGGCGTCCGCGACAAGGACGCCTTCATGGAGCGCTGCGCCACGGCGTTCGCGCTGCCGGAGTGGTTCGGGCGTAACTGGGACGCCCTGGCCGACTGCCTGACGGACCTGTCGTGGCAGCCGTCGGCCCGGGGGTGCCTCGTGGCCGTCACCGGCTGGCAGGAGTACGCGCGCGAGGCGCCGGGCGACTGGGAGATCGCGCAGGACGTCTTCGCCACGGCGGTCGAGCACTGGCGCGGCCAGGACACGGCACTGGAGATCGTGCTGGCACTGGGGCCGTCGGACTGACGGCGTACGCCGGACCGACGGCGTATGGGCACGAGGGCACACCGCACGGACGGCGGGCGCACCGGCGGACGTGCGGGCAACACGGGGGGAGCGGGGCATGAGGCTGTACGGGCGCGACGAGGAGCGGGCCGTCGTCGACGGGCTGCTCGACGGGGCGAGGAAGCAGCGGGGCGGGGTGCTCGTCGTGCGGGGCGAGGCCGGGATCGGCAAGACGGCCCTGCTGGACCACGCGGCCGAGCACGCCACGGACCTGCGGGTGCTGCGCGGGCTCGGCATCGAGTCGGAGTCGGAGCTGGCCTTCGCGGGGCTGCACCTGCTGCTCGGCGCCCACATCGACCGGCTCGACCGGCTCGACCGGCTCGACCGGCTCGACCGGCTCGACGAGCTGCCCGCGCCGCAGGCACGGGCGCTGCGCACGGCCTTCGGGATGACGGAAGGACCCGCCGGCGCGGACCGCTTCCTCGTCGGGCTCGCCACGCTCTCGCTGCTCGGGGAGATCGGCGAGGAGCAGCCGCTGCTCGTGCTCGTCGACGACGCCCAGTGGCTCGACCAGGCGTCCGCGGAGGCGTTGCTGTTCGCCGCCCGGCGCCTCGGCTCCGACCCCGTCGCGCTGGTCTTCGCCGTCCGCGACGGGCACCCCTTCCCCGCGACCGGACTGCCCGAGCTGCGGCTCGCGGGCCTCGACGAGGGGGCGGGCGCCCGGCTGCTGCACCAGCACGCCGAGGGGCTCCCGGCGCACGTGCGCACCCTGATCCTCCGGGAGGCGCACGGCAATCCGCTGGCCCTGCTCGAACTGCCCGCCGCGCTGAGTGCCGCGCAGCGCTCCGGCGAGCTGCACGCCGACTTCTTCCACCTCGGCGCCCAGGCCGTCTCCGAGCGCGTCGAGCGGACCTTCCTCGGCCGGGTGCGGGCCCTGCCCGCCCGCGCCCAGGACCTGCTCGTGGTCGCCGCGGCCGAGGCCACCGGCGAGCTGAGCGCCGTCCTGGCCGCCGGGCGGGCCCTGGACGCGTCGGCCGCCGACCTGGCCGCCGCCGAGGAGAGCCGCCTGATCCGGGTGGCCGACGGGCGGCTCGCCTTCACGCATCCGCTGGTCCGCTCCGCCGTCTACCGCGCGGCGCCGCTCGCCCTGCGGACGGCCGCGCACCGCGCCCTGGCGGCGGCCACGACCGCCGACCGGCGCGCCTGGCACCGGGCGGCCGCCGCCACGGGCCCGGACGAGAGCGTCGCCGCCGACCTGGAGCGCACCGCCGAGGGCGCGCGGCGCCGCGGCGGCCGACAGGCCGAGGCCGCCGCGTACGAACGCGCCGCCGACCTCTCGCCCGGCCAGGACCAGCGGGCCCGGCGCCTCGCCGCCGCGGCCGCCGCCGTCGAGAACGCGGGCCACCCGCAGCGCGCCGCGGACCTCGCGACCCGGGCCGCGGCCCACCCGCAGGACCCGCTGACCCGCGCCCGGCTCGCCCGCATCCGCGCCACCGCGGCGAGCGCCAGGGGCGAGCAGCGGGCGGCGCACGCCCTCCTGGTCGACGCCGCGGCGGAGGTCGGGCTGCACGACCCCGAGGCCGCGGCGTTCATGTTCCTGGACGCGTTCTCCGCCGCCTGGGCGATCAACGACCCCGGCATGATCGCGCGGACCTCGGCCCGGCTCGCGGACCTCGCCCCGCCGCCGGGCGTCGCGCCCCTGGTCACCGCCGTCGAGGGCTTGGTGGCGGTGGCCCTCGGCGATCCGGCCAGGGGCCTCGCCGCGGCCCGCGCCCTGGTCGAGCCGCCCGGCGGCGTGGTGCCCGGGGCGGGCCTGTGGGAGCGCGCCAGCACGCACTGGTGGCATCAGCTCATCGGGGACGTCGACGCCGCGTACGACCGCGCCAGGGCCCTGGAGCGCGACAGCCGGGCCAGTGACACGATCGGCCTCATGCCCGCCGCGCTGTTCCACCTCGCGCGGGCCCAGCTGCTGAGGGGCCGCCTGCGGGACGCCACGGCCGCCGCATCCGAGGGCGTACGGATCGCGGAGGACACCGCGCAGGGCCTGTTCGCGGGGAACCTGCGCGGCGTCCTCGCGCACATCGCCGCGGCCGAAGGCGACGAGGACCGCTGCCGGGCGCTCACCAAGGAGCTGTCCGCGCAGGGGCTGACCATCGCGGCCGCCTGGTCGGCCGGCGCGCTCGCCCTGCTCGACCTCGGCCACGGCCGCCACGAAGAGGCCCTGCACCGCCTGGAGGGCCTGTGGGCCGGGCCGCACGGGCACGGCGGCTTCGCCCTGTACGCCCTGCCGGACCTGGTGGAGAGCGCGGTGCGGACGGGCAGGCCCGAGCGGGCCGAGGCCGCGGCCGCCGCGTTCGCGCGGTGGGCGGACGCCACCGGGCAGCCCTGGGCGCGGGCCGTGACGCTGCGCTGCCGGGCGCTGCTCGCCACCGCGGAGGGGGCCAGGGCCGAGGGGGCCAGGGCCGAGGGGGCCAGGACTGAGGGGGACGACCCCGCCGACGCCCTCTTCGCCGAGGCCGTCCGCGCCCACCGGGCCGCCCCGCACGATCAGCGCCCCTTCGAGCGGGCCCGCACCGAGCTGCTGTACGGCGAGTGGCTGCGGCGCAGGCTGCGCAGGACCGACGCCAGGCCGCGGCTGCATGCCGCCCTTGAGCTGTTCGACGGGGTCGGCGCCCCGCTGTGGGCGGAGCGCGCCCGCGCCGAGCTGCGGGCCACCGGCGAGACCACGCCCGTGCGCGACCGCGAGCCGGGCCTGCTCGACCGGCTCACGCCGCAGGAGCTGCAGATCGTGCGGCTCGCGGCGACCGGCCTGAGCAACCGGGACATCGCCGCGCAGCTGTTCCTCAGCCCGCGCACCGTCGGCTACCACCTGTACAAGGCGTATCCGAAGCTGGGCGTCGCCTCGCGCGGCGAGCTGGCCCGCATGGACCTGGGCGCGTGACGGGCACGGCGGCGCGGCACCGGCGCAGGGCCGATGGCGGAGGCACACCAGTCACGTGACTGATTCGGCCCCGGGCGCCGCTTCCTAGCGTGTTCCTCGCGGCTCGAACCGCCGCGCACAGCCCCAAGCGAACCGCTCGGAACGGGAGTTCAGCCATGTCCGCCCCCAGCAAGTCAGCCGCCCCCGCCCCCACCGGTGCCCCCGCCCCCACCCGTGCTCCCGCCGCCCCCGCGGCGCCGCCGGACCGCGTCCCCGTCAGGACCTGGCTTGCCGTGGTGGCGATGGCGCTCGGCACCTTCGCCATGATCACCGTCGAGGCCCTTCCCGTGGGCCTGATGACCTCGATCAGCGGGGGGCTCGACGTCTCCGAGGGCGCGGTCGGCCTCCTGGTGACGCTGCCGGGCCTGGTGGCCGCCGTGACCGCGCCCGTCCTGCCCGTCCTGATCGGGCGCCTCGACCGGCGCGTCGTGCTGCTCGCCCTGCTCACGCTGATGGTCGCGGCCAACGCGCTCTCGGCCGCCGCGTCAGGCTTCGCGCTGCTGCTCGTCGCGCGGTTCGTCGTGGGCATCAGCATCGGCGGGTTCTGGGCCCTCGCGGCGGGCATCGCCGTGCGCCTGGTGCCCGAGCGGCACCTACCGCGGGCCACCGCGCTCGTCTTCGGCGGCGCGACCGCGGCCAACGTCATCGGCGTGCCCGCAGCGACATTCGTCGGCGACCTTTCCGACTGGCGCGTGGCCTTCCTCGCCGTCGCGGGGCTCGGTCTGGTCGTGGTCGCGGGCCTGGTGTTCCTGCTCCCGGGCCTGCCCGCCACCGAGCCGGTGCGCCTGTCGGAGCTGCCCCGGCAGTTCCGCAACCGCACGGTCCGCGCGGGCGTCGTCGCCACCGGCCTGCTCGTGGGCGGCCACTACGCGGCCTTCACCTTCATCAGCCCGATCCTCCAGGAGACCTCCGGCGTCGGCGAGAGCCTCATCGGTCCGCTGCTCCTCGTCTACGGGCTCGCGGGCATCGGCGGGACGGTCCTCGCGGGCATCACCGCGACCCGTGACGTCCGCACCACCATCATCGCGATGAGCGTGCTGCTCGCGGCCGTGCTCGCGCTGTTCCCGCTGGTCGGCCGGAGCCCCGCGACCGGGATCGCGCTCCTGGTGCTGTGGGGGCTCGCCTTCGGCGGCATCCCGGTGGCCGTGCAGACCTGGGTGCTCAAGGCCGCGCCCGGCTCGACCGAGGCCGCGACCGCCCTGAACACCTCGATGTTCAACCTGGCCATCGCCTCGGGCGCGGCCATCGGCGGCGTGCTCGTGAGCGCGGTGACCCTCACCGCGGTCCTCGGGTTCGGCGCGGCCTTGAGCGCGCTCACCTCGCTCGCCGTGTGGCGCACCAAGAGGATCTAGCCGGAGCCGCGCGCGGACGGCCGCGCCCTTGGAGGATCTGACCAGGGGGTTCACGCGTCGCCTGGGTGATCGTCCCAGGCGGCGCAATCGGTCGGGCATGGGACAATGAAGTACGTGCTTTTCCCCCGGCTGTCCGGTTCGGGGGCCACCTCTGATCGACTGGGATGAGCAGCACGTGCGTTTCCTCAATGACATCCAGCCTGCGTACGACCTGACGTACGACGACGTCTTCATGGTCCCGAGGCGCTCCGCCGTCGGCTCCCGCCAGGGTGTCGACCTCGCCTCGCCCGACGGCACCGGCACCACGATCCCGCTGGTCGTCGCCAACATGACGGCGATCGCGGGCCGTCGCATGGCCGAGACCGTCGCCCGCCGCGGCGGCCTCGTCGTCATTCCGCAGGACATCCCGATCGAGGTCGTCACCGAGGTCATCTCCTGGGTGAAGACGCGTCACCACGTCCTGGACACCCCGATCGTCCTCTCGCCCGCGCAGACCGTGGCGGACGCCCTCGCGCTGCTGCCCAAGCGCGCGCACAACGCGGGCGTCGTGGTGGACGCGGACCACAAGCCCGTCGGCGTGGTCACCGACGCGGACCTGAGCGGCGTCGACCGCTTCACGCAGCTCGCCGAGGTCATGTCCAAGGACCTGCTGCTGCTGGACGCGGACATCGACCCGCGCGACGCGTTCAACAAGCTGGACGGCGCCAACCGCCGCTACGCGCCCGCGGTGGACAAGGACGGCCGCCTCGCCGGCATCCTCACCCGCACCGGCGCCCTGCGCGCGACCCTCTACAAGCCCGCCCTCGACGCGGACGGCAAGCTGCGCATCGCCGCCGCCGTCGGCATCAACGGCGACGTGGCGGGCAAGGCCAAGCAGCTGCTCGACGCGGGCGTCGACACGCTCGTCGTGGACACCGCGCACGGCCACCAGGAGTCGATGATCGCCGCGGTCAAGGCCGTGCGCGCGCTCGACCCGCGGGTGCCGATCGTGGCGGGCAACATCGTCGCCGCCGAGGGCGTCCGCGACCTCATCGAGGCCGGTGCCGACATCATCAAGGTCGGAGTGGGCC
Organism: Streptomyces sp. NPDC045778; assembly: GCF_056431945.1. Lineage (NCBI taxonomy): Bacteria > Bacillati > Actinomycetota > Actinomycetes > Kitasatosporales > Streptomycetaceae > Streptomyces > Streptomyces sp. NPDC045778. Next base: position 113,808 of record NZ_JBWKJZ010000023.1, read on the forward strand.
CCGGTGCCATGTGCACCACGCGCATGATGACCGGCGTCGGCCGCCCGCAGTTCTCCGCCGTCCTGGAGTGCGCCGCCGAAGCCAAGAAGTTCGGCAAGCACGTCTGGGCCGACGGCGGTGTCCGTCACCCGCGCGACGTCGCCATGGCGCTCGCCGCGGGCGCGTCGAACGTCATGATCGGCTCCTGGTTCGCGGGCACGTACGAGTCCCCGGGCGACCTCCAGCAGGACGCGAACGGCCGCCTGTACAAGGAGTCGTTCGGCATGGCCTCCGCGCGCGCGGTGCGCAACCGCACGTCCGAGGAGTCCGCGTACGACCGCGCCCGCAAGGCGCTGTTCGAGGAGGGCATCTCGCACTCCCGCATGTTCCTCGACCCGGCCCGTCCCGGCGTCGAGGACCTGATCGACTCGATCATCGCGGGCGTCCGCTCCTCCTGCACCTACGCGGGCGCCGGCTCCCTGGAGGAGTTCGCCGACAAGGCCACCGTCGGCATCCAGAGCGCCGCCGGATACGCCGAGGGCAAGCCGCTGCACGCCAGCTGGAGCTAGCGCGCCGGCCCTCGAGGGCCCGACCTCTCCAACTCACCGACGGCCCCCGCGAGTTCGCTCGCGGGGGCCGTCGGCGTTTCGCGCGTACCGCGGAAAGATTACAAACGGAATACGGATCGGCCCACGGGGAAGGTGCGGGACGTGAGCCGAAGGTGACCGGACCGGAAACGAACCACGTCTCCAGCAGCGGACAAAACGGGCGTCGCGCAACGGACGAAAGGGACGGCGCAATAAAGGTCCGTACAATCGAAGCTCACGCAACGATCTTCCGTCGGTGCGCAACGTTGCTGCATTTCGGCTGGGAAGCGGAACCGCTTAGAGTCTGGCGCTGTACGTGGCGTGGCGGGGACTGCCTGCTCGGTGGTTCCCGTGGTGATGCCCGGGCTGCCGTGGGTCCCGGCCATTTCGACCGGCAGCGATTAAGGAGCCACCCGTGCTCGACCAGGGCGCCCCCCCGAAGACCCGCCCCCGCCCCCAGGGCGGCGTCGGTTTCGGCAGTCGAATAACGCGGCGCAAGCCGGTGGACCGCCTGGTCGCCGAGGGCGGCCAGGGCGAGGGCGGCACGCTCCGCCGGACCCTCGGCATGTGGCAGCTGACCATGATCAGCATCGGCGCGACGCTCGGCACCGGCATCTTCGTGGTGCTCGGCGAGAGCGTCCCGAAGGCGGGCCCCGCCGTCACGATCTCCTTCGTGATCGCCGGCCTCACCGCCCTCTTCTCGGCCCTGTCGTACGCCGAGCTGGCGGGCACCATCCCGGTCGCCGGATCCTCGTACTCGTACGCGTACGCCACCATGGGCGAGCTGGTCGCCTGGGTCTGCGGCTGGTGCCTGGTCCTGGAGTACGGCGTGTCCGTCGCGGCCGTCGCCGTCGGCTGGGGCGAGTACCTCAACGAGCTGCTCGACGGCACCATCGGCGTCACCATCCCGGACGCGCTCTCCGCGGCGCCCGGCGAGGTCGACGGCGCCATCATCAACCTGCCCGGCCTGATCGTCGTCCTTCTCGCCATGGTGTTCCTGCTCGGCGGCGCCAAGGAGTCCGCACGCGCGAACACGATCATGGTCATCGTGAAGATCGCGGCCCTCGTGCTGTTCTGCGCGGTCGGCTTCACGGGCTTCAAGTCCGGCAACTACTCCGACTTCATGCCCCTCGGTGTCGCCGGGGTCAGCGCGGCCGGGGCGAGCCTGTTCTTCTCCTACATCGGCTTCGACGCCGCCTCCACCGCCGGTGAGGAGGCCAAGAACCCGCAGCGCGACCTGCCCCGCGCGATCATGCTCTCGCTGATCATCGTCACCGCCCTGTACGTCCTGGTCGCCGCCGTCGCCGTCGGCGCGTGGAACTGGAAGGACTTCGAGGGCTCCGAGGCCTCGCTGACCGCGATCATGAACGACGTCACGGGCCAGACCTTCTGGGGCACGCTGCTCGCCGCGGGCGCCGTGATCTCCATCGCCAGCGTCGTCCTGACCGTCCTCTACGGCCAGACCCGCGTGCTGTTCGCGATGTCCCGCGACGGCCTCGTGCCCAAGACGTTCGCCAAGGTCAGCGGCAAGACCGGCACGCCCCGCGTGAACACCGTCCTGGTGTCCCTGTTCTGCGGCGCCCTCGCCTCGGTGATCCCGCTCGGCAAGCTCGTCGACGCCACCAGCATCGGCACGCTCTTCGCCTTCGGCCTGGTCAACGTCGCCGTGATCATCCTGCGCCGGACCCGCCCCGAGATGCCCCGCACCTTCCGGGTGCCGCTCGGCTGGCTCTTCCCGGTCCTCGGCTTCGGCTTCTGCGCGTACAACATGTACAACCTCGACGCGGCGACCTGGAAGGTCTTCGGTGTCTGGATGGTCGTCGGGCTCGTGTTCTACTTCCTGTACGGGATGCGCCGCTCCCGTCTGGAGACCGAGCCCGCCGCGGAGGTCTCCGCAGTGAAGTGACACGCAGAGAAGTGAACGACCCCCAGTGCGACTGAACGATCTCGACGAACGCATCGTGCACGCCCTCGCCGAGGACGCCCGCCGTTCCTACGCCGACATCGGCCAGCTCGTCGGCCTGTCCGCGCCCGCCGTGAAGCGGCGCGTGGACAGGCTGCGGGCCACCGGAGCGATCACCGGGTTCACCGTCCGCGTCGACCCGGCCGCGCTCGGCTGGGAGACCGAGGGGTTCATCGAGATCTACTGTCGCCGCAACACCTCGCCGGAGGCGATCCAGCGCGGTCTGGAGCGCTATCCGGAGGTCGCGTCCGCCTCCACCGTCACCGGGGAGGCGGACGCGCTCGTGCAGGTCTTCGCCGCGGATATGCGTCATTTTGAGCGCGTGCTTGAGCGGATTGCCGGAGAGCCGTTCGTGGAGCGCACCAAGTCGGTGCTGGTGCTCTCGCCGCTGATGCGGCGGTTCTCGTCCGGGTCGCCTGCCTAGTCTTCCGACTGCGGGCGCGTTGTGGCTTGGCGCGCAGTTCCCCGCGCCCCTTCGGGGCGCTCCACCTGAGGGGCGCTCCGTTCTGGGAGGCGCTCCGTTCTGGGAGGCGCGGGCCGCCCCACCCCCGTGGGGGCAGCCCGCGCCCCGGCTCAGTGGCCCTCGGGGTACGGCGGGTTCCACGGGGTCACGTGGAAGTCGCCCGTGCCCTTTCTGACCGTTTCGAAGGGGGCGGCGCTGTTGCACTTCGTCAGCTTCTGGTCGCCGGTGGGACGGCCGGTCGCGGCCCAGCTGTAGCCGAGGCGGTCCAGCTTGCCCGGGCCCTTGTCGTGGACGCTGAAGCCGACGCGGCCGCCCTTGATCTTCTCCATGCGGCCGGTGCTGGTCTCGGTGATGATGCCGGTCGCCGACGCGACCTTGCCGCCCGTCACCAGGCAGTCGATCCGGCCCTTCGCCCAGCCGCCCCTGCCGCCCGGCTTCTCCAGGTGCACGAACTTGAAGGTGCCGGTCGCCTTGTCCGGACGGCCGACGTTCTTGGCGGCCAGGTGCGCGTCGAAGGTGAAGGTCACGTCCTCGGTCGTCTTGCGGAACATCTTCGCCGAGCCGGTGAGCGCCGCCGCCTCCCGGGGCTTCGCCTGCTTCTCGGCGGCCGGTACGGGGCGCGTGACGTCCTTGCCGGACGCGACGGCCACGCCCGCCGCCCCCGCGGTGACCAGGAGCGCCGCGCTCACGGCGAGGGCGCGGGTGCTGTTGCGGGTGAAGGTGATGCGGCTCACGGGAAGCCCTCCGTCGGTCGAATTCTGCTGAAGTGGCCCGGTCGTTCCGGGTGACTTCACGATCTCCCGGGGAGGGGGCCCGGCGCGTCGGGCCCGAGGCTGCTCTCCGCTTCCCCCGCGCGGGGGAGACCCCGGGCCTTCGTCTGCGTCCCAGGTCGGACCTTCGTAACCCCCGCAACGAATCTCCGTTCCGGGCCCCGGACGCGCAACGGATCGCGGGGGCAGGCGCAACGGTCGTGTCTTGTCCCGTCACACCCGCGAAACGTACGGTCTATCCGACTCACCCCGCCCCCCGCCCGAGCCCCCGAGGTCCGCCATGCCGCCGCTGCGCACCGCCCTGCTCCAGAGTTCGGGGCGTCCCGGCTCCGTCGCCGCCAACCTCAAGGCCCTGGACGAGGCGGCCGCCCGCGCCGCAGCCGCCGGGGCGCGGCTCCTGGTGACCCCCGAGATGTTCCTGACGGGCTACGCCATCGGCGACGACGTGCCGCGCCTGGCCGAGCCCGCGGACGGCGAGGCCGCCGACGCCGTCGCCGAGACCGCGGTGCGCCACGGCCTGGCCGTCGCCTACGCCTACCCCGAGCGCGACGGCGAGCGCGTGTACAACGCCGTCCAGCTCATCGGCGCCGACGGCACCCGCCTGGCCAACTACCGCAAGACCCACCTCTTCGGCTGCTTCGAGCGCGACCACTTCACGCCCGGCGAGCAGACCGTCGTCCAGGCCGAGCTGGACGGCGTCCGGATCGGCCTGATGATCTGCTACGACGTGGAGTTCCCCGAGAACGTCCGCGCGCACGCCGTCGCCGGCACCGACCTCCTGCTGGTCCCCACGGCGCAGATGCACCCCTTCCAGTTCGTCGCCGAGTCGGTCGTGCCCGTGCGGGCCTTCGAGAACCAGATGTATGTCGCGTACGTCAACCGCGTCGGCCACGAGGGCGAGTTCGAGTTCGTCGGCCTCTCGACGCTCGCGGGCCCCGACGGCGTGGCCCGCGCCCGCGCCGGGCGCGGCGACGAGCTGGTGTTCGCCGACGCCGACCCCGCCTTCCTGGCCGCCTCCCGCGAGGCCAACCCCTATCTGCGCGACCGCCGCCCCGGCCTGTACGCGTCCCTCGGCTGAGCCGAGCCCCCACCCCGCACCACCGTTCCGTACTGTGCAAGGAGTCCGTACCCCATGACGTCCACGGTGCCCACCGCCGTCCAGCACACCGACGCGCAGCCGCCCATCACCATGTTCGGGCCGGACTTCCCGTACGCGTACGACGACTTCCTCGCCCACCCGGCGGGGCTCGGCCAGATACCCGCGACCGAGCACGGTGCCGAGGTCGCCGTCATCGGCGGCGGCCTGTCCGGCATCGTGGCGGCGTACGAGCTGATGAAGATGGGCCTCAAGCCCGTCGTGTACGAGGCCGACCAGATCGGCGGCCGTCTGCGCACCGTCGGCTTCGAGGGCTGCGACCCGGCGCTCACCGCCGAGATGGGCGCGATGCGCTTCCCGCCGTCCTCCACGGCGCTCCAGCACTACATCGACCTGGTGGGCCTCAAGACCCGGCCGTTCCCCAACCCCCTTGCCGAGTCGACGCCTTCCACCGTCGTCGACCTCAAGGGCGAGTCGCACTACGCCGAGACCGTCGACGACCTGCCGCAGGTCTACCGCGACGTGGCGAAGGCGTGGAACGACTGCCTGGAGGAGGGCGCGGACTTCTCCGACATGAACCGCGCGCTGCGCGAGCGGGACGTGCCGCGCATCCGCGAGATCTGGGCGAAGCTCGTCGAGAAGCTCGACAACCAGACCTTCTACGGCTTCCTCTGCGAGTCCGAGGCCTTCAAGTCCTTCCGGCACCGCGAGATCTTCGGCCAGGTCGGCTTCGGCACCGGCGGCTGGGACACCGACTTCCCGAACTCCATCCTGGAGATCCTGCGCGTCGTCTACACCGAGGCCGACGACCACCACCGCGGCATCGTCGGCGGCTCCCAGCAGCTGCCGCTGCGCCTGTGGGAGCGCGAGCCGCAGAAGATCGTTCACTGGCCGCTCGGCACCTCCCTGGCCGAGCTGCACGAGGGCCGCGCGCCGAAGCCCGCCGTGACCCGGCTGCACCGCACCGCCGGCAACAACATCACGGTGACCGACGCGAACGGCGACATCCGCACCTACCGGGCGGCGATCTTCACCGCGCAGTCCTGGATGCTGCTCTCCAAGATCGAGTGCGACGACTCGCTGTTCCCCATCGACCACTGGACGGCGATGGAGCGGACCCACTACATGGAGTCGTCCAAGCTCTTCGTGCCCGTCGACAGGCCGTTCTGGCTGGACAAGGACGAGGAGACCGGGCGTGACGTCATGTCGATGACGCTCACCGACCGCATGACCCGCGGCACCTACCTGCTCGACGACGGCCCGGACAAGCCCGCCGTCATCTGCCTGTCCTACACCTGGTGCGACGACAGCTTGAAGTGGCTGCCCCTGTCGGCGAACGAGCGCATGGACGTCATGCTCAAGTCGCTCGGCGAGATCTACCCGAAGGTCGACATCCGCAAGCACATCATCGGCAACCCGGTGACCGTGTCCTGGGAGAACGAGCCCTACTTCATGGGCGCGTTCAAGGCCAACCTGCCGGGCCACTACCGCTACCAGCGCCGCCTGTTCACGCACTTCATGCAGGACCGCCTCCCCGAGGACAAGCGCGGCATCTTCCTCGCGGGCGACGACATCTCCTGGACGGCGGGCTGGGCCGAGGGCGCCGTGACGACGGCCCTGAACGCCGTGTGGGGCGTCATGCACCACTTCGGCGGCACCACGGACGCGACCAACCCCGGCCCCGGCGACCTCTACGACGAGATCGAGCCGGTGGAGCTGCCGGAGGACTGACGGCGAGCGGGGCCCCGCCACCAGGCGGGGCCCCGCGCCCGGCCCGGCCCGGCGTCAGTCGGGCAGCGGCGTGAGCAGCATCCGCCCCACGAGGCCCACCGCCCCGTCGAGCCGCTCGCGCAACTCCCCGGCGAGACCCGGGAACTGGCGCAGCGCCCACAGGGCACGCGCCGTCGACCAGGCGCTGTCGCGGGCCCGCTCCAGGCTCCAGGAGCCCAGCAGATGGGTGAGCGGATCGGCGACCTGGAACACGTCAGGGCCCGGCATCAGCTCTTCGCGGACGCGCTCCTCCAGCGACACGAGGATGTCGCCCACGCGGTCGAACTCGTCCTCCAGGTCGGCCGGTTCGCAGCCGAGAGAGCGACAGGTGTCCACGACGGCGAGCGCCAGGTCGTGCCCGATGTGCGCGTTGACGCCCGCGAGGGCGAACTGCAGCGGTCGTACGCCCGGATGCCGCCGGAGCTGGAACAGCGGCCGCCAGCAGGCGGGCGGGCACCGGTCGGCGGCCACCGCGTCCACGGCCGCCAGATAGCGCTCGGCGAAGCGCACGTCCAGGGTGACGGCGGCCCCGACGTCCGGGAACGCGCCCGCCCCGACGTGCCGGCCGACCTCCTGAGTCACCGCGAGATACACGCGGTTGAAGACCGCGACGCCGTCCCGGCGCGGCCACGTCCTGTCAAGGGCGCGCATGCGCGCCACCACCGCGTCCACGCCGCGCGCCACCACGTCCACTCCGTGCGCCGGGTGAGTGCACTCGGCCAACCGCTCCAACCGCGCCATGGGGGCAGGGTCCCAGCCCTAGCCTTGCGCACGGGTCCGCCGGGCGGGCACTTCCCCAGAACGGGGGAACGGCCCGCGAGGACCCCGGGGGAGCGGTACGAGGGGGGAGCGGACGTGGGGGAGACACGTGCGGGCGGCCGCGGTGGGCGGCGGCGCGGGCTCGGCGGGATCACGGCGGCGGCGACCGTGCTGGTGGCGGCCTTCGGGGTGCTGGCCGGAGCGGTGACCGTGGCGGGGGACGACGGGGCGGGCGCGCACCGGAGCCGGACCGAGGCGGTGGAGGGGTCGCGGTCGGGCCCGGTGCCGTCGGCGCGAGGACCTGCCGCGGCGCGGTTGTACCGGCACGAGGGCGCGCAGGTCGTCAGGTGGGTGCGCGCGCACAGGGACGACCCGAGGCGCCCGCTGATCGCGTCCCGGATCGCCGCCAGGCCCGCCGCCGTCTGGTTCACCGACCCCCGGCCGTGGGCGATCACGGCCCGGGTGCGGGCCGTGACGGCCCGGGCGGGCGACCGGGTGCCGGTGCTCGTCGCGTACGCGATCCCGGACCGCGACTGCGGCGGCCCCTCGCGGGGCGGCGCGCCGCACCTCGCCGCGTACGCCCGGTGGATCGAGCGGTTCGCGGCGGGCCTCGGCTCCCGCGAGGTCGTCGTCATCCTGGAGCCGGACGCCGTCGCGCTGGCGGACTGCCTGTCCCCGGGGGAGCGGTCGCGGCGGTTCGCGGCGCTGGCCCGCGCGGGCGCCGTCCTGAAGCGGGCGAACCCCGCGGCGCGCGTCTACCACGACGGCGGGCACTCGGGCTGGCACCGGGCCGAGCGGCAGGCGGCCGCGCTGCGCCGGGCGGGCGCGGCGTCCGCCGCCTCCTCGGACGGGGTGTTCACGAACGTGTCCAATTTCCACCGCACGGCCGCCGAGACGGCGTACGCGCGCCGGGTCCTCGCCGCCCTGGGCGGGCCGCGCGGCCTCGGCGCCGTCATCGACACCAGCCGCAACGGCAACGGCGCCCCGGCGGACGGGGCCTGGTGCGACCCCGCGGGGCGCGGCGTCGGCCGCCCGCCCACGCTGCGCACCGGCGCGGCCCGCATCGACGCCTATCTGTGGGTCAAACTGCCCGGGGAGTCGGACGGGTGCCGGGGCAGGCCCGGCACCTTCTCGCCGGGGTACGCCTACGACTTGGCGCGCGGCTGAGCCGGACCGCCCTCCGCGTCCCGCGGGGCGTCCGCCTCCTGCTCGTCGTACGACGACGTCCCCGAGTCGAGCAGCGGCTCCTGGGACTTGAGGTGGGCGGGGGCGAAGGCGCGCAGCACGTGGTAGCCGGTGATCACGACGATGGTGCCGAGGGCGATGCCGCTGAGCGAGAAGGTGTCGGTGAACTTCAGCGAGACGTTGCCGACGCCGATGATGATGCCCGCTGCGGCCGGGACCAGGTTCAGCGGATTGCGCAGGTCGACGCCGGCGTTGATCCAGATCTGGGCGCCGAGCAGGCCGATCATGCCGTACAGGATGACGGTGATGCCGCCGAGCACGCCGCCGGGGATCGCGGCGACGACCGCGCCGAACTTCGGGCACAGGCCGAAGAGCAGCGCGAAGGCGGCGGCCGCCCAGTACGCGGCCGTGGAGTAGACGCGGGTCGCGGCCATCACGCCGATGTTCTCGGAGTACGTGGTGTTGGGCGGGCCGCCGACCGCCGTGGACAGCATGGACGCGGCGCCGTCCGCCGAGATCGCGGTGCCGAGCTTGTCGTCGAGCGGGTCGCCGGTCATCTCGCCGACGGCCTTGACGTGGCCCGCGTTCTCGGCGACCAGGGCGATCACGACGGGCAGCGCGACGAGGATCGCCGACCACTCGAAGCTCGGTCCGTGGAAGGTGGGCAGGCCGATCCAGTCCGCGTCGCCGACCGCCGACAGGTCCAGGCGCCAGTGGTCGGTGACCTTGCCGGAGCCGTCCGCCGAGTGGATCTTGCCGAAGACCGCGTCGAGGGCCCAGGACAGCGCGTAGCCGAAGATCAGGCCGAGGAAGATCGCGACCCGGGACCAGAAACCCCGCAGGCACACCACGGCCAATCCGGTGAACAGCATGACGCACAGCGCCGTCCACTGGTCCTGCGGCCAGTAGGTCGCGGCCGTGACCGGGGCGAGGTTGAAACCGATCAGCATGACGACCGCGCCGGTGACGATCGGGGGCATCGCCGCGTGGATGATCCGTGCGCCGAACCGCTGTACCGCGAGCCCCACCACGAACAGCGCCGCGCCCACCACGAACACCGCGCCCGTCACGGTGGCACTGGAGCCGCCCTGGGCGCGGATCACGGCCGCGACGCCCACGAAGGACAGCGAGCAGCCGAGGTAGCTGGGCACCCGGCCGCGCGTGGCGAGCAGGAAGATGACGGTCGCGACGCCCGACATCATGATCGCGAGGTTCGGGTCGAGGCCCATGAGGACCGGGGCGACGAACGACGCCCCGAACATCGCCACCACGTGCTGGGCGCCGAGCCCGAACGTCCGGGGCCACGAGAGCCGTTCGTCGGGTCGGACGACGGCCCCGGGCGCGGGGGTGCGCCCGTCGCCGTGCAGCCGCCAGCGCACGCCGAGATCCATGGTGAGTTCGCTTTCTGTGCGCGGGACGAGCTGTGCCGTCGCGGGGGACGGGCCGTGTCGTCGCGGGGGGACGAGCCGTGTCGTCATGTCGACGGTCAGCGTCGACATGTTAGTGCGACGTAAGTGCGGATTCTCTCCGGCTCCTCCGGTACGGTGTCCCGGCCAGGTCGATGAACTCTGTTCATGTATCTGATTGGAGTGCGATGAGTGCCCGTACTCGCTGGAGGGCGCTGCTGACCGCGGCCGTCCTCGCGGTCGCCCCACTGGCCGCGCCCGCCGCTGCCGCCACCCCCGCCGCAGCGCGGCCCGAGGTCCCTGACACCGCCGTCCTCGACGGCCACCGCGTCGCCGAGGCCAAGCGCCGCCTCGACCAGGGCGACCCGCGGCTGCGCCGCGCCCTGCGCGACCTGACCGCTCGCGCCGACCGCTGGCTGGGCCAGGGCCCCTGGACCGTCGTCGACAAGCCGAGGCCGGCGCCCGGCGGCGACCCGCACGACTATCTGAGCCAAGCCCCCTACTGGTGGCCGACCGCGCCCCGGACCCCCGAGAACCCCTGGGGCTGCCCGTACGAGCAGCGCGACGGCGAGCGCAACCCCGAGGTCGACACCGGCACCGACCGCCGCGACGCGGAGAACGTCTTCGACTCCAGCTACGAATTGGCCCTCGCCTGGTACTACACGGGCGAGCGCGCGTACGCCGAGCACGCTTCGGCCGTCCTGCGCACCTGGTTCCTGGCCCCGGCGACCCGGATGAACCCGCGCCTCGACCACGGCCAGTTCATCCCCTGCAAGTACGACGGCCGCGCCATCGGCATCATCGACTTCTCGCAGTCGTACACGAGCGTCCTGGACGCGCAGGCGATCCTCGCCACCGGTGCCCCCGGCTGGACGCGGACCGACCGGGCGCGGATGACGGACTGGAACAAGGACTTCCTGGACTGGCTGGCGCACAGCGACTTCGGCGAGCAGGAAGGCGCCGCGAAGAACAACCACGGCACCTTCTACGACATGCAGCTCGCCGCCCTCGCCTACGCGACCGGCGAGAAGGCCCTCGCCCGGAAGACCGTGCGCGACGCCCGCGCCAAGCGCGTCGACCCGCAGATCGCCGCCGACGGCAGCCAGCCGCAGGAGCTGACGCGGACCCGCAGCTGGCACTACTCCGCCTTCGACCTGGTCGCCCACACGCGCCTGGCCGCCATCGGCCGGCACGTCGGCGTGGACCTCTGGGCCCACCGGGGCCCCGCCGGGCAGAGCCTGGCCAAGGCCGTGCGCTATCTGCTGCCCGCCGCCACCGGCGAGCGGCCGTGGCCGCACCCCGAGCTGGACTTCCGCGCGTACGCGGCCACCGACGTCGCGCACGCGGCCGCCGACGCGGGCGACCAGGCGGCGCGGGCCGCGGTGCCGCAGCTGAAGGCCCCGCCCGGCGGCGACCTGTGGGCGCTGCGGCCCGCGGCGGAGCAGCTCGACTCCATCACCGGGTGAGGCCGCCTCAGCCCTTGCGGTCCACCGCCTCGGCCTGGGGGGCGGGCGCCTGCGCGGGCGCCCGCCCGGCCGTGCGCAGCACCCCCGCGCACACCATGAGCCCGCACGCGAGCACGGTGACCAGGCTGAAGGAGACGACCAGGCTCGTGGCGTCGGCGAGCGTGCCGATCGCCGACGGCGCGATCAGGCTGGAGGTGTAGGTGATGGTGGCGACGCCCGCGATGGCCTGGCTGGGGTTGGGGCCGCTGCGCCCCGCCGCGGCGAACGCAAGCGGCACGACGACGGCGATGCCGAGGCCCATCAGCGCGAAGCCGGTCATGGCCAGGGCCGCGTGTGGCGCCGTCACCACGCACAGGCCGCCGACCGCGGCCAGCAGCCCGCCGACCCGCACCGTGCGCACCGCGCCGAAACGGTCGACCACCTTGTCGCCCACGAGGCGGGCGACGGCCATCGTCAGCGTGAAGCCGGTGGTGCAGGCCGCGGCCAGACCGGCCGACGAGTCGAGCACGTCCTTGAGGTACACCGCCGACCAGTCGAGGCTGGCACCCTCGGCGAACACCGCGCAGAACCCCACCGCGCCGATGAGCAGCGCCGACTTCGGCGGCAGGGCGAAGCGCGGCGGCGGGTCGTCGTCCGGGGCCGCGCCCAGTTCGAGCACGCCCTGACAGGCGATCAGGCCTGCCGTGGTCAGTACGGCCGCCGCGAGGGCGTGGTGCACCCGGGCGTCCGCGCCCAGGTGCGCCGCGACCGTGCCGCCCGCCGAGCCGATCAGGGCGCCGACGCTCCACATGCCGTGCAGGCCCGACATGATGGACTTCTCCATGCGGTTCTCGATCTCGACGCCGAGCGCGTTCATCGCGACGTCCGCCATCCCCGACGTCGCGCCGTACACGAAGAGCGCCGCGCACAGCGTCGGCAGGTTCGGCGCGAGCGCGGGGAGCGTGAGCGCGAGCGTCCACAGGGCGAGCAGCGCCCGCAGCGCCGTCCGCACGCCGAAGCGATGGCTCAGCCAGCCCGCGAGGGGCATCGCGAGGGACGCGCCGATCGCGGGGAAGGCCAGCGCGAGGCCGAGCATGCCGGCGCTGACGTCGGCGTGGTCCTGGATCCACGGCACCCGGGTCGCGAACGACCCGGCGACCGAGCCGTGCACGCAGAAGATGACCGCGACCGCGAGCCGCGCCCGGCTCAACTGCGGCTTGCTGTAAACCACTTGGCTCTGCCCCTCACTCATCCGCTCCACCCCTCCACGGTCCCCTCCGGGACCGCCGCAGTAAACTATCAGGAACCCTGCCTGATAGAAGAGGGTCAGGGAGCCGAATATCGCGCTATCGCGCGCACCGCGGACGCCGCCCGGGCGGACCGGCGCGAGCGCTGTGGAAGGATCCGGCCATGCCCGCATCACCGAGCACCGCTCGGGCCATCAACGACCGGCTCGCGCTGCGTCTCCTGCAAAGCGAAGGCCCCTTGACGGCAGGGCAGTTGAAGCAGCTCACGGGCCTGTCGCGGCCCTCCGTCGCCGACCTCGTGGAGCGCCTTCGGGAGGCCGGTCTGATCGCGGTCGTCGGCGAGGCGGGGGAGCGGCGCCGGGGTCCGAACGCACGCCTGTACGGCCTGGTCGCCGACCGCGCCCATCTGGCCGCGCTCGACGTGCGCACCGAGAGCGTCACCGTCGTCGTCGCCGACCTGCTGGGCACGCCCCTCGCCGAGGACTCGCTCCCGATGGGCGACGGCACGGGCACCGGGCGTGCCGTCGAGCGGGCCGTCGCCCTCGTCGAGCGCACCGCGGCCGCGGCCGGCGCCCCGCGTCTGCACACCGTCGGCGTGGGCGCCCCGGGCCTGATCGACCCCGCCACCGGCGACCTGCGCGACTCGGCGGGCCTGCCCGCCTGGCACCGCCGCCTGGTGACCGCCCTGACGGACCGGCTCCCCGCGCGCGTCCTGGTGGAGAACGAGACCAATCTCGCCGCCCGCGCCGAGCAGCGCGACGGCGCCGCGCACGACCGCGACACCTTCGTGCTCCTGTGGCTCGGCGCGGGCACGGGCGCGGCCGTCGTCCTGGACGGCGCGCTGCGCCGGGGCGCGTCGGGCGGCACCGGCGAGATCGGCTTCCTGCCGGTGCCCGGCACCGCGGGGCTGCCCTCGGCGACCGCCTGCGACGGCGGCTTCCACTCGCTCGCCGGGTCGGGCGCGGTGGCCGACCTGGCCGCCGACCACGGCCTGAAGGCGGACCCCGAGCCGGGCGAGATGCCCGCCGCGGCGCTGGTGCGGCATGCCGTGGAGACGGGGCACGCGCCGTTCCTCGACGCCCTCGCCGACCGGGTGGCCATCGGCGCCGCCTCCGTCGCGGCGGTGCTCGACCCCGGGTGCGTGGTGCTCGGCGGCGAGCTGGGGCAGGCGGGCGGCGCGGACCTCGCCGACCGGGTCGCGCCGCGCGTGGCGGCGATGTCGCCGCTGCGCACGGAGGTCAGGGCCAGCGCGCTCGGCGGCGCCGCGGTGCTGCGGGGCGCGCTGCTGACCGCCCGGGACGCGGCGCAGGAGGAGCTGTTCACGACCGGGGCGTGACGCCGGGCACCCCGGCCCGCGGGGAGGCATGCGGGCCGGGGTGAGGTGGCGGCCCGGCGGCGGGGCAAGGGCGTGTCTTCCCGCCGCCGGGCGTCAGGGGAGGGGCACCGGGTGCCCCGGGCCGGAGCGTCAGCAGGCTCCCAGGTCCTGCCAGACGCCCCACTGGCCGGTGGTGCCGGGCTCGTCGCCCTTCGTCCACCACTTGGCCTTCCAGGTGTGCGACTTGTGGGACACGGTGGTCCCTGAGCCGTACTCCGCCGTCGCGCTCCACGCGGTCGGCGCGCACTTGCCGGGCGGGTCCGTCGGGCCGGGCGGGTCGGTCGGGCCGGGGCCGGTGCCGGGCTCGACCACCGTCGTGCCGCGCGCCAGGTCACCGGCGAGCGCGTACGTCGTACCGCCGATGTTCACCGTCCAGTTCGACGGCGTCGAGACCGGCAGGTAGTAGTTGAACGACAGGTCCACGGACGCGCCGGGCGCGAGGGTCTGCCAGGCGGGCAGCTTCAGCGAGACGCGGTGGAAGTCGCCCTTCAGACCGCCCGCGTTGGACCCGGTGTGGCCGCTGCTGATCACCTTGGTGCCGAAGCCGGACTGGTCGGAGGCGTTGGCGGGGGCCGAGGTGGAGTAGTCGAACTGGAACTCCGTGCCGCCGGGCAGCGTCGTCTTCGTGTGGTTGGTGATCTTCAGCTTGGGCGTGATCGGGTAGTTGGAGTCGCCGAGCTTGAAGTCGCCGAACTCCACGCCGATGTCCACGGCCTTGGCGGGCAGGTCCTTGCCCGCGACCTTCGCGCCGTAGGGGGACGCCGACTTGAAGGCGTCGTACATCGTCGTGGTGAGCGTGTCGCCGATCTCGTACTGGCCCTTGGCGGCGTTCCAGGAGTAGTCACCGGCCAGCTCCCACACCATGGTGCCGCCGATGCCCTTGTCGACCACGTAGTCGGCCTTGGCCTTCACGGACTGCTCGTCCTCGGTGGACAGGAACACCTTCTTCTCGGCGTTCCACAGCCAGGGCGCGACCAGCTTCGCGTCGTACTTGCGGGCGTAGGTGCCGGTGAGCTTGGTGTCGGCGCGGAAGCCGTACTCGGTCACGTAGTCCCCGACGACGCCCTTCTCCAGGTTCTTCGCGTGCCACATCGGGTTCGAGCCCGCCGGGGACTCCTTGCCGTTGTCGTCCTTGTCGTGCCACAGGTTGTCGATGCCGACCGCGCCGTCACCGCACTTGGTGAGCCCGGAGCCGGCCGGGCAGTCCGTCGTGGCCGCCTTGCCCCACAGGCCGTCCGTGCCGCCCTGTACGTTCTTGAAGCCACGCGTGTAGTACGGAAGGCCGATGTTGATGCGTCCCGCGGGCATCGAGCCGCGGAAGTAGTGGTACGCCCAGTCGGTGTTGAGGTAGCCGATGCCGCCGTACTGCTGGCTGCCGTAGACGCCCGCCGCGGCCAGCTCGCTGTCCTTGCCGTCGTCGTAGAGCGAGGCGTTCGGGCCGACGTGCTCGTTCCAGGCGCCGTGCAGGTCGTACGACATGATGTTGACGTAGTCCAGGTACTTCTGGACCTGGAAGGTCTCCATGCCGCGCAGCAGATAGCCGGAGGAGGGCGCGGCGACGGTCAGCAGGTAGTGCCTGCCGTCGGCGGCACCGGCCTTGTCGAGCTTCTCGCGCAGCGTCTTCATCAGCGCCGCGTAGCCCTTGACCAGGCCCGCGCGGCGGCCGTTGGCGAGCTGCCAGTCGAGCGGGTTGCCCGCGTCCTTCATCGTCGTCGGGTACTCGTAGTCGATGTCGACGCCGTTGAAGCCGTACTTCCTGATGAATTCGACGGTCGAGTCGGCGAAGGTGTTGACGCCCGCCTGGTTCACCGAGCCGTCGGCGTTGGTGGCCATCGAGTAGAAGCCGCCGGAGTTCACGCGCTTGCCGTCGTCGCCGAAGTAGCCGCCGGTCTCGGCCCAACCGCCCACGGAGACCAGGGTCTTCACGTTCGGGTGCTTCTTCTTGAACTTGTTCAGGAGGTTGAAGTGGCCCTTGTAGGAGAAGCCGGGGTCCATCTCGGCGCCCGCGACGCCCGGCCACGTCATGCCGGTGGCGGCGTTCTTCTCGCCGTCGGAGCCGACGGAGATCTTGTTGTCCTTGCCGACGTGCGCGAAGGCGTAGTTGAGGTGGGTGACCTTGTCCCAGGGGATGTCGGACGCGAGGTAGGCGGGCTCGCCGTTCTTGCCGGTGCGCCAGCCGGTGAAGTAGCCGATGACGCGGCGCTGGTGGTCCGCGCCCATCTTCTCGCGGCCGGCGGTGTCGTAGACGGAACAGTAGGGGACGTCGACGCCGGGGGTCTTGTGGAGGCCGTCGGGTCTGCACGACTCGTGGGCCACGGGGTCCGCGGCCTGGGACGTCGTCGCGGCGAGCGTGCTCAGGAGCAGTCCGGCGACGGCGGCGCCGGTGGCCAGGAGCGTGGTTCTCGCGCTGGTTCTCGCGGTGGTTCTCGCGCGGGTGGGGGTGGGCACGTTGTTCCTCCTGGGGAGGCTCGGTGTCGCACAACGGACGGGGACGTCGGCCCACGATGTGCGCACACCGGGCGGGCCTTTCCGCAGAGTGACGCAGACGTTAAAAGGACTAGACCAGAGCGTCAATAGGTATGGACCAACCCTGTTACGGAGGGGGATACGCCATTTCCGGACGGGCGGTCGGCGGAATCCGGTCAGAACGGGGCGACGTGATCCGGCCGGGCCGGATCGCGGGCGGCGCGGCGCCCGCTGTGATCCAGCCCACAGAAGGCGGCCCGCACGGCCGCTGCCGGGCGTGGCACACTGGCTGCGTACCAAAAGCAGCGCACTCCGGGGTCGGTGTAATTCCGAACCGGCGGTTACAGTCCGCGACCCGGTCACCTCCAGTGGCCGGTTGACCAGGTGAAACTCCTGGACCGACGGTGAAAGTCCGGATGGGAGGCAGTGCGCGGCGAGCGGGCACGTCTCTGCGTGTCGCGCCGCCGTAGTGGCTTGTTCCCGACAGGGGACAGGTCCCTTCCGGCGTCCGCGGCCCCGTGTGCTCCCGCTCGCTCCTTGTCGTCGTCATCGACGCGCCCCGGAGTCCGTGCCCGAAGAGGCAGGAGGACCCGGTGGCCACCCAGGCCGAAGCAGCCGCCATGCGGCACGCGCTCGCACTCGCCGTGCGCGGACTCGGCTTCACCAGCCCCAACCCGGTCGTCGGCTGCGTCATCCTCGACGCCGCCGGACGCACCGTCGGCGAGGGCTACCACCAGCGCGCGGGCGGCCCGCACGCCGAGGTCCACGCCCTGCGCGCGGCGGGCGACAAGGCCCGTGGCGCCACCGCCGTCGTCACCCTCGAACCCTGCAACCACACCGGCCGCACCGGCCCCTGCGCCCAGGCCCTCGTCGACGCCGGGATCGCCCGCGTCGTCTACGCGGTCGGCGACCCGAACCCGCAGGCCACGGGCGGCGCGGCCACCCTGCGCGCGGCCGGCGTGGACGTCGAGGCGGGCCTGCTCACCGCCGAGGGCGAGGAGGCCAACGCCGCCTGGCTGACCTCCGTGCGCCTCGGCCGCCCCCATGTCACCTGGAAGTACGCCGCCACGCTCGACGGCCGCACCGCCGCCGCCGACGGCACCAGCCGCTGGCTCACCTCCGCCGCGTCCCGTGCCGACGTCCACCGGCTGCGCGCCGAGTGCGACGCCGTCGTGGTCGGCTCCGGCACCCAGCGCGCGGACGACCCGCACCTCGCCGTGCGCGGCGTCGAGGGCGCCCGGCAGCCGCTGCGGGTCGTGGTCGACACCCACGGCACCGCCGTGCGCCCCGGCGCCCGCGTCCTGGACGACGCGGCCCCCACGCTGATCGCGGTGGCCGCAGACGCTGACGCCGACGCCGCCGCCGACGCCGCGCCGCGCCCCTCCGGCGCCGAGACGGTGCGCCTGCCGCGCGCCGCCGGCGGCCTGGACATCACCGCCCTGCTCGCCGCGCTGCACGCCCGCGACGTGCGTTCCGTGCTGCTCGAAGGCGGCGCCACGCTCGCGGGCGCCTTCGTCGCCGCGGGCGCCGTCGACCGCGTCATCGGCTACTTCGCGCCCGCCCTGCTCGGCGCGGGCCCCGCCGCCCTCAGCGGCGGCGGAATCACCACCGTCACCGAAGCGTTGCGGCTCGACATGACCGAAGCCGTCCGCGTCGGACCCGACCTGCGGATCACCGCAACCCTCGTATCGAAGGAGCACTGAGCGTGTTCACCGGAATCGTCGAAGAGCTGGGCGAAGTCACCGCCGTCGAGACCCTGGCCGACGCGTCCCGCTTCCGTCTGCGCGGTCCCGTCGTCACCGACGGCGCGAAGCACGGCGACTCCATCGCCGTCAACGGCGTGTGTCTCACCGTCGTCGACCACGAGGGCGACGAGTTCACCGCCGACGTGATGGCCGAGACGCTGAACCGCTCCAGCCTCGGCGCCCTCGCGCCCGGCTCGAAGGTCAACCTGGAGCGCCCCACCGCCGTGGGCGCCCGCCTCGGCGGCCACATCGTGCAGGGCCACGTGGACGGCACGGGCACCGTCCTCGACCGCAAGGCCTCCGAGAACTGGGAGATCGTCAAGGTCTCCCTGCCCGCCGACCTCGCCCGCTACGTGGTCGAGAAGGGCTCCATCACCGTCGACGGGGTCAGCCTGACCGTCGTCGACGCCGGGCCCGACTACTTCACCGTCAGCCTCATCCCCACGACGCTCGCGCTCACCACGCTCGGCGTCAAGCAGGCCGGCGACCCCGTCAACCTCGAGGTCGACGTCATCGCCAAGTACGTGGAGCGCCTGCTCGGCACCCGCTCCCAGAGTGAGGAGCCCACGCGATGAACCACTTCGACTGGCTCAACGCCGAGGCCTTCACCGCCTTCGGCCAGCACATCATGTGGTCCGACATGGTCGGCAACAGCGTCGGCCTGATCGCCCTCGCGCTCGGCTGGCGCCGCTCGATCTGGACCTGGCCCGCCCAGTTCCTGTCCGGTGTGATCCTCGTGGCCGCGTACGCCTCCGCGCAGCTCTCCGGCGGTGTCGGCAAGCAACTCCTCGTCATCGGCGTCGCGGTGTGGGGCTGGCGCCAGTGGACCCGCGGCACCCAGAAGGCGCAGGACGGCTCCATCGCCGTGCGCTTCGCCACCTGGAAGGAGCGCGGGCTGCTCCTCGGCGGCACCGCCGCCGGCACCCTCGCGGTCGGCGCCCTGTTCTCCGCCGTGCCCGACCTCTCCTGGAACCCCTGGCCCGACGCCTACATTTTCGTCGGCACCCTCGCCGCGATGGTCGCCCAGGCGCGCGGCCTGGTCGAGTTCTGGTTCGCCTGGCTGCTCGTCGACGTCGTGGGGGTGCCGCTCGCGTTCTCCAGCGGGCTCGCCTTCTCCGGCCTCGTGTACGTCGTCTACCTCGCCCTGGTGCTGTGGGGCCTGCGCGACTGGTGGCTGCGCTCCCGCCGCGCCGCCGCCCCGCAGCCGCAGCCCGTCATCGAAGGAGCCCCGGCATGACCACCCACACGCCTTCCGCCGCCCCCGATGACGCCGGGCCGGTGCACCCCTTCTACTACACGACCGACAACTCCGAGGACCTCTGCCTCGACCCCGTCGAGCTGGCCGTCCGGGACATCGCCGCGGGCCGCCCCGTCGTGGTCGTCGACGACGAGGACCGGGAGAACGAGGGCGACCTCGTCGTCGCCGCCGAGAAGGCCACCCCCGAGATCGTCGCCTTCATGATGACCGAGTGCCGCGGCCTGATCTGCGCCCCCATGGAGGGCGACGAGCTGGACCGCCTCGACCTGCCGCAGATGGTCACGGACAACACCGAATCGATGCGGACGGCCTTCACCGTGACCGTCGACGCGGGCCCCGCGCACGGCGTGACCACCGGCATCTCCGCCGCCGACCGTGCCACCACCCTCCAGATGCTCGCCGGCGGCAAGGCCAAGGCCGGCGATTTCGTCCGCCCCGGCCACATCTTCCCGCTGCGCGCCAAGGAGGGCGGCGTCCTCGCCCGCAACGGCCACACCGAGGCGGCCATCGACCTGGCCCGGCTCGCGGGCCTGCGCCCGGCCGGTGCCATCTGCGAGATCGCCGGCGAGGACGGGCGCATGCTGCGCCTGCCCCAGCTGATCCCCTTCGCACGGAAGCACGGACTGACCATCATCTCCATCGAGGACCTGATCGACTACCGGCGCTCCGCCGAGCCCACCGTGCGCCGCGAGGCCGAGGTCCGGCTGCCCACGGCCTTCGGCGAGTTCACCGCGTACGGCTACCGCTCCACCGCCGACGGCGTCGAGCACGTGGCGCTCGTCCACGGCGACATCCAGGACGGCGAGGACGTCCTGGTGCGCGTCCACTCCGAGTGCCTGACCGGCGACGTCTTCCACTCCCTTCGCTGCGACTGCGGCCCCCAGCTCCAGGAGTCCATGCGGCGCATCGCCGCCGCGGGGCGCGGCGTCGTGGTCTACCTCCGCGGCCACGAGGGCCGCGGCATCGGCCTGATGTCCAAGCTGCGCGCGTACGAGCTCCAGGAGCGCGGCAGCGACACCCTGGACGCCAACCTGGAGCTGGGCCTGCCCGCCGACGCCCGGGACTACGGCGCGGGCGCCCAGATCCTCGACGACCTCGGCGTGCGCAGCCTGCGCCTGCTGACGAACAACCCCGACAAGACCGAGGCGCTCGCCCGCCACGGCCTCAAGGTCATCGCGCGCGAGCCCATGCCGGTCACCGCGGGCGAACACAACCTGCGCTACCTGCGCACCAAGCGCGACCGCATGGGCCACGACCTGCCCTGGCTCGACGCCACGGACATGTCCGCCTGCGGCAATCAGTGACTCGCTCCACCACCGTCCACCCCACCACCCCTAGGAGAAGCGCGTGAGCGGCAAGGGTGCCCCCGAACTGAGCGTGAAGAACTGCGGTGACCTGCGCGTCGCCGTCATCGCCGCCCTGTGGCACGAGAAGGTCATGGACGGCCTCGTCGACGGCGCGCTGCGCGCCCTGCACGAACTGGGCATCGACGAGCCGACCCTGCTGCGCGTGCCCGGCAGCTTCGAGCTGCCCGTCGTCGCCAAGGTCCTCGCGGGCCGCGGCTACGACGCGATCGTCGCCCTGGGCGTCGTGATCCGCGGGGGCACCCCGCACTTCGAGTACGTGTGCCAGGGCGTCACCCAGGGCCTCACCCAGGTGTCCGTCGACACCGGTGTGCCGATCGGCTTCGGCGTACTGACCTGCGACACCGACGAGCAGGCCCTGGACCGCGCGGGCCTGGAGGGCTCCACCGAGGACAAGGGGCACGAGGCGGTCACGGCCGCCGTCGCGACGGCCGCCACCCTGCGGACCGTCTCGGAGCCCTGGCGCTGAGGGGCGCCCCGCGGGCGCGTAGAGTAAGCGACATCATGTCCAAGAAGACTTTCGAGGAGCTGTTCACCGAGCTCCAGCACAAGGCAGCCCACGGCGATCCGGCCACCTCCCGCACTGCGGAACTGGTGGACAAGGGCGTCCATGCCATCGGCAAGAAGGTCGTCGAGGAGGCCGCCGAGGTGTGGATGGCCGCCGAGTACGAGGGCAAGGAAGCCGCCGCCGAGGAGATCTCGCAGCTCCTGTACCACGTCCAGGTGATGATGGTCGCCCGCGGCATCTCCCTCAGCGACGTGTACGCCCATCTCTAAAACGAGCGTTCTATCCGGGCGCGCGAAAGGTTCGCTGCCCCCGCTCGCACGCAGGCTCCCGTAAGTCCTCGTACGTTCCCGCAAGTCCCGCACCGTCACGCAAAGGAATCCGACCTCATGCTGCGCATCGCCGTCCCCAACAAGGGTTCACTGTCCGGACCTGCGTCGGCGATGCTCCATGAGGCCGGATACCAGCAGCGCCGCGAGTCCAAGGAACTCGTCATCGTCGACCCCGGGAACGAGGTCGAGTTCTTCTACCTGCGCCCGCGCGACATCGCCATCTACGTCTCGTCCGGCAAGCTCGACATCGGCATCACCGGCCGCGACCTGCTGGTCGACTCCGGCGCCAACGCCGAGGAGATCCTGCCGCTCGGCTTCGCCCGCTCCACCTTCCGCTTCGCCGCCAAGCCGGGCACCGCGCACGGCCTCGCGGACCTCGCGGGCCGCACCGTCGCCACCTCCTACGAGGGCATCGTCGGCAAGCACCTGGCCGACAACGGCGTCGACGCCTCCGTCATCCACCTCGACGGCGCCGTCGAGACCGCCATCGAACTGGGCGTCGCCCAGGTGATCGCGGACGTCGTGGAGACCGGCACCAGCCTGCGCAACGCGGGCCTGGAGGTGTTCGGCGAGCCGATCATGAAGTCCGAGGCCGTGGTCATCCGGCGCACCGGCGCCGAGGGCGACGACCCCAAGGTGCAGCAGTTCCTGCGCCGCCTCCAGGGCGTCCTGGTCGCCCGTACGTACGTGATGATGGACTACGACTGCCGCGCCGAGCACCTGGAGCAGGCCGTGGCCCTCACCCCCGGCCTGGAGTCGCCGACCATCTCCCCGCTGCACAACGAGGGCTGGGTCGCCGTCCGCTCCATGGTCCCCACCAAGGACGCCCAGCGGGTCATGGACGACCTGTACGCCATCGGCGCGCGCGCCATCCTGACCACGGCGATCCACGCCTGCCGCCTGTGACCGGACAGGGAAACACCGTCATGCCAGAGTCCTCCGCCCCGCCCGCGCTCCCGGTCACCTTCCGGCCCGGGCGCACCCGGGCCGTGCTGCTCGCCGCCGCCGCCGCGATCTTCGCGGTCCTGGTGGTGATCGCGGTGATCCTGCCCGACCTCAACCCGGGCGAACGCATCAGCTTCGTCTTCACCGGCGCGCTGCTCGCCGGCGCCCTCGTGCTGCTCAGCAGGCCCAAGGTGGTCGCCGACGAGTCGGGCGTGACCGTCGTCAACATCGCGACCCGGCGCCGCCTCGCCTGGGCAGAGATCGTCCAGGTCAACCTGCGCCCCGGCGACCCGTGGGTGTTCCTCAACCTCACCGACGGCACCAGCCTGCCCGCCCTCGGCATCCAGCCGGGCATCGCCAAGCAGCAGGCCATCAGCGACGCCCGGGCGCTGCGCGCCCTCGCCGACGCGCGGTCGGGCAGCGAGCACGGCTGACCTCAGCGGGGGGTCTTGATTAACCTGGTGGCGGGGCCGGCCCGGTGTGCCGCCCCGCCCCTGCCGGGCCCGCGGCCCCCAGGGGCTCCTGCTACCCGAGGAGTGACTCCCTCCGGCGATGGACGGATCGTCCTGTAGTACCTGCGCCGCCCCCTCCCGACATACCGGGACCCGCGCACCGGGCGAGGCGGCGGCATCATGACCATCCCCCTGCTGCTCCTCGGAGCGGCCCTCCTGCTGATCCTCGCCAACGGCTTCTTCGTCGCGGCCGAGTTCGGCCTCGTCACCGTCGAGCGGCCCGACGCCGAGAAGGCGGCGGCCGACGGCGACCGCCGTGCCCGCAGGGTCGTCAGCTCCCTGAAGGAGCTGTCCTTCCAGCTGTCGGGCACCCAGCTCGGCATCACCCTCACCTCCCTCGTCGTCGGCATGCTCGCCGAACCGGCCCTCGCGCACCTGCTCGCGGGCCCGTTCACCTCCGTGGGCCTGCCCGAAGCGGCGGTTCCCGGCGTGTCCGTGGCCGTCGGCATGCTCCTCGCGTCCGCCGTGCAGATGGTGATCGGCGAACTCGTGCCGAAGAACTGGGCGGTGTCGCGGCCGCTCCAGGTGGCCCGGTTCGTCGCGGGCCCGCAGCATGCCTTCGCGCGCCTGTTCCGACCGGTGATCGCCGCCCTGAACGCCGTCGCCAACCGGCTCGTACGCGCGCTCGGCGTCGAGCCCACCGAGGAGCTGGCCTCCGCCCGCACCCCCGGCGAACTGGTGTCGCTCGCCCGGCACTCGGCCCGTGCCGGGGCCCTGGAGCAGGACACCGCCGACCTGTTCGTGCGCACCCTGTCCCTCGGCGAGCTGACCGCGCAGCACGTGCTGACACCGCGCGTGAAGGTCAGCGCGCTCCAGTCGACCGCGACCGCCGAGGACGTGGTCAACCTGACCCGCGCCACCGGCCTGTCCCGCTTCCCCGTCTACCGCGAGCGGATCGACGAGATCGTCGGCGTGGTCCATCTCAAGGACGCCCTCGCCGTGCCCGGGCACGCGCGCCTTCGCACACCCGTCAGCCGCATCGCCAAGGCGCCGCTGCTCGTGCCCGAGACGCTGCCCGTGCAGCCCCTCCTGGAGCGGCTGCGCAGCGAGCAGCCGATGGCCGTCGTCGTCGACGAGTACGGCGGCACGGCCGGAGTCGTCACCCTGGAGGACATCGTCGAGGAACTCGTCGGCGAGGTCCGCGACGAGCACGACCGCCAGGACCTGCCCGAACTCGCCGCCGCTCCGCCCGAGGACGGCCGCCCCGCCTGGGACGCCGACGGCGGCTGCCGCGTCGACACGCTCCAGCGCATAGGACTCGACGTCCCCGAGGGGCCGTACGAGACGGTGGCCGGGCTCGTCGCCGACCTGCTCGGGCGCATCCCGGCGCCCGGCGACCGGGCCGAACTCCCGGGCTGGCGGCTCGCGGTGCGCCAGGTCGGGCACTACCGCGCCGAGCGCGTGCGGCTCGTGAGGACCGCGGGCGCCCGGCCCGCGGGAGACGGCAGGGCCGTCGCGGAGGCGGTGCGATGAGCGCCCTCCAACTCCTCTTCGCCCTGCTGCTCGTGCTCGCCAACGGCTTCTTCGTGGGGGCCGAGTTCGCGCTCGTCTCCGTACGCCGCAGCCAGATCGAGCCGCTCGGCACGGTCCGGGCCCGACGGGTCCTGTACGGCCTGGAGCACCTGCCGCAGATGATGGCCGCGGCCCAGTTCGGCATCACCGTCTGCTCGCTGACGCTCGGCGCGGTCGCCGAGCCGACCGTGGCGCGCCTCCTGGAGCCGCTGTTCGAGGCGGCCCACCTGCCGGGGGGCGTGATCCACCCCCTCGGGTACGTGATCGCCCTTGCGGTGGTCGTCTTCCTGCACCTCGTCGTCGGCGAGATGGTCCCGAAGAACCTCGCGATGGCGGCGCCGGAGCGGACCGCGCTCTGGCTCGGCCCGGGCCTGGTCGCCTTCGCCCGCCTGTGCCGCCCGGTCACGGCCGCGCTCGGCGCCTGTGCCCGGGTGATCCTGCGGCTGTTCAGGGTCGAGCCCAAGGACGAGGTCGAGGCGGTCTTCACCAGCGTGCAGCTGGGCCGCCTGGTGGAGGACGCGGGCCAGGCCGGGCTGCTCGACCCGCAGGAGCAGGAACGCCTGGAGGACGCCCTGGAGCTGGGCTCGCGCCCGGTCACCGACGTCCTGCTCGACAGCGCGTCCCTGGTCACCGTCGGCCCGACGGTCACCCCGGACCAGGTCGTCGACCTCACCGCCCGCACCGGCTACTCCCGCTTCCCCGTCCGCGCGGAGAGCGGCGCCTTCATGGGCTATCTGCACGTCAAGGACGTCCTCGACCTGGAGGACACCGACCGTGCGGTGCCGCAGCACGTCTGGCACCAGATGACGACGCTGCGGGCCGAACTGCCCCTGGACGACGCCCTGTCGGTGATGCGGCACGCCGCGACGCACCTGGCGCAGGTCGCCGACCCCTGCGGCCGGATCCTCGGCCTCGTCGCCCTTGAGGACGTCCTGGAACTCCTGGTCGGCGAGGTCAGGGACCCGGCCCACCGGGTGACTGTGCCCCGTATGGCTCGGGGGAGGGAGCTGGTGGGCTGACACGGACGGGACGCACCTTGGAGCGCCGGACGGGCAGTATGCAGCCCGTCCGGCGTTCGAGGACGAGCGCGCAGCGCGAAAACCGTTCAGGCCCCCTGCCCAAGGCCCGCGTCGCGAGCCCGCACGATGGCCGTGGAGCGGTCGGCGACCTGGAGCTTCACGAAGATCGCCGAGACGTGGTTGCTGATGGTCTTCGGCGCCAGCTGGAGTCTGCGGGCGATCGCCGGGTTGGCCAGGCCCGCGGCGATCAGGTCGAGCACCTCCAGCTCGCGCGCCGTCAGCTCGGGGAAGGGCGAGCGCGCCGCGGCGTCCCGCGGCCGGGCCATCCACTCGGCCACGCGGCGGGCGATGCGCGGCCCGAAGATGGCCTCCCCCGCGGCCACGCAGCGGACCGCGCGGACGATCTCGTCCTGCGCGGCGCCCTTGAGGATGTAGCCGCGGGCGCCCGCCCGCATCGCCGCGAAGACCGACTCGTCGTCCTCGAACATCGTCAGGACGAGCACCGCCGTGTCCGGCGCGGACGCGAGCACCTCCCGGGTCGCGCTGACCCCGTCCAGGTCCGGCATCTCCAGGTCGATGACGAGCACCCGGGGCCGGTGGAGCAGCGTCTCGCGCACGGCGGCGCGCCCGCCCGCGGCCTCGCCGACCACTCTGATGCCGTCGATGGACCCGAGCAGTGCCCGCAGGCCCCCGCGGACCACGGGGTGGTCGTCGGCCAGGATCACGGTCAGCTCACTGGTGTCGGCGGACGTCGTCAAGGCGCGGCTCCCCACGGCGGCGGTGCGGTCGTTCCACGACAAGGCAAGCGGCGGTGCTTCCCGCCATGTCTACCCATCGTGGCGCACGCCGGACCCTCCGTCCTGGGCGCGGGCACCCGAATCGGCCGGGAGGACTTCCCGGTACGGCAAGGAGCGAGGGCCCTGACCCGAAGGGCACGCCCGAGGCCATGCTGAGCGGGCGAACGGGGGGCGGCCGGGCCCGTGGCAGCGGGCCCGGCCGAAGACGAAGCCCCGCAGAGCCGATGACCAGGCCCCGGAACGGAGGCACACCCGATGCGCCGGACACCTCCCCGCGGGGCACCGCCCTTGAGCCCGCCGGCCCGCGCGTGCGCGGCCCGGCACGTGCTCGTACCCACGAGCCGCACGTCAGGGACTGCGAGGACAAGGAGAACGGCAATGCGCGACACACTCAAGGCAGTTGGCGTGGCGACCCTTGCCGCGGCGGCCCTCTGCGCCGGTTTCGCCGGGGCGACAGCGCAGGCCGCGGCGGGGGGAGGTGGTGCGGTCACGAGGGTGGTGGCCGCGGGTGAGTACGTCCACCACGCGTGGACACGGATCCTGTAGGGCTGACGGAATCAGGGGCCTCAGCCCTACGGAGCCGCGCTGGTGCTAGCAGGACCGCAACGGCAGGACGGCGTTCACCTCCCCGCCCTCCGGACCGGGACGGCACCGGCACCAGCCGGCGAGTTCGGCGGCCCGCTCCGCCATCGTGGACATGCCCACCCCGGGCTGCCACGGCAAGGCGGACGGGCCGCCGTTGTCGGTCACCTCGATGCGCAGCGCGTCGTCCACGCGCAGCCGGACCAGGGCGTGGTCGGCCCGCGAGTGCCGGGCGGCGTTCGTCAGCGCCTCCGTCGCGATCCGGTAGGCCGCCACCTCGACCGCGGCCGGCAGCTGGGGGAGCCTGCCGGGCGCGTCGATGGTGATGGCGAGCGGCGCGCCGCCGCCGCGGTGGCTCAGCCGCTCGGCCTGCCGGGCGAGGGCGGCGACGAGCCCCAGCTCGTCGAGCGCGGGCGGCCGCAGTCCCTCGACGAGGCGGCGGATCTCGTCGATGGCGCCGCTGGCGTGCCCGCGCAGCTGGTCCAGGAGGAGTTCGGCCGTGGCCGGGTCGGAGCGGACCAGGTTGCGCGCCGCGTCGGCCGTGAAGGCGAGCCCGGTGAGGGTGGGGCCGAGCCCGTCGTGCAGGTCGCGGCGCAGCCGCCTGCGCTCCTCCTCGCGGGTCGACACCAGGCGCTCGCGCGAGGACTGCAACTCCTCGGACAGGACGGTCGCCCGCACGGCGACCCCCAGCGGCACCACCAGGGCCCGCAGGGTGCGCAGATCCTCCGCGTCGAGCCGGGCCTGGCCCCGCCGCGTGCCCACGACCAGCTCGGCTTCCCTGGTGCCGGGCGCGGGCAGCGGCACCCGCGCGCAGCCGGGCGGCGGGGTGCCGGAGGCCGCCACCGCGCGCCCTTCCAGGTGGAAGGCGGCGTACGGCACGCGCAGCGCGTCGCGGACCGCGAGGAGCAGCCCGTCCAGGCCGGCCTCGGCGGTCAGCCGGGCGCCGAGCCGGTCGAGCGCGCGCACGGGATCACCCCGGTCGCCGTACAGGAGCCGGTCGATGCCGTGCTGGAGCACGCCGCGCACCGGGTGGAAGGCGATCGCGACGGCGACGGCGACGAGCGCGGCACCGCCGATGTGGAAGGTCTCCCGCAGCACCCGGTCGAGGAAGAGGACCACGGCCGTGTACACGCCGAGCACGCCGAGGGACAGCGCCATGTACAGCAGGGCCCGGGAGACCACCCATTGGATGTCCAGGACCTGCGGGCACAGGATCGCCACGGCGATCGCGATCGGCTGGGCGGTGATGAGGACCTGGAGCGCCTCCGCGTTCATGCCGAGCGGCCACCAGGGCACGGCGCAGAGCACGGCGAGCATCAGCCACAGCATCTGGCGGCGCAGCCGCTCGTCGCCCCAGCGGTAGCGCACTATCAGGGCGGCGAGGTCGATGAGCATGGGCACGAAGATGCCCAGGAGGTCGGTCTGCGCCCGGTACGGCTCCAGCGGCGGCCAGCTCAGGGCCTGCGGATACCCCGAGGGCCCGCCGAGCGCGTACGGCTCCGGCGTCGTCACGCTCCACAGCCAGAACAGGCCCCCGATGGCGGCGGTGCCCCAGGCCACCGGGCGCCAGCGCGGGCCCGGCAGGTTCCCGGTGGGGAAGAGCAGGAGGGCGAGCGGCACGAAGAGCCGCAGGCCGAGCGGCCAGGCGGCGAGGGCGAGGGTCACCAGGAGGCGCAGCGTCGCGGGGGCCCAGTCCTCGCGCAGGCCGAGGGCGAGGAAGCCGAGGGCCAGGACGGTCCCGGCGTGCGCCGCGCCGCCGCCGAGCAGGAGCCAGCCGATGGGGTTGCGGGGGCGGCGCGAGGCCACGGCGACGCCGCAGGAGGCGAGGACGAGGGACAGGGTGGTGTCCGTCACGACGAAGCTGTCGACGGCGAGCTGGAAGCTGAGCCCGCACGCGATCCACAGGGCCACGCCGGTTCCGGTGGCCGTCACGACGGCGGCGAAGAGTGCCCATGCCGGCCAGGTGGTCATCGTCGCGCACCCCCACCGTGTCCGCGCGCCCTTGTGGTCAGGGTCGCGGACTTCTGGCCAGGCCTTGCGCTCTTGGGCGGCAAATGCCTCTAAGGGGTGACGGGCGGGGCGCGCTCAGCCCGTCCCGGCAGGCCCCGTGGGGCCGCGGCCCGAGAGGACCTCGCCGTACGCCTGCATCAGGTCGGGCAGGCGCAGCGTGGCCAGGTCGGTGCGGGTCGGCTCGCCCGGATAGCCGGAGAGCCGCAGATCGCGGTAGGCGCAGCTCTTCTCGTACAGCGTGCGAAGGAACCTTCCGTTGCCCAGCTCGTCGATCCAGGCCTGGTCGACCACGTGCCCGCTGATGGACCGCAGCTCGTCGCGGGCCTCCTCGTCCCACACGTCGCCGTTCTCGCCGGCGAGCACCTCGCCGATCGCGGTGAGTTCGAGCGGGCGGTACGAGGGGAAGTCGACGCGGGTGGTGAAGCGCGAGGACAGGCCGGGGTTGGCGGCGAGCAGGCGGTCCATGCCCTCGGGGTAGCCGGCGAGTATCACCACGAGGTGGTCGCGGTTGTCCTCGGCCCGCTTCAGGAGGACCTGGAGCGCCTCGTCGCCGTAGGCGTCGCCCTTGCCGTAGCCGGAGTTGGACAGGGCGTAGGCCTCGTCGACGAAGAGGACGCCGCCGATGGCGGAGTCGATGAGTTCGTTGGCCTTGACGGCCGTCTGTCCCAGGTACTCGCCGACCAGGTCCGCGCGCTGGGCCTCCACGAGGTGGTCGCCGCCGAGCAGGCCGAGCGCGTAGAAGACCCGGCCGAGGATGCGGGCCACGGTGGTCTTGCCGGTGCCGGAGGGCCCGGAGAAGACGAAGTGTCGTTTCGGCGGCTGCACGGGCAGGCCCTGGGCCGCGCGCAGACGGGCCATGTTGAGCTGCGCCGACAGCGCCTTGACCTGCCGCTTGACCGGTTCGAGGCCGACCATGCGCTCCAGCTCGGCGAGGGCGTCGGCGAGCAGCGCCGGATCCGTGGGCCCCGGCGGCAGCTGCGGCGGCGGGGGCTTGACGGGGATGATCGCCTTCTCGCGCACGGTGTCGGCGGCGGGCGGATCGACGGGCCCGGTGCCCGGCGCCAGGTCGGGCCCGGTGACCTTCAGGTCGCGGCCCTCGGCGCCGAACAGCGCGTCCACGCCGTCGGGCCCGTCGAGCACGTCCTGGCCGAGGCCGGTGAGGGTGACGGCGGCGAGGTCGGTGCCGTCGTCGAAGCCGTCGCCCTCGGCGATGGCGGCGAGCCGCGCGGAGGTGTCCATGAAGGCGGGGTCGACGCGGTGCACCGCGCGGTACAGCGGCAGGGCGGCGGCGGAGCGGCCGGTGCCCTCGTGCGCGCGGGCCAGCCAGTAGCGCAGCTCCTTGCGCTGCGGCTGCTCGCTGCGGCAGCGCATCAGGGCCGCGGACAGCAGCGGCTCCGCCTGGCCGTACATGTCGAGCCGGACCCGGGCCATGCCGCCGAACAGGCCCGCCTCGATGCCGAGCATCGGGTCGTCGATCAGCGGGTCGGTGTGCCGCACCAGCTGCTCCCAGTCCTTGACCAGGTAGGCGCGGCAGGCGTGCAGGAAGCGCACCTGGCTGTCGGTGTCGACGGGCGGAAGGCCCGCGAGCGCCCGGTCCAGCTCGGGGACGTGGCGGCCGTCCAGCCAGTGCGAGGCGTGCGCGAGCAGCAGGTCACGGACGGACTCGAGGACGGGCTGGACCCACCAGCCGAGCCAGTACCAGGAGTTGAGGGTGCGGCCGTGCCGGGCGCGCTGCTCGCCGAAGCGGTCCCGGTGCTGGTACATCCGCAGGAGCGCCGTCGTCGTGTCGACGCGCAGCGCGTGCAGGCCGAGCCAGCCGTCGGCCATGCCCGGGTCGATGCGCACCGCGGCCCGGAACTCCTCCTCCGCCTGCGGATAGGCGCCCATCGTGTAGGCGTCGACCCCCCGCAGCCAGGCGAGGTCGGCCGGGGCGGCCTGGCCCTGCGTGCCGAAGTCCATCACGTCCCCCACAAGCCGTGCCCCCGTGTGTGAGCCACCGGGCCGCTGCCCGTCGGCGACCGATCTGAACCGCCGTGCTGCGGACGGGAGTTGACTCGGTGCGCGAAGCCGCCGTCCGTCCGGTCGCACCGAGAGGCATCGTACCTGCGGAGAGGCGCCCGGCCGTAGGGTGCGGGGGCGCGGGATCGGGCGCGGGAGGGCGCGGCAGCCGCCCAGGTGGGAGCGGGCGCGATGGTGACCCAGGGTGAGCGAATGACGGCTCGTGGCGCCCGGCGGAGGCGGTGCGCGGGCAGAACGAAGCCCCCGATCACGGGGGAACAACCGGGGGCTTCGCGTACAGGGGCGACCCGAAAGGTCGCTCCTTGAGAACGTAAGTCCTGTAAGGCCCCTCGGTCAAGCAGAGTTGGACGACTCACGGAAACTGGCCAGACGGTCGGAAACGGACTTTCCCAAGTGTCAGCGCGCTGCGGGTGGGCCTTCACCCTGAGTGACCATTTGGGCGTCCGTCGGCGTCCCGGCGGGCCCCGTCAGCACCTCGTACCCCTGGGGCAACTGGCGTACCAGGAACTCCGCGTACGGCCGGGACGGGTCTTCGGCGAAATGACGCCGTTCGGCCCCTTCCCAGCCGTCCCAGAAGACGCGCTGCTCCGGGCCGTCCCGGTGGCGCCCGCGGGCCCAGGAGGCGGCGCGCGGCAGCTCCATCCACAGCAGGCACGCCAGGAACGGGCGTAGCACGCGGCGACCCGCGCCGACGCCCTCGACGAGGACGACGGGGGCCGCGGGCAGGGGGCGGCTTGCAGGGCCGTAGCGGCGCGCGTGCCAGTCGTACGCCTCGTAGTGCGCTGTCTCGCCCCGGGACAGCGGGGTGATGACCTGGTGCCGCAGCCGGCCGGTCCAGTCGAACAGCGCCTCGTGGCTCGCGATGTCGTCGAGCCTGAGGACCGGGGCGCCGCCGAGCGCGTCGGCGAGCCGCTCGGCGAACGTCGACTTTCCGGAGCCCGCGTGCCCGTCGACGGCGACCAGGCGCACCGGGCCGCAGGACGGGGGGAGCGCGGACAGCGCACGGGCGAGGCGCGGGAGGGGTGTGGGGCGCCGGGTCATTGTCATCACCCACCAGCCTAGGTCCCCGCGCCGATTTCCGAACAGTTGCGCGGTTCAGCGTGGCGCCGCAGGTCATACCAGTGGTAGAGGCCAATATTGGTGAGTGCCGTCGGAGTCCGTTCACTGGCAGAACCCACCATCGAACGGCCATAGTTGGCGCACTGTCGTGCACCTGACGATTCTCGTCCGGGCCCTGCCCCGGCGGGCGTCGTCCGGGCGGGCCCCGCTCCGGGGCCCGTCACCGAAGCGTCCGGCTGCCGCCGGAACCCACGTCGACCGGGGGTCCCCGTCCATGGACCGAGCTGAAGACATGTCCCGCAGAAGACTCCTGACCACCGCCGCGGGCGCCGCGGCCGTCGCCGCCGTCGCGGCCGCCGCGACCCCGGCGGGCGCCGCCCCAGCCGCGCGCCCCGGGCCCCCGGCCCGGCACCGCCCGCCCCGCGCCGACCGGCCGGTGGACAACCGCTCCTGGACCTCGCGCAAGGACTGGAGCACGGGCGCGGGCGCGGGCACCCGCGTCACCGGCAAGACCCGCCCCGGCGTCGAGATCGCCGAGCCCCTGGGCTCCACGGACTACGCCGACCCGCACACCGGCAGGACGAGCACCTGGGAGTACGCCCGCTGGACGGGCCCGGTGCACCGCTCCGCCGTGCCCGGCACGGAGGTCATCGCCTCCTGGAACGCCCGCACGCCCCGCGGCACCTGGATCCAGGTCGAGCTGGAGGCCACGTACTCCGACGGCACCAGGACGCCGTGGTACGTCCTCGGCCGCTGGGCCTCCGGCGACGACCGCCAGGACCCGGCGGCCCCGGTCATACGGCGCACCTCGGTCGACGGCCAGGAGGACGGCAGGTCGACTGTGTGGACCGACACCCTGTCCGTCGACGACACCACGACCGGCCTGCGCCTCGTCTCGTACCGGCTGCGCCTGACCCTGTACCGCGAGCCCGGGACCACGGCCACCCCCACGGTGTGGCGCGTCGGCGCGATGACCTCGGACGTGCCCGACCGCTTCACTGTGCCCGCATCCGAGCCGGGCCTCGCCCACGAGCTGGCGGTGCCGCGCTACTCGCAGGAGATCCACAAGGGCCGGTACCCGGAGTACGACAACGGCGGCGAGGCCTGGTGCAGCCCCACCTCGTCCCAGATGATCCTGGAGTACTGGGGCCGCAGGCCCACGGCCGCCGACCTGGCCTGGGTCGACCCCTCCTACACCGACCCGCAGGTGTGCCACGCGGCGCGCCTCACCTACGACTACCAGTACGGCGGCTGCGGGAACTGGCCGTTCAACGCCGCCTACGCCGCGACGTACGACGACATGCAGGGCGTCGTCACCCGGCTCGGGTCGCTCACCGACCTGGAGACGCTGATCGCCGCGGGCATCCCGGTCATCACGTCGCAGTCGTTCCTGAAGGAGGAGCTGACCGGCGCAGGCTACGGCACGGCAGGACACCTGATGACCGTCGTCGGCTTCACGGACGCCGGTGACGTGATCGCCAACGACCCGGCGTCACCGACCAACGCCGCCGTGCGGCGCGTCTACCGGCGGCGCGAGTGGGAGAACGTCTGGCTGCGGACCAAGCGCAAGAACGCGCAGGGCAAGGTCGTCTCCGGCACGGGCGGCGTGTGCTACCTGTACTTCCCGCTGCGCCTCTCCAAGGCCCAGCTGGCCGCCCTCGCCGCGGTCGGCTTGCGCTGACGCGAAGGGCCCCGCCCCCGGTGCGCCCCGGAGGCGGGGCCCGTGGTCACGGCGCTCAGGTCGCCGGGTCCACCACCCAGTCCGGGTGCCCGGGCATCGGCGGGGTCTTCGCCCCGTACAGCCACGGCTTGAGGAAGCCCTCCAGGTCCTCGCCCGCGACCCGCGAGGCCAGGTCGATGTAGTCCCGCGTGCTCGCGGCCTTCCCGCGGTACCGGGTGACCCAGGCCCGCTCGATCTTCTGGAACGTGGCGTCGCCCACCTGCTCGCGCAGCGCGTACAGGACGAGCGCCGAGCCGTCGTAGCGCATGCGCTTGAAGAGGTTCGGCTCGGTGGGCTCGGCGGGCGCGCCGAAGTCCTTGCGCCACTGGTCGTGCGCCTTGTACGCGGCCTTCATGGCCTCCTCGAAGCTGGCGCCCCCGTGCTGCTCGGAGTACGCGCGCTCGTAGAAGCGGGCGTGGCCCTCGCTGACCCACAGGTCGGACCAGCCCTTGAGCGCGACGCTGTCGCCGAACCACTGGTGGGCCAGCTCGTGCACGAGATTGCGCTCGGCGTCGACCTGGGTGCCGAGCAGATCGGCCTTCGGGACGAGCGACAGGGTCTGCGTCTCCAGGGCGACCCCGAGGTCGGTGTCGCCGACGAGGACGCCGTAGCGGTTGAAGGGGTAGGGGCCGAGCCGCTCCTGGAGCCAGGCCAGGTGGTCCTCGGTGAGCTTCCGGTACTTCGCCGTCGGCTCGGCGAGGGCCTCCGGCACCACGTCGCGGATCGGCAGACCGCCAGGGCCCGTCCGCTCGTCGAGCGTGAACCTGCCGACGGCCAGCTGCACCAGCTGCGTGGACAGCGGCTGCTCGGAGTCGTACGTCCACCGCACCCGGCCGTCCGGCTCGGCGGCTTTGCCGACCAGCTTGCCGTTGGCGACGGCCGTCAGGTCCTTCGGCGTGGTGATGCGGAAGGTGATGGGCGCGCGCTGGCTGGGGTGGTCGTTGGCGGGGAAGATCAGCCGGGCGCCGTTGGGCTGGGGGTAGACCACCGTGCCGTCGGGCGTGGGGATCCAGCCGTAGTCCTCGATGGCGTCGTCGCGGTGGCGGACCTGGGTGGGGTCGGCGGTGTAGGTGACCTTCACCGTGAAGGAACGGCCCTTGGCGAGCGGCGACTTGGGCGTGACGGTCAGCTCGTCGCCGGCGCGCGAGGTGCCCGCGGCCTTGCCGTCGACGGTGACCGCGTGCAGGGTGTTGCCGCCGAAGTCGAGGTTGAAGCGGGACAGGGACTGGGTGGCGGTGGCCTTGATCGTCGCCGTGGCCGCGAACGGCGTCCTGGGCGCCTGCCAGTCGAAGTCCAGGAGGTAGCGGTCGACCTGGTAGCCGCCGTTGCCGTCGAGCGGGAACATCGGGTCGCCGAGGCCCGGGGCGCCGGGGGAGGGCTTGGCCTCCGTGGTCGATGCGGAGGTGGCGTAGGAGACCGGTCCGGTGAGGGCGGCCGCCACGGTCACGGCCGCCGCGAGGGCGAGCCGCGCTCTGCGGCGGGGTGTCGGGAACGTACTCATCGGAAACCCTTCGGTCGACGGTGCGCGGACGTACGTCCGGTGGCGCGCGGACGTACGCCGTCTTAGACGCACGGCCCGGGGTCCGAGTTGTGGGGTGACCAACGTCTCGCCCGATACGAGTGATTTCGCTGGCATGGTGGAGGGGGCAGTGGGAGGGGCCGCTGCCGGACAGTGGGGGGAAGCCACTGCCCGACGACATATCGAGAGTTGCCATGACCTCCAGCTCCGCCACCGCCACCGTTCTCCAGGCCCACGAGGGGTTCCAGGCCCGTGAGGGGCTCAGGGCCCGTACCGGCGGCCCCGGGGAGGACGGCTCCAAGGTCCTGGAGCACGTCCTCGGCTGGACGCTCGTCGTCCTGCTCGCGATGCTCGTCACGCAGGCCGGTCTGATGTGACCCCGGGCACACCCGCGGAGGCGTCAGAGACGTCGGCCCCCGCCCGCCAGTGCCGGTGCGGCACGCCCACCAGGCCGTAGAGCCACCGCACGGGCGAGCGCCGCGCCAGCAGGACGACGCCCGCGAACACCGCGAACAGCGGCAGGCCCAGCCAGGCGCCGAGCAGCCGCACCAGCGCGCTCGCGACGACGGCGCCGAGGAACGGCAGGCCGTAGATCCCGGCCGCCGCGATCGCCACGGCCAGCACGCGGGGCACCTTGCGGTCCTCGTCCGCGCCGGGCAGTGACCAGCCCTCAAGCAGCCAGCCGATCTCCGTGATCAGCATGGTGCCGATGACGGCGGCGCCGAAGACGAGCAGCGCGAGGAACGTGCCGGAGGTCAGGAAGTCCAGGGCGTTGTTCACCACACTGTCCCGCGGCCAGTCGGCCCAGTCGCGTGCCCCGGGCGAGAGGAAACGCTCGTACCCGCTGCCGTCCCAGCCGTGCACCAGGGTGGCGAACACCAGGAAATAGCCGCCCACGCATTGCAGGTAGGCCCAGTAGCCCGCGCCCACGAGCACCAGGACCTGCGCCGCGAGGAACCCGAGGACCGCCCCGGCCGGGATGCCGCCCGCGTAGAGCAGGACGAAGCCCGCCCACACCCCGTCGTGCCCGTCGGCCACGTGCATGGTCGCCCAGGACGGGTTCTGCCACAGCAGGAAGAGCCCCGTCGGCACCATGAGCACGGCCGCGAAGAGCAGGGTGAGCGCCAGGTAGGGGTTGGCGGCACGGCTGCGGGTGCGCGGGCCCTCGCCCGCGTTGATCCGCTCCCACACCTGGAGCTGGCGCCCCGCGGCGAGCGCGGACGTCGCGCCCACCGCGTACGCCCAGAACAGCGCTGCCTGGATCTGGATCACGGTGACCTCTCAGGGGTGCGCCCGCAGACTGAGCCCGTCCGCGGTGATCACGTCCGAGGTGACCAGGGCCTGCTCGGCGCTCACGTCGGTCATGAAGACGAACGGCGGCACCAGCGGCGGCACCGGGAGCCGGTCGGGCGTGAAGGTCAGACACAGCAGGCCCTCGATGCAGCCCTTGAACTTGGTCAGATACAGCGTGACCTTGCCGTTCAGGTTCAGGCTCTCGGCGCCCAGGGCGAGTTCGCGGCTGCCGTCGCGGGTGCGCAGCCGGTAGTCGGTGAGCGAGGCCGCGTTCATGCGCAGGACCATCACCTTCAACGGCCCGTCGGCGGTGGGGATGTCGCGCACACCCGCGACGATGAAGCCCTTCGGCGCGAACAGCGTCGTCGTGACGGTCGGCGGCGTCCGTGCCGCCACGACGGCCCCGTCGCCGGGCGCCCGCGGGGCGTCGACCGCCCCGCCCAGGGGCACGGCCTTCGCCGGCGCGGCGCCCCACAGCGCCGCCCCGGCGAGGAGCACCGGAAGCAGCACGGCGAGGGTCCGCGTGCCCTGTCCGTCGCGGAGCGCGGGCCGGCGCGCCTCCTCCTGGCCGTCCTCGGGCACCGGCGTCCAGCCGAAGCCCATCGCGCTGCCCACGATGCCGAGCAGCATGCCGAGCAGGAAGCCGCCGAGGTTGGTCGCCGCGAACGACAGGACCGACAGGATCAGCGCGTTGACGGACACGTAGTGGTGCGCCTGCGGCAGCAGCCACAGGAACAGACCGGCGACCATCAGCGCGATCCCGATGCCGATCGCGGCGATCCCGCCGAGCCCGAGGCTCACCAGGACAGTCAGCGGCGACAGCGGCACGACCAGGAGTTCCGCGCCGCCCAGGATGAGCAGGAGCCCGCCCCAGAACGGGCGGGTGCGCCGCCAGCCGCGCACCGCCCGGCGCACCTCCCTGAGCGGCAGCCTCTCGTCGAGCCAGCCGCCCTCGCGCGGCGCGCCGGGGCCGCTCAGAAGCACTTCTTGCCGTCCAGGCTGACGTCGACGCGCATGCCCTTGAGGCGGAAGTTGCCGCCGGTCGCCGACCAGGCGTGCGACCTGACCTTGGACACCTCGATGTCCCCCGCCTGGAGGCCGAACTTGCCCTTCTCGCCCTTGACCCCGGGCACCTCGTCGAGCGTGGAGGCGTCCCGGCCGATCTCGGCGGTGCCGAAGCGGGCGTCGCCGACGAGGTCCTCGCCGTCGATGATCAGGTTGCTCGCGGTGACGTTGCCCGCGTCGCCGCCCGCCGTCAGCTTGAACACCACCGTGCCGATGGGCGTCTTGACCGAGGCGGCCTGACAGATGTCGGACAGCGTGGCGTCGCCGATGCCGAGCAGAGCCACCGGGTGGCCCTTGCCGTCGACGCTCCGGTCGACCTCCACATAGCTGGCCAGGCCCTGGCTCGTCAGCTTGCCCGACGAGACCTGGAAGCTGGTGCCGGAGACCGCGAAGGACGCGGCGAGGGCGCCCTCCGCCATGATCGACGCCATCGCACCGACCGCGACGAACGCGGGCAGCGCGATGACGGCCGTCTTCTTCCAGTTGGTTCTGCCCTCGGGGGCTGACCCCGCTGCGGGCCGCTTGCGTGCGCTCACTGTCTTCCTCCCGTACGAGTCGGCCGTATCGCGCGTGCGTCAGGGGAGTGCGTTACAGGGCGCCGTCGGGAGGGCCGCGCCGGTCCAGGCAGGGGGCGAGGGTCTGCCATACTGCGGCTCATCCCAAGGCAGTTGGAGACTAGGGCCGAAATTGAATAATAGTCAACAGCGCGGTAGCGACCGTTCCACCGACGCGGACCGACCGCAGGCACGCGGCACGGACCGCTCCATGGCGCGCCGCGCCGAACTCATCACCATCGGCCGGAAGCTGTTCGCCGACACGTCCTACGACGCGCTCTCGATGGACGACATCGCGAGACAGGCGCGGGTCGCCAAGGGGTTGATCTACTACTACTTCAAGTCCAAACGCGGGTACTACCTGGCGATCATCGAGGACTCGGTGGCCGACCTCGTGGAGCGGGCGGCCGGTGACACCGAACTCCCGCCCGTGGAGCGGGTGCACCGCACCGTCGACGGCTATCTGCGCTACGCCGAGCACCACCAGGCGGCCTACCGCACGATCGTCAGCGGCGGCGTCGGCTTCGACGCCGAGGTGCACGCCATCCGGGACGGCGTGCGCGAGACCATGGTCGGCACGATCGCCGAGGGCGCGTACGGCCGCCGCGCGGTGCCGCCGCTCGCGCGCACCGCGCTGCTCGGCTGGCTGTGCAGCGTCGAGGGCATCACGCTCGACTGGATCGGCCGCAGGGACGGGGCCGGCGAGCGGGAGCTGCCCCGCGACACGGTGCGCGAGCTGCTCGTCCGCACGCTGCGCGAAACCCTGAACGTCATCGAGGACTTCGAGCCCGACTGCCCGGCGCCGCCGCCGTGACCGTGACGACGACGAGGGGGCGGGAGCCCGCCGGCTCCCGCCCCCGATCGTCAGAGGTGGACGACTAGTTGATGGCCTTGATCAGCTCGCCGTTCGCGGTGTCACCGCTCAGCTCCCAGAAGAAGGTGCCTCCCAGGCCCTGCTGGTTCTTGTAGGTCATCTTCCCGGCGATCGTGGCCGGGGTGTCGTAGCTCCACCAGTTGGTGCCGCAGTGCGCGTACGCGGTCCCGGCGACCGTGCCGTTGGCCGGGCACTTGGTCTTGAGCACCTTGTAGTCGTCGATGCCCTGCTCGTACGTGCCCTGCGCGGGGCCCGTGGCGGTGCCGCCCGGGGCCTTCTGGGTGACGCCGGTCCAGCCGCGCCCGTAGAAGCCGATGCCGAGGAGCAGCTTGTCCGCCGGGATGCCGAGGCCCTTGAGCTTGGCGATCGTCGCCTGCGAGTGGTACTCGGCCTTCGGGATGCCGGTGTAGGAGCTGAGCGGCGAGTGCGGCGCCGTCGGCCCCTTGGCGTCCCACGCGCCGAAGAAGTCGTACGTCATCGGGTTGTACCAGTCGACGTACTGGGCGGCGCCCGCGTAGTCCGCGGCGTCGATCTTGCCGCCGGGGGAGGCGTCGGCCGGGATGGCGGCCGTCACCAGGTTCTTCGAGCCGAACTTGGCGCGCACCGCGGACATCAGGTTCTTGTACGCGGCCCGCCCGCTGGTGTCGCAGCTCAGGCCGCAGGCGCCCGGGTACTCCCAGTCGATGTCGATGCCGTCGAAGACGTCCGCCCACTTGGAGTTCTCGACCAGGTCGTAGCAGGACTGGGCGAAGGCCTGGGGGTTCTTCGCGGCCTCGGTGAAGCCGCCGGACCAGGTCCAGCCGCCGAAGGACCACAGGACCTTGAGGTTCGGGTGCTTCTTCTTGAGCTTGCGCAGCTGGTTGAAGTTGCCGCGCAGCGGCTGGTCCCAGGTGTCGGCCGTGCCGTCGACGCTCTGGTCGGCGGAGTAGGCCTTGTCGGTCGCGGCGTAGGCGTCACCCATCGTGCACTTGCCGCCCTGGACGTTGCCGAAGGCGTAGTTGATGTGCGTGAGCTTGTTGGCGGAGCCCGACGTCTCGACGTTCTTGACGTGGTAGTTCCGGCCGTAGACGCCCCATTCGGTGAAGTAGCCGACGACGCGCGAGCCCGCCTGGGCCTCGGCGGCCCTCGGGGCGGCTTTCTGGTCGGCCGTGGCGCTGCCCGCACCGGCGAGCAGGCCCGCGCCCAGGACGGCGGTACAGGCGGTGGCCACGAGCGCCCGGAAGCGGGCGCGGGGACGGTGTGGTCTTGGCATCGCTGTCTCCTCGTGGGGGGAGAGGGGAGCAAGGGGGGTTGGTGCTGTTGACCAAAGAACAGTCGCGTTTTGAATTGGCATGAACGCGAAAGATTCCGTGCCGCTGGACTCTAGGGAGGACTAGACCATTGCGTCAATGGTTCGGACCAATTCCCGTTCTCCGTGGCCGCCGTGGGCGGCTTCCACCCAGCGCAAGAGGTGGCCGGTGAAGATCGGAAAGCGGCTGGGATAACCCGTGACGCCATGCCGCCGATCGGGCATACTCGACGCGCCACAGTCGCTGGTCAGCAGCTTCCGCGATCCGGAAGGGCAGCATCGGCCTGGCAGTGTCCCGGCGACGTCGTCACACCCCGAGCGCGCGTCCGCTGCAAGTGCCCGACAGGGGAACAGGGGAGAGGAGAGCAGCATGCCTGACGGAGCCGTGCAGCCGGTGGAGCGCCAACTGCCCACGGAGGAGGCCCGGGACCTGCTGGCACTCGTCCGCGAGCTGGTCCAGCGGGAGATCGCCCCGCACGCGGCCGAGGAGGAGGCGGCGGGACGGTTCCCGCGCGAACTCTTCGTGCTGCTCTCGGAGTCGGGCCTGCTCGGACTCCCCTACGACTCCGCGTTCGGCGGCGGCGACCAGCCGTACGAGGTCTACCTCCAGGTCCTCGAGGAGCTGGCCGCGGCCCGGCTCACGGTCGGCCTCGGCGTCAGCGTGCACTCCCTTGCCTGTCACGCCCTCGCGGGGTACGGCAGCAAGGAGCAGCGGGCCGAGCACCTCCCGCAGATGCTGGGCGGCAAACTCCTGGGCGCCTACTGCCTGTCGGAGCCCTCCTCCGGCTCCGACGCCGCCTCGCTGCGCACCAAGGCGGTGCGCGACGGCGACGAGTGGGTCCTCACCGGCACGAAGGCCTGGATCACCCACGGCGGCATCGCCGACTTCTACACGGTGCTCGCCCGCACCGGCGGCGAGGGCGCGAGGGGCGTCACGGCCTTCCTGGTGCCGGGCGACGCGGCGGGGCTCACGGCCGCCGCCCCGGAAAAGAAGATGGGCATGAACGGCTCGCCCACGGCACAGCTCCACTTCGACGGGGTCCGGGTGCCGGACGCCCGCCGCGTCGGCGACGAGGGCCAGGGCTTCGCGATCGCGCTGTCCGCGCTCGACTCGGGGCGGCTCGGGATCGCCGCGTGCGCGATCGGCGTGGCCCAGGCGGCGCTCGACGAGGCGCTGACGTACGCGACCGAGCGCCGGCAGTTCGGGCGGCCCATCGCCGACTTCCAGGGCCTGCGCTTCATGCTCGCCGACATGGCGACGCAGATCGAGGCCGGCCGGGCGCTGTACCTGGCGGCGGCCCGGCTGCGGGACGCGGGCAAGCCCTTCTCCAAGCAGGCCGCGATGGCCAAGCTCCTGTGCACCGACGCCGCGATGAAGGTCACGACGGACGCCGTGCAGGTCCTGGGCGGCTACGGCTACACCGCCGACTTCGCGGTCGAGCGCTATATGCGCGAGGCCAAGGTGCTCCAGATCGTCGAGGGCACCAACCAGATCCAGCGGATGGTCATCGCCCGCCACCTCGCGGGCCCCGACTCACGCTGACCCGGGCCGGAGCCCGAAGGAACTCTGCGGGGCGGGACTGATCAGCAGCCGCGGGTCCGGGCCGCGCGGGCGGGTGTCCCGCTCCGCGTCCGGCTCCGGGCCGGGATCCGGGGGGACCGGCG
This sequence comes from Streptomyces sp. NPDC045778, assembly GCF_056431945.1. Classification (NCBI taxonomy): domain Bacteria; kingdom Bacillati; phylum Actinomycetota; class Actinomycetes; order Kitasatosporales; family Streptomycetaceae; genus Streptomyces; species Streptomyces sp. NPDC045778. The sequence continues at coordinate 155,956 of NZ_JBWKJZ010000023.1, forward strand.
GGACCTGCGGGTGCCGGGACCGGCCGTAGCGGCCCTCGTGGCCGCCGTGGCCGCCGAAGGACGGGGTGTCGTCACCGGCGCCGCGCGAGCCGTACGGGGAGCCACGCCCGGTCTCGTACCGTGTGCCGCGCGCCATCTCGTAGGAGGAGCCGAAGGACGCGTCCTGGCCCGTCCCGTAGTGGTCCGTGAACTGGCCGCTCGGCGCGGGCGGGGCCGCGAGGCGCACCCACTCCGGGTCGTGGCGCCCCGGCAGCGTCCGGCCGCGGTCGGCCCACTGGCGGATCAGCGCCCGGTAGATGGGCGGATCCTGCGGCGGCGAGGGCTGCGGCGGGGACGGCTGGTGCTGCGGGGCGTAGCCGGATGGTGCGTACGAGGCCGGAGGGGAGTATGAGGCCTGAGGTGCGTACGACTGCTGCGGTGCGTAGGGGGACCGGTGAGGAACCGATTCTGCGGCGGCGGCCGACGCCGCGTGGGTGCGGCGGTGCTGGCCTGCCGGAGCATGTGTGGGGGTCATGTCCGGCCAACGCGCGGTGCCGTGGCCAGGTCACCATCGGGTTGAATCGAGAGTGCGTTCAGGGTCCGTTGCCGCGCGGCGCGCGCGTCGCACCGCACCAGCGCCGCCGTACGCGGCGGCACGCCGTCGCGGACGCACGCGCCACCGGTGCCTCGCGCGCCCGCCGTCCGGGTCGCGCGCGCCAGGTGCTGACACGTGTATGGCTCCCGCACGGCAACTGACGTACCGTCAAATCCGGTCCGGGAGCGCGTCACCCGGCCTTCCCGAACCACCCTGTCCCCAGGGAGGCACCCCGTGCCGGACGACCGCCCCGTGCCCCTCGACGAGTACCCCGTCCACCAAGTGCCGCTGTCCATGAAGCACGTGGCCACCGGCGACCGCAACGCCTACGACCGGTGCATCTTCCACCTCTTCGACCACCGGGGCCGCGCCCTGCTGATCGTCGGCCTCGGCGTCTATCCGAACGTCGGCGTCATCGACGCGTACGCCACTCTGCGCACCGGCGATACGCTCCACGCCGTACGCGCGTCCGACGCGCTCGGCGACGACCGTATGGAACTCTCCGTCGGACCCCTCCGCATCCTGGTCGACGAGCCCCTGCGCAGGCTCCGCCTGACGTGTGCCGCCGACCCCGATGACCCGGCCTCGCTCGCCTACGACCTCACCTGGCACGCCGACTTCCCGGCCCTGTGGGAGCCCCACCACCTCCAGCGCCGCGGCGGCCGCCTCACCCTCGAAGGCCGCAGGTTCGTCCAGGCGGGCCACTGTGCCGGAACGATACGCCTCGGCGGCGACGAGATCCCGGTGACGGCGGGGGAGTGGACGGCCACCCGGGACCGCAGCTGGGGCGTGCGGCCCGTCCCCGGCGAGGAGGGCGGCCGGCTGGCCGAGGAGTTCCCCACCGACGGCTTCCACTGGATCTGGTGCCCGGTGCGCTTCGACGACCGTTTCCTGATGGTCATCATCCAGGAGGACGCCGACGGCTACCGCACCCTCAACGACGCGACCCTCGTCCGCCCCGGCGACCGCGACCGCCAACTCGGCTGGCCCCGGGCCGACATCGGCTACCGCTCCGGCACCCGGCACCCCGAGTCCGCGGTGATCCACCTGACCGACCCGCTGACCCACAAGCCCATGGAGCTGGGCGTCGAGGTCCTCACCTCGCTGCCCCTCGCCGTCGGCGCGGGCTACCCGCCCGCCGACGACTGGCAGCACGGCACCTGGCGCGGCCGCCACTGGTGCGAGCGGCGCGCCTACGACCTGTCGGACCCCGCGGCCCACCCCCTCGCCGCGTACGGCGTCATCGACCACGCGGTCCGCTGCACCCTCGACGGCCTGGTCGGCCACGGGATCTTCGAGCACGGCACCTTCGGCCGCCACGACCCGAGCGGCTTCACCGGCTTCGGCTCCGTCGCGCCCTGAGCGGCGCCCACGGGCCGCCCCCTGAGAGGAGCCCCGCCATGGCCACAACGCCCCGGCCCCGCACCAGCACGCGCGACCCCGAGGCGCTCGCCCGCCGCCTGACCGACTGGCTCGACGCGCGGCTGCCCGGCGCCAGGGCCGTCGACGTGAGCGTGCCCGAGTCCAACGGCATGTCGAGCGAGACACTCCTGTTCACGCTCGACCACCCCCGGCCGCCCGTGCGCGCCTGCGCGGCCCGGCTCGCGGCGGACCCGGCCGCGTACACGGTCTTCCCGGTGTACGACATGCCGCGCCAGTACCGCACCCTGCGGCTCGTGGCCGAGCGCACCGACGTGCCGGTGCCGCGCGTGCTGTGGCTGGAGGAGGATCCCGCTCCGCTCGGCGCGCCGTTCTTCGTGATGGAGCGCGTCTCGGGCCGGGTGCCGCCCGACGTCATGCCTTACACGTACGAGGGCAACTGGCTGCACGTGGCCGGCGACGCCGAGCGCGCGCACCTGGAGGACGCCACGATCCGCGTCCTGGCCCGGCTGCACGACCAGGCCCCGGCCGGCGAGGCGGCGTTCCTCGCGCTGCCCGGCGACGGCGACCCGCTGAGCCGCCATGTGGCGGCGCAACGGGCGTACTACGCGTGGGTGGTGAAGGGGCTGCCCCGCTCACCCCTCATCGAGAGCGCTTTCACGCGCCTGGCGGAGCTGTGGCCCCCCGACCCCGGCGAGACGGTCCTCAACTGGGGCGACGCCCGCATCGGCAACATCGTCTACGAGGGCTTCGACCCGGTCGCCGTGCTCGACTGGGAGATGGCCTGCCTCGGGCCGCGCGAGGTCGACCTCGGCTGGACCGTGTACCTGCACCGGTTCTTCCAGGACCTGACGGTGGGCTTCGGGCAGCGCGGCCTGCCCGGCTTCCTGCGCCGCGACCGCGTCGAGGACCGCTATGCGGAGCTGACCGGCCACCGGCCGTGCGACATGGACTTCTACACCCTGTACGCGGCGCTGCGGCACGCCATCGTCATGCTGCGCGTCGCCCACCGGCAGGTGCACTTCGGGGAAGCCGTGGTGCCGGACGACCCCGACACGCTGATCCTGCACCACGAGAGCCTCGCGGCGATGGTGCGCGGCGACTACTGGTGACGGCCCGCCGGTGGTTGACGGGCCGCCCCCGCTGTCCGCCGGAGCGGCCGGTCAGGCCGCGCGGCCGAGCTGGCGCTGCCGGGGCACCCGGATCGGGCGTGAGCCGGGCCCGCCCACGTGCGAGAACGGCTGCGTACGCCAGTCCAGGCCCTGAGGGAGCGTGAGGAGCAGGGCGGTGTCCTGCTCCTGGGGCTCGGGCGACTCGTCCGCGGACTCGGCGTCGGCCGCGGGGCGACCCGTGCCCGCGCAGACGGTGAGCCCGAAGGGATTCCACGGGGTGGGGCACAGGGCGTGCTCGGGCAGGACGTCCTCGTCCGCCAGGAGCGCGATGGGCTGCCCGCAGTCGGGGCAGGTCACGCGGTACATCTCCAGAGTGTCGTAGGCGTCGAACTCCTCGTCGTCGGCGTCGGTGGGTTCGACACCCTCCGGTGCGGGTTCGAGCAGTTCGACGGTCTGCTGCTTACGGCGCGCGGAACGACCGGGGCGCTTCAGGTTATGCATGGGAATCTCCCCCTCGGGTGGGCCGACAAGGCACTGCGGCCTCGACCACAGCAAGCACTTCCCGTCCCGTCCTGGCGGTAATCACGGCACTTCCCCGGACCCGCCCGCCGATGTGTGGTGTTCGTCACATGCCGGATGAAGATGCCGCGGCGCCCGGAGCGGCTCCCGGGGCGTGCGCAGGTATGCGGGCGTGCGGAGAGTCATGCGGAGCGATCCCCTCCCGCGGCCTTCCCGCCGACGTCCTCGTGGCACCCGGAGCCAGGGCCGCGGGCGCCCTGCTCGCGGCGTCCACGGCCTCGCGCGGGCGGCGCCCGGGGCCCGCCCCGGTGTCGTCCAGGTGTCACTCAGGTATCGGAGGGGATCAAGGGCACTGTAGGTTCGGCGCATGGAGGAGCTGGACCGACAGATCGTGCAGCTGCTCGTCAAGGACGGGCGGATGAGCTACACCGACCTGGGCAAGGCCACGGGCCTGTCCACGTCTGCCGTGCACCAGCGGGTGCGCCGGCTCGAACAGCGCGGGGTGATCCGCGGATACGCCGCGGTCGTCGACCCCGAGGCCGTCGGCCTGCCGCTCACCGCCTTCATCGCGGTGAAGCCGTTCGACCCCAGCGCGCCCGACGACATCGCCGAACGCCTCGCCGGAGTGCCCGAGATCGAGGCCTGCCACAGCGTGGCGGGCGCGGAGAACTACCTCCTGAAGGTCAGGGTCGCCACCCCGCACGAGCTGGAGAACCTGCTGGCCAGACTGCGCTCGCTCGCCGGGGTCTCCACCCACACGACCGTGGTCCTCTCCACGCCGTACGAGGCGCGGCCTCCCCGGATCTGAGCCCCTCGCGGGCCCTTCACGGCGCGCCAGGACCGGCTGGGCACCCCGGCGGCACGCCGCCCTCGCGCAGGCGCGAGACTGTCCCCATGAGCGAGCGCACCACCCCCGAGAGCGGGCACCGTACCGTCCTGCTGCGCGGCGGAGAAGTCCACAGCCCCGCCGATCCCTTCGCGACCGCGATGGTCGTCGAGCGCGGCCATGTCGCCTGGGTCGGCTCCGAAGGCGCCGCCGACGCCTTCGCGGACGGGGTCGACGAGGTCGTCCACCTCGAAGGCGCCCTCGTCACCCCCGCGTTCACCGACTCCCATGTGCACACCACGGGCACCGGCCTCGCGCTCACAGGCCTCGACCTCTCCCGCGTCGGGAGCCTGGCCGAAGCCCTCGTTCTCGTCCGCGAATACGCCGCGGCCCGCCCGGACGACCGCGTGCTGCTCGGCCACGGCTGGGACGCCGCCCGCTGGCCCGACGGCCGCCCGCCCACGCGCGCGGAGCTTGACGAGGCCGTCGGCGGCCGCCCGCTGTACCTGTCGCGCGTCGACGTGCACTCCGCCGTCGTCACCACCGCCCTCCTCGACCTGGTCCCCGGCGTCGCGGGGGCGGCCGGGTTCCGCGCCGACGCGCCGCTGACCGCCGACGCCCACCACGCGGTGCGCGAGGCCGCCCACGGGGCCGTCACGCCGCTCCAGCGCGCCGAGGCCCAGCGCGCCGCGCTCCGCCGCGCCGCGTCGCTCGGCATCGGCTCGGTGCACGAGTGCGCGGGCCCCACCATCTCCAGCGAGGACGACTTCACCGGCCTGCTGCGCCTGGCCGCCGACGAGCCCGGGCCGCGCGTCGTCGGCTACTGGGGCGAGCTGGGCGCCCAAGGCGTCGCCCGCGCGCGGGAACTCGGCGCCCGGGGCGCGGCCGGTGACCTGTTCGTGGACGGCTCACTCGGTTCGCACACGGCCTGGCTGCACGAGCCTTACGCAGATGCGGGCGCCGCGGGCGCCGCCAGCCACACCGGCAACGCCTACCTGAGCGCCGCCGACGTCGCGGACCACGTCGTCGCCTGCGCCGAGGCGGGCCTCCAGGCGGGCTTCCACGCCATCGGGGACGCCGCCGTGACCGCAGTGACCGACGGCGTGCGCGCCGCCGCCGACAAGGTCGGCCTCGCCCGCGTCCGCGCCGCCCGGCACCGCGTCGAGCACGCCGAGATGCTCACCCCGGAGAGCATCGCCGCCTTCGCCGAGTTCGGCCTGACCGCCTCCGTGCAGCCCGCGTTCGACGCGCTGTGGGGCGGCGACGGCATGTACGCCCGGCGGCTCGGCGCCGAGCGCGCCCGCGCCCTCAACCCGTACGCGGACCTGCTGCGCGCCGGTGTGCCGCTCGCCTTCGGCTCCGACAGCCCGGTCACCCCGCTCGACCCCTGGGGCACCGTCCGCGCCGCCGCCTTCCACCACACCGCCGAGCAGCGGGTGTCCGTGCGCGCCGCCTTCACCGCCCACACGCGCGGCGGCTGGCGGGCCACAGGGCGCGACGACGCGGGCGTCCTGGTGCCCGGCGCCCCCGCCGACTACGCCGTGTGGCGCACCGGCGCCCTGATCGTCCAGGCCCCCGACGACCGGGTCGCCCGCTGGTCCACCGACCCGCGCTCCGGCACCCCGGGCCTGCCCGACCTGACGCCCGGCACTGAGCTGCCCGTCTGCCTGCGTACGGTGGTCGCCGGCGAGACGGTGTTCGTACGGCCGGGCGAGTGACACGGTGCGGCCGCGCGGCTCCGAACGGGGCCACGTGGCGCGTCGCGCGCGCCGGGCCCGCTCGCCACTGACCTGCTGATCTACGGAAACCGCGCAGGTCACACGGCTATTGACAGACGGCCGCCGTGCACGGGTAGTTTCGGCCGGGTCCACCACAGGACGTCCGACCGGTGTACCTGCACGCAGTCGTCGAACGCCGCTGGGTCACGGGTGGCGCGCCGCACCGGCGCACCGCCACAGGGAGCCAGGTCCAGCGCCCGCGACGCCCGGGCGCGGGAACGCGATCGCCGGGGCAAGGGCGTCCCTCCCGCTCCCTGGGAGCGCGGGAGAGGTGCGACCCGGGTGGGGCCCGGAAGCTCAGTAGACAACGGCTCTCGGTCGACCCGCAGCCAGCGGGTCCCAGGCCGGCCCGAAGGGCACCGGGCCCCTACCCGCAGGATCGCTTCCGCACCGGCATGGCCCCGGCGCGGGCCCGGTACCCGTGGTGTCGCGAGAGCCCCAGGCCCGGGCCACTATGGTGGTCCCCTGCGTACGAACGAAGGGGCAGTAGTGAGCAACGGCGGCGGGATCAGCGAAGCAGCGGACGCGGGACGGCAGTTCGGCCCGCTCGGCCAGGCCTTGGTGATCATCCCGACCTACAACGAGGCGGAGAACATCCAGGCGATCGTGGGCCGGGTGCGCACCGCTGTGCCCGAGGCGCACGTGCTCGTCGCCGACGACAACAGCCCCGACGGCACCGGCAAGATCGCCGACGAGCTGACGGCCGAGGACGACCACGTCCACGTGCTGCACCGCAAGGGCAAGGAAGGCCTCGGCGCCGCCTACCTCGCGGGCTTCTCCTGGGGCCTTGAGCACGGCTACGGCGTCCTGGTCGAGATGGACGCGGACGGCTCGCACCAGCCCGAGGAGCTGCCGCGTCTGCTCACCGCCCTCAAGGGCGCCGACCTGGTGCTCGGCTCGCGCTGGGTGCCGGGCGGACGGGTCGTCAACTGGCCCAAGTCGCGCGAGTTCCTCTCCCGTGGCGGCAGCACGTACTCCCGGCTGCTCCTCGACGTGCCGATCCGCGACGTCACCGGCGGCTACCGCGCCTTCCGCAGCGAGACCCTGAAGGGGCTCGGGCTCGGCGACGTGGCCTCCCAGGGCTACTGCTTCCAGGTCGACCTGGCCCGGCGGGCCGTCAAGGCGGGCTACCACGTCGTGGAGGTGCCCATCACCTTCGTGGAGCGCGAGCACGGCGACAGCAAGATGAGCCGCGACATCGTCGCGGAGGCGCTGTGGCGGGTCACCGCCTGGGGCGTGGGGGAGCGCGTCGGCAAGGCCCTGGGCCGCAAATCCTCCGACCCCCGTTCTTGATCACCCCGCTTATCCCGGTCTGAGCCGGGGCCAGGCACACTGGGAGCATGACGACTGGCGCACCGCCTCCCCTCAAGCCCGCCCGGACCCGGCGCTCACGCGTCCTCAGGTTCCTGCCCCTCGGCCTCGTCGCGTGGCTGGTCCTGGAGATCTGGCTGCTCACGGTGGTCGCGGGCGCGTCGAGCGGCCTGACCGTGTTCCTGCTGCTTGTGGGCGGCCTGGTGCTCGGCTCCTTCGTCATCAAGCGGGCGGGCCGCCGCGCCTTCAAGAACCTGAGCGAGGCCCTGCGACAGCAGCAGCAGGGCCTGGCGCCCGCGCCGGACCAGGGCGGCGGCAGCGCCCTGACGATGCTCGGCGGGCTCCTGCTGATCCTGCCCGGCCTGATCTCGGACGCCCTGGGCCTGCTGCTGCTCCTGCCGCCGCTCCAGAAGGTCCTCAGCCGCAGCGCTGAGCGCGCCTTCGAGCGCAAGCTCCGCGCGGCCGCGGCGGCCGCCCCCGGTGGCCTCGGTGACGCCTTCCAGCAGGCGCGCATGCACCGCCCCGACGGCAAGGTCGTCCAGGGCGAGGTGATCCGCGAGGACCAGCCCCCAGCCCGTCCGGGCGACCGGCCGGACGACCCCCAGCTCCCGCGCTAGCCAGGGCCCTGGGGCCGCTACAGGGAACGACGAGGGCCGGGGGGGGGGGGGGGTGGGGGGGGGGGGGGGGTTTCTTTTTTCCTTGCCCCCCCTTCCCTTCCCCCGACCCTCTCTTTTTCCCCTTGTTCCCCCCCCTTTCCCTCTTCCCGCA
>NZ_JBWKJZ010000024.1:0-153804 GCF_056431945.1 Streptomyces sp. NPDC045778
GGTGCCCGGGGGGGGGCGGACAATTTCCCAACAACCTCCACACCCCCCCCCCCCCCCCCCCCCCCCCCTCCCCCCCCCTCCCCCCCCCCCCCCCCCCCCGCGCCGGCAGGTGCCGGGTCAGATCGTGGTCAGGTGGCCCGGCGCCGGGAGGCGGGTGGCCCAGGTCGGCTCGTGCACCTCGGCCAGGGTCGTGAAGACCAGGGCGACGGCGAGCGCGCCCGGGTCCGGGACGCCGAGGGCGTGGTCGCCGACGTAGCTCGCGCGGCCCCGGCGGGGGCGCAGCGACGCGGTCGAGAGGGCGCCGCGGATCGCGGCCTGCGCCGCGGTGGTCAGCGGAGCCTCGGCGGCCTCGCCCTCGGCCGCCGCCCCGCCCGCCGCGGCGGCGAGGGACTCGGCGGCGGGCACCAGCGCGTCGACCAGCGTGCAGTCGCCGACGCGGGCGCCGCCGACCCGGTGGACGGCCGCGCTCGCGGCGGCCGCCGCCTCCGCCAGTGCCGTGACGGACGGCGCCTGCCCGTCGCCCGGCTCCGCGGACGCCAGGTCCTTGAAGAGCAGCCCGAAGAGCGGGCCGCTCGTACCGCCGACGTCGTTGAGGAACGCCTCGGCGAGCGCGGCCGTGCCCTCGATGCCCGTCTCGTCGGCCAGCCGGACCGCGCGCCGGACGCCGCCGGAGAGGTTGTCCCCGAAGTCGCCGTCGCCGACGAGCTGGTCGAGCTTGGTGAGGTTGTCGCGGACCTGCGCCACGACCTCGGCGTACCGGTCGAGCACGACCCGGCTGCCCGGCGTGCCTGCCGTCGCGGCGGGCGCGGGCGCCTGCGGCGCGGGGGCCGCCGACGGGACGGGCGCGGTGCCCGCGGCGCGCACGGTCCTGGGCAGCGTCAGCGGCGTCTCGGTCGGCGCCGTCCACAGGTCGACCCAGCCCTCGTCCAGGCGGGTGAGGGTGAGCGAGACCCCGGCCATGTCCAGGGCCGCGGTGTACGTGCCCGCGACGGTCACGGCGGGGCGCAGTCCGCGCTCCTGAAGCCGCTCGTACAGGAGCGCGCTGACGGCGTGCAGTTCCAGCTCGGTGGTGGCGCCGAGGCCGTTGACCAGCGCGAGCACGTCCTCGGAGCCCTCGGGCAGCGCGTCGAGCAGATCGTCGGCCATCCGCCGCACCAGGTCGTCGACGGAGGGCCGGGCGATGGTGCGGATGCCGCGCTCGCCGTGGATGCCCACGCCGTAGTCGAGCACGCCGGGCTCCAGGGTGAAGGCGGGGGCGGTCGTCGTGGGCGAGGTCTGGGCGCGGGCCGCGACGGCGACGCTGCGCGACTGCGCCACGACGCGGGTGCCCAGCTCCTGGAGTTCCTCGAGCGAGGCGCCCCGGTCCGCGGCGGCGCCGAGCAGCTTCTCCACGACCACCGTCGCCGCCGTGCCCCGGCGGCCCGTCGCGCTGTCCTTGGTGTCGGTGGCGAGGTCGTCGTCGACCAGGACGGTCGCGACCGGGATGCCGTCGTGCCGCAGCCGCTCCGCCGCGATCTGGAAGTTGATCACGTCGCCCGTGTAGTTCTTGACGATCAGCAGCACGCCCCCGCTCTTGGCCGCGGCGGCGCTCGCCTCGTAGATCTGCCGGTTGTGCGGGGAGGCGAACACCTCGCCGGGGCAGACCGCGTCCAGGCCGCCGCGCCCGAGGAGGCCGGTGTGCAGCGGCTCGTGCCCGGAGCCGCCGCCGGACACCAGGGCGACGCGACGGCCGGGGTCCGCGGCGCGGGCCCGCAGGTACAGCGGGGCGCTGTTGACCTCGACGATGCCGGGGTGGGCCAGGGCGAGACCGCGCGCGGCGGTCAGCACGGGGGCGGATTCCGGCAGGAAGTAGCTCATCGGTCGGTTCTCCGTAGGTCGGCTCGGGCCGGGGTCGGCGTGGGGCGGCCGGAGGCGGTGCGGCCGCCGCGGCGTCCACCGCCTCGGCCGCGCCCCGCTCCGGGCGTGCGCCCACCCTGGACGCCGGACGGCGCCCAAGGCCGGAACTTCCGCGTTCCGGAACCCGGGCGTTCCGGTCAGGGCTTCCCCATGGGATCCTGCCACCAGCGCCGAAGGGGCTCCAGGGCACCCGCCGTGCCGGAAAACCCCTGATCAGCCCCGTCTTCTTTGCGAGATCTTTACCATGACGAACGCCCGCCGCGAGGACCTCGGCCGCATGCTCCGCACCTGGCGCAGGGCGCGGGGCCCCGCCCCGGCGCTCGGTTCCCTGCCCGCACACGGGCATCGCACCTACCTCACCCAGCTCGACATGGCACTCCAGCTCGGCGTCTCCGAGCGCTGGTACCGGGCGCTGGAGAAGGGCGAGGACCGCCGCTACAGCCGCGAGATGATCGCCGGGGTCTGCCGGATCCTGGACCTGTCCGCGCAGCAGGCCGCCGCCCTCCACCGGATCACCGGACATGAGCCTCCGGCCCCCGGGGCGGGCACCGGAGCGCGCGGAGGCCCCGACCCGGCGCTCGTCCAGCTCATGCGCCAGCAGCGGTACGTCAGCTATCTCTGCGACCAGGCGTGGGACGTCATCGAGGCCAACGCGGTCGCCGCCCGGCACTGCCCTTGGCTGGTCCGCCCCGGCGCCAACGTCATGACCTGGGCGTTCTCCCCCGATGCCCGCTATCAGCTCCGCGACTGGGAGGACCGCTGGGCCGTCCCGCTGCTCACCCGCCTCCGCCTGGCCTGGCAGCGCTGGCCGGACAACGCCCGCCTCGACGAGGTCGTCAGGGAGGTGCGTGCGCGCCCTGGCGTCGCGGCGCTCTGGGACTCCCCCGCTCCCGCCGCCCCGGAGCCGCCGCCGGGCGACGACGTCCGCCCGGCGTTCTTCCCGCTGGTCGCTCCCGACCCCGTCGGCGTCCGGGTCCTGGCCTGCGGCCCGTACGACGACGTGACGGTCCGCTGGCACCTCGTGATGCCGGTGGACTCGACGCTCGTCTTCCCCTGAGCGCGGGGGCCTGAGGGGGCCTCGGAGGACCCTTGAGGGGCCTCTGGGGGATCCTTCAGGGGCCCGGGGGGCGAGAACCCCACCCCGCCTGCTAGGTTAGGGTCCCCTTAGTTTACGGTTGCCGTCGAGTCAGTCGTCACCGCTCGAAGGGAACCTGAGCATGCACCGCCCCCTGCGGGTAGCCATCGTCGGAGCCGGACCCGCTGGGATCTACGCCGCCGACGCGCTGCTGAAGTCCGACGTGGCCGCCGAGCCCGGCGTGTCCATCGACCTCTTCGAGCGGATGCCCGCGCCGTTCGGCCTGATCCGTTACGGCGTGGCCCCCGACCACCCGCGGATCAAGGGCATCATCACGGCCCTGCACCAGGTGCTCGACAAGCCGCAGATCCGCCTCTTCGGCAACGTCGACTACCCGCGCGACATCAGCCTGGACGACCTGCGCGCCTTCTACGACGCGGTGATCTTCTCCACGGGCGCCACGGCCGACCGCGCCCTGGACATACCGGGCCTCGACCTCGACGGTTCCTACGGAGCGGCCGACTTCGTCTCCTGGTACGACGGCCACCCGGACGTCCCGCGGACCTGGCCGCTGGACGCCGAGAAGGTCGCCGTCCTCGGCGTCGGCAACGTCGCCCTCGACGTGGCGCGCGTCCTGGCGAAGACCGCCGACGAGCTGCTGCCGACGGAGATCCCGCCGAACGTCCACGACGGCCTGAAGGCCAACCGGGCGCGGGAGATCCACGTCTTCGGGCGGCGCGGCCCCGCGCAGGCCAAGTTCAGCCCGATGGAGCTGCGGGAGCTGGACCACTCCCCCACCATCGAGGTCATCGTCGACCCCGAGGACATCGACTACGACGACGGCTCGATCGCGACCCGCCGCGGCAACAAGCAGGCCGACATGGTCGCCAAGACCCTGGAGAACTGGGCGATCCGCGACGTCGGCGACCGCCCGCACAAGCTGTTCCTGCACTTCTTCGAGTCGCCCGCCGAGATCCTGGGCGAGGACGGCAAGGTCGTCGGCCTGCGCACCGAGCGCACCGAGCTGGACGGCACCGGCAACGTCAAGGGCACCGGCACCTTCAAGGACTGGGACGTCACCGCGGTCTACCGCGCCGTGGGCTACCTCTCCGACGCGCTGCCCAAGCTCCCCTGGGACGTCGAGTCCGGCACGGTGCCGGACGCCGGCGGCCGGGTGATCGAGGAGTCCGGGGCGCACATGACGTCCACGTACGTCACGGGCTGGATCCGGCGCGGCCCCGTCGGCCTCATCGGTCACACCAAGGGTGACGCCAACGAGACGGTCGCCAACCTCCTGGACGACCACGCGCACGGCCGGCTTCCGGAGCCCGCCGCGCCCGCCCCGGAGGCCGTGGACGCCTTCCTCAGCGAGCGGAACGTCCGCTTCACCACGTGGGAGGGCTGGTACCGCCTCGACGCCGCCGAGAAGGCGCTCGGCGAGCCGGAGGGCCGGGAGCGCGTGAAGATCGTCGAGCGCGAGGACATGCTCCGGGAGAGCGGGGCCTGATCCCGCCCTCGCCCCCGCCGGCCGTCGCGGACACGCGGCGGCCGGCACCTCTCCGCCGACTCAAGGGGTGGCGGGCAGCAGCACCGAGGAGTCCGGTTCCAGCTGGGTGTCGAAGCCGCCGACGACGGCGAGCCGTTCCAGGTCGACGACGGCGACGCGGTCGGTGCCGAGCAGGGACACGTACGCCAGCGGCTCGGCGGGGTGGAGTGACACGGCCGCCGGCGTCCCGTCGAGCTTCAGCGAGCGGAGCGGCCGCAGGTCGGTGCTCCACACGGTGAGGGTGCCGGCCACGATGTCCGTCACCAACAGCCGGTCGTCGTCGAGGGTGTAGAGCCGCAGCGGGTCGCCACCCGTCTTCCTGCTGTCCCGTGTCTTCATGGTGCGCGCGTCGACGGCCACCAGGGCGGAACTCTTGCGGGCGCCGACGAACAGCGTCTTCTCGTCCCGGCTCAGGCAACTGCTCTCGGGCAGTTGGCCAGGGGTCATCAGGAGCGGTGGGACGGCGGCGTCGCGAGGGCGCACGAGGCTCACCGTGTGCGACAACAGTCCGGTGACATAGGCCCTTTCGCCGTCGCGGCTGAGGGTGAACAAATGGGTCTTCACTCCGTGCGTGGGCACGGCCCTGGACGGCGCCTCGTCGGTGGCCGGGGCGTCGAAGCCGAGCAGGACCGCCTTCTCCTCGCTCAGGGCGTACAGCCGGTCGTCGCGGTCGATCCCCATGCCGTGGATGCGGCGGAACGGCCGCGTGTCGATGGTCCGGGCCAGGGACCGCTCCACGAGGTCGATGACGAAGACCGCGGCGCCGCCCTCGCCGACGGTGGAGGACATGCGGACTCCGTAGTGCCCGACGTAGGCGAAGCGTCTGCGGGAGTCGACGACCATCTCGTGCGGGTAGTCGGGCAGTTGGACCGTCCGCAGGCGCCGCCCCGACGCGACGTCGTAGAAGCTGACCGCGTGGCTGCTCTTCTCCACCACCACGAGCGTGTCGGACCCCGCCGCCCGGGAAGCACCCCAGGCGGACGTGGACAGCCCGCTCGCCAGCGTGCCCGCGCCCGCCGCCTTGATCACCGTACGACGCGTCACCACAGACCCTCACCTCGATCGCTCGACAGCCGCCATGGCCGCGGACGAGAAGTCGCGACCTCCGCCCGCGCGCATGAGCCTGGTCGACGGGGGCGGGGGCGTCCAGTGCCACGACAGCCCCAAGGGTCACATGGCGGTCGGCCCCGAGGGAGCCGACGCAGCGGCCCTTGCGAGCTGTCGGTGCTCTTGAGCCATGCCCCTACGGCCGTGTGTCCGATTATTGCCGAACGCGTAGCTTTCGCCGCTGCGTGGGTATCTTGTCGGCTGCGCAGTCAGGGAGAGCAGAGGGAACGCGACCGGGAGGTAGCGCGATGTCCAGCACAGGGTCCGACTCACCGCAGCACCGCATCTTCGCCATGCTGGACGTGGACGGCGACGGCGCCATCACCCGTGCGGAATACCTCGCGCGGGTCGACCGCGTGGCCGCCGCCGCGGGCCGTGCCGCCGAGCACCCCGTCGTCATCGCCTCACGGGCCGCGCACGAGGCGGTCTTCCACGACATGGACACCGACGCCGACGGCCGCGTGACCTTCGAGGAGTACCGCTCGTGGGTGGGACACGACGCGTTCGAACGCTCCTGCCGACCCGCTCTGGGCTCTCTGTTCGACATCGCCGACACCGACGCCGACGGGCGCCTGAACCGCGAGGAGTTCACCCGCCTGCGCGCCGCCGCGGGCAACGCCGAGAGCGATGCCGCCGCGGCCTTCGACGCCCTCGACGCCGACCGGGACGGCCTGGTCGACCGCGACGCCTACCTGACGGGCATCCGCGACTTCGTCACCCACCACGACTCCCCCATGGCCGCGGCGTACGGCACCCGCCCGACCGGCGTCTGAACCCCGCTTCCGAACCAGTACGCCGACCGGCAACATCAGCCGCACACGAAACTCGACGTACTGAACCGAGCTGACGCGGGCACCCGAACACCATGAAGATCCTCTTTCTCCTGGCACTCCTCGGCATCGCGGTCACCCTCTGGTCCATGAGGTCAAGCAAACGCAAACAACGGTGAGGGGGAATCCCCCTCGCGCGCCGTTTCCCGGCTCTGCCCCTGAGCCCTGGGGGCCGGTTTTTCTGAGTCGGTGGTCCCTTCAGGCTTCGGGGCAGTCGAAGCGGTCGCCCCACTTCTTGGGGCTGAGGCTCTTCGTCAGGGCGCCGCAGACCGCCGCCGCCCGGCCTTGGCCGCTCATCACGAGCACCAGTTTGTCGGGGGTGAACCGGCCGCCGCCCGTGGCCCCGGACGCGTCGATGCGGCCGGTGGCGCCGTTGAAGCCGCCGCCGCCCAGGCCTTGGTAGAGGACGGCCTGCACCTGGTCGGCGCCGAGCCGGTCCTCGTCACCGCCGAGGGCGGCACGGGCCTCGTCCACGGCTTCGGAGAGATAGCGCAGGGCGTCCCAGGCGAGCACGGGGTGGCCGTCGGCGCGCATGTCCCTGCCCCACCGGTGCCGCCGGTCCACGCGGTCGTAGGCGCGCAGGAACTCCTGGGCCTCGACGGCCGAGCGGCCCGCGGCCCGCCGGAGTTCGGGGGCGCTGCCGTGCGCGATGTAGTACAGGGTCAGGCCGGGGAAGCGGCGCTGCGGATGCTGGTCCTGGAGCAGCGAGTTGGTGACGTCGTCGCCGCCGAGGACGGTCAGGCGCGGGCACTCGCCGCTCAGGCGGTTCATCTCGTCGAGGAAGGCCGTGAACTCGTTCGCCCGCGCCGTCCACACCACCGCCGTGCGCGGTGTCCTCACGACTGCATGGCACACCTGCCGGGCGAGGTCGGGGGCGCTGGTGACGAGCGAGCCGCGCACGGCGTTCGCCACGCGTGTGCCGCCGGTGTCGTCCTGCGGGGTGTGCTCCCACACGGTCGTCGGCGTGCGGCCGACGGACTGGAGGAACTCCCTGGCCAGGTCGTTGCTGTACACGTCGGTGGGGTCGGCGACCAGCTCGATCCTCTCGGCCGTGCGCGCTCCGGCGCTCACCGTCCTGGCCTGCCGCGTGAAGGCGGCCATGACCTGGGCGAGGCGGGCGTTGGTGGGCGCCATCTGGAAGTAGTAGGGGCGGCCGGTGCGCAGCAGTTCCGCGGCGGTGCCGGAGGTGCCCACCATGGGGACGCCCGCCTCGTTGAGCACCTTGATGGCGTCCAGGGTGCCCGGCCTGCTCTGCCCGAAGCCGACGACGCCCACCACGGAGTGGTCGCGCTCGGCGAGCTGGACGATCTGCTCGGCCACCTTCTCGGCGTCCTGGAAGCGGTCTCCCGCGTTGGCGGTCAGGACGCGCAGGGGGACGCGGTCACGGCCGGCCCGGGCGAGCTGGTTGATCCGGGCCTGGGCGAGGGCGAGGCCGCGCAGTTCGGGCAGGGTGCCGCCGCGCACCGGGTCCTGGGCCCCCTGGCCGCCGCTGAGCGGACCGAGGTAGACGACCGTGCGGGGCCGCGCGCCTGTGCTGCCCGCGGCCTCCTTGTCGCGGGTGGCGGCGTCGACTTCGCTGTTCTGGGTCTCGATCATCCGGAGGGCGTCGCGTACGCCCTGGTCGTCCTTGCTCGTGCCGAAGCCCTTGGCGCCCTCCGCGACGCCCACGCAGGTGCCGTCGGTCCCGAGGAAGGTCTTGCCCGCGCAGGCGTCCCGGTCTTCGCGGTCGAGGGGCCGCCAGGCGAAGAGTCCCGCCAGGAGGACGAGGACCAGGGCCAGGGTCCCCGCCGTGCCCACCACTTCGGTGCCCGGCGAGAAGCGGTGGGCGGGCGGCACGAGCCGTGGCTGGTGCCTCAGCCAGTAGGCGGCCCGCTCGTCCGGCGGCTCGTCCTCCGCCGGGGCCGGCACGGTCATCCCGCTCGGCCGCCCCGGCCGCATCCCGCTCTCCAGGATCAGGTCCAGCTCGGCGCCCGCGTGGGCCAGGTCGGACGGTTCGATGTCCGGGACGCGCGCGGCGAGCGACCGGACACCGGCCGCCACCACGAACACCGACGTCGTGCCGAGGTCCGCCGACGCCGTCCGCAGCTCCCGCACGAACCGCTGGGTGCGCGAGTCCGCCGGGCCCAGCTCCTCGAAGAGCACCACGAACCGTGTCGTACGCCGCCGCCTCCACGGGTTGAACCGGCGCGCCCGCGCGGCCGCGTCCAGGTCGGCGAGCAGCGCGTGCATCAGGACGCGGTCGACCTGCTCGGGGTCGGGCGCGTCCGCCGCGTCGTGGTCCTGCGGCAAGAGGCGGAGGGCGGAGTCGAAGAAGCCCTCGGGCGGGGTGCCGTGCTGCTGCCGGTACCACTGGGCGTACCAGCGGCGGTTGCGGCCGTGGCCCACGATCCGGCGCGTGGCGCGGGTCCCGAACAGGGCGCAGGGCAGCTGCTGGAAGAGCGGGCCCGAGAAGAAGTTCCACAGCAGCTCGATGAAGCCGGCGCCGCTGGTCTGGTCCCCGCCGCCGAGGCGCCACAGGGCGGCGGAGAGGGGGGACCGCTGGCGGTGGTCGGCGTAGCAGTGGTCGCGCAGGGCTCGGTTGCGCCGCTCCACGGGCCCTTCGAAGCGGGGGGCGCTGAGGACGGCGTGCAGGAGTCGGTAGCCGGGCAGCTTCAGGTGTCCGGCGCCGCGCGGCATGGAGTCCGCCAGCTGCTGGGTGATCTGCTCGAACAGCTCCAGGTGCGGCGCGTCGCGGCCCTCAGGGGCCGGTGTGACGTAGGCGTGCGGCGCCAGCATGACGTTGTCGCCGCGCAGCCGTGCCCGCAGCCCCGCCACGATCCGCCGGCCCGCGAACCCGCCGCCGGACTCGGTGAGCAGCACGGCGGGAAGGCGGCTGCGACCGCGCCGCGGCTGCACCACCAGCTTGTCGAACGCGCCGACGAAGCGGTCCATGCCTGCGTACGGTGGTATTCGGTCCATCGGCCCCCCATGACGCGCCGTCTACTGCTGTGGCCCCCGTGTAGCCAGCACGTGTCAATGGTAGTTCAACTGCCTTGTCCACAGGGGTGGTTGGGGGCCTGTGCCGTCGCGTCGGCGGGTGGGGCCCATGGGGAGGCCCCGGCGGCCTTCAGGAGGTGCGTACGGCTGTCACGTCGAACTCCAGCGTCA
Organism: Streptomyces sp. NPDC045778; assembly: GCF_056431945.1. Taxonomy (NCBI): domain Bacteria; kingdom Bacillati; phylum Actinomycetota; class Actinomycetes; order Kitasatosporales; family Streptomycetaceae; genus Streptomyces; species Streptomyces sp. NPDC045778. The sequence continues at coordinate 9,602 of NZ_JBWKJZ010000024.1, forward strand.
CCTTCGGACTGACCATGGCGGCGGTCAGCGCGTTCCAGTTCACGCCCCAGTCGCGGCGGTTGATCGTGGTGCTGCCCGTGAAGGTGATCCGGACGTCGCCCTCGGGGGCGGTCGCGGCGGCGGTCAGCTCGACGTCCAGGGTGACCGGCACGCTCACACCCCGGGCGGCCAGGTCGCCGGTGACCTTGTAGTGGGTGCCGTCGACCTGCTTCACCTCGGCCGATGTGAAGGTGATGGCCGGGTGGGTGTCCACGTCGAGGAACTTGCCGCACAGCAGGTCGTCGCGCTGCCGGTTGCGGGTCCGGATGCTCCGAGCGTGGATCGTGAGGTGTGCGCTGGACCGGGAGGGGTGGTCTCCGTCCAGGCACGCGCCGCCCCCGAACTCGGCGAACTGTCCGCGCACCCTGGTCGACAGCGTGTGCCGGGCGACGAATCCGATCCGGGTGTGCGCGGGGTCGATGACGTAGTCGCCGGTCAGCTCGCTGAGTTCGGTGATGGTGGTCATGCTGGGTCACTCCTGGGCAGGCGAGAGGTGGTGGCCGAGCGGCGGGGTCGTGCCGCTCCCAGGAGTACGACGAGACAGCCCGGAGGAATGTGAGGCCGTGGCCTCATGTCCCCCACGTGCGGCTGCCCCGGGCGCTCAGGGCCCGGATCGGCCCGATCAGGCCTCGGTAGACCGGCCGCACCACGCGGCCGGGGAGGTGGCGGTGCCGCTCCTCCTGCCAGACGCGGGCCCTGCGGTGGCCCGCGATGGGGTTCCATCGGTCGGGGTCCGGCGGCGCGGATGTGTGGAGTTCGACGCGGCAGAGGTGCTTGGTGCTGATGAAGCCGTACTGGCTGGGGCTGACGAGCCGTACCGGGGCGCCGTGGTCGCTGTCCAGCGGCCGCCCGTCGAGGCGGTCGGCGATGAGCACGTCCTCGGCCAGGGCGTCGTCGAGCACCACGACCGACCGGTAGCCGTCGAACCCTTCGAAGACGACGTGGCTGACGGGGGCGCTCGACGCGAGCAGGGGTACGAGCCGGGTGCGGTAGAGGGCCTCGAACGCGACTCCCTCCCAGAGCAGGCCGGTCGCCGACCAGCCGGCGACGCAGTGGAAGTCGGCCCCGATCTCCCGCCGCGGCAGTTCGGCGAGGTCGCCCGCGGTCAGGGTCACGTCCTCGGCCAGGGCTCCGCCGATCTCGATCACCGGCTCCGCGGGGACGGGCGGAGGCGGGCGGTGGAGGTGTGATCCGAACCGTGGGAATCCGTCGACGGCACGTTGGCCTGGGGGAAGCGTCATGTCGGTCCTCCGCTGAGCGCGTGTCACGTGGTGTCGCCTGAGAGGTGCGGTTACGCGTACGGGTCGCCGGCCACAGTCTTCCCGTCGCGGTCGGGTGCGTCGATGGTGCGGTACGCGCGGTCGCCGTTCGGCTCGTTCGTGACGTATGCGTGCGCCGCGCCGAGCGCTCGTCCGGAAGGAGGGGGGCCGCCGTGGCCGGTGCGGAGGGGAAGGGCTGCTTCCGGCGTCGTGGGGGTCAGAGGCCCAGGTCGGCGGCGAGGCAGTTGAAGGTCTTCCACGAGCCTTCGGGGTTGTAGGTGTGTCGTGCCGGGTCGTCCGGCGTCGCTGCCTCTTCCTCGACCATGTCCTCGAAGCGGATGCGCTCGGGGAGCTTGCCGAAGCGCTCCTGCCGTGCGGCGGCGGCACTGTCGGCGGCGTTCTGGCCTTCCATGGTCGAACTCCGTTCGGTCACGTGCACCAGCGTGGGTGATGACCTTCCCACGCCTGCCGTCACCGGTCAAGGGGGTGACTTCACCGGGTCCGAGCGGGGGCGGGGCCCGCTCCGACCCGTGTCATAAAGTGGCCGGTCGGCCGTGGCGCAGGGCGCGGCGGCCGGTTGTCGCAAACTTCCCCTCCAGGAGTTCTTCTTGTCCATACGTGCAGGCGTGCGCTCGTACGCCACCTCCGTCACGCCCTCCCTCGCAGTGGCCGGTCTCGCCGTCGCCGCCTCCCTGTTGGCCGGGACTCCGGCCCACGCGGGCGACGGCGGAGCGCGGGCCGCCGCCCCGCTCGCGTCCCCCGTGGCAGCGCCCGCGCGGACCGTGGTCACGGAGGGGCAGGTGAAGGAGGCCGGGCCGGGCGGCACCCTGCTGTACCCGAGCGTCACGAGCTGTCTGACCGTCACGGTCCAGCTGCGCACGGGCGGCGCGGTGGGCGCGCACGCGAGTCTCTTCCAGGTGCCGGGCGAGCTGCGCTCGGACCAGATCCTGGACCGGGTCAAGAGCGTGGTCGCGGGCCGCGCGGTGGCCTCCGTGGACGTCCGGGGCGCGGTCGGCGCCTGGCACCCGGGCTACTTCACCAAGGCCGTCGAGAGCTACGGCGAGGGCGAGGAGGTGCCGGTGCCCACGGGGCAGGACACCGCCGGGATCGCGGCCGCCGTGGCTCGGGGGCTCGGCGTACCGGCGGGCCTGGTGACGGTCACGGACGTGCCCGACGGCGACCAGGTCGTCGACGTCCCCCGGGTCTAGTCGAAGCCCCCCCGGGACCACAGGCCCTGACCGGCCGTCAGCTCGTCTTCACGGCCTGGCGGTCGGTCAGCGCGCGCGCCTTCGCGTTCTCGATGTGCCGGCGCATCCGCTTCGCCGCGCCCTCCGCGTCCCCCGACGCCATGGCCTCGTAGACGGCCAGGTGTTCGCGCGCCGGTGACTCGGCCTCGGAGGAGCCCAGTTCGGTGAAGAGGCGGAAGCGCTGGACGTGGCCGCCCAGGGAGCGGTACGCGCTCTCCAGGAACGGGTTGTCGCACTGGGCGGCGATGCGCAGATGAAAGCGCTCGTCGGCGGCCCAGTAGGAGCGCACGGAGGCCGAACGCGGCGCGTCCGCGCAGCGCTTGAGTTCGTCGATGCTCTCCTTCAGCTCGTCCAGGAACTCCGGCGTGGTGCGGCGCGCGGCCTCGTGCACCATGGCCGGCTCCAGGACGAGCCGGGCGTCCATCAGCTTGATCAGCTCGCGCTCGGTGAAGAGCGGGGCGACGCGGTACCCCTTCAGCGCCTCGCGCCGCACCAGGCCCGTGTGTTCGAGGCGGGCGAGGGCCTCGCGCAGTGGCGTCTGGCTGACGTCCAGCTCGCGGGAGAGCGCGCCGATGTTGAGGGGCTGGCCGGGCGACCACAGGCCGTCCATGAACTGCCCCAGCAGCACCTCGTACATCTTGTCGGCCAGGGGTTGCCGTGCGGACGGGCGCGTCGTAGCCATCGTGCCTCCTTCGGTGCCCGACCTTAGCGCAGCTCCACTCCCCTCTTGATCACGGCTGGATCCTATACTATTTTGCTTATCGCTATAGTATAGCCAGCGATCGTGGAGGATCTCGATGCCTGACGACGGCTCGTACGTGCTCGTGACCACGGCGTATCTCCAACCCGGCGACGAGGTCGACCAGTTGCTGCGGAAGGCCGGTCTCCGCCCCGTCTTCGCGCGGCCCGACGACCGGCGCGCGGCGGGCCGCTCGCTGCGGGCGGCCGTGGCCGAAGCGGCCGCCGCGGGCATCGTGGCCGGGACCGAACCGTTCACCGCCGAGGTGCTCGAGGCCTCCCCCGGCCTGCGGGTCATCGGCCGCTGCGGCGCCGGGTACGACAACGTGGACGTGGCCGCGGCCACCCGGCGCGGCATCGCCGTGACCCACACCCCCGGCGTGAACCGGCAGTCGGTCGCGGAGTACGTGCTCGGCCTCCTGGTGAGCTGCGCGCGGGGCATTCCGCGCAGCGTCGCCGATGTGCGGGCGGGCGGGTGGTCGCAGCCCAGCGGGCGGGAGCTGGCGGGCGCCACGCTCGGCGTCGTCGGGCTCGGCTCGATCGGCAGGACCGTCGCGCGGCTCGGCCAGGCGCTCGGGATGCGGGTGGTGAGCCACGACCCCTGCCCGGACGCCGGGTTCCTCGCCGAGACGGGCGTCGAGGCCCTGCCGCTGGACGACGTGCTCGCCGCGGCGGACTTCGTCACGCTGCACCTCGCGCTCGACGACTCGACCCGGCATCTGATCGACCGAGCGGCGCTGCGCCGGATGCGGCCCGGCGCGTACCTCGTCAACACCGCGCGGGGAGGCGTCGTCGACGAGGAAGCCCTCGCCGACGCCATCGCCGACGGGCAGCTCGCGGGCGCGGCCCTGGATGTGACGGAGCGTGAGCCGCTGCCGCCGGACTCACGGCTGCGGGCGTTCGACAACGTCCTGGTCACCGGGCACATCGCGGGCGCGACCGCGCAGGCCCGGGCGCGCTCCGGCCGCTCGGCGGCCGAGCAGGTGGTCGCGGTGCTCTCCGGGCACGTGCCCGAGCACGTCGTCAACCCGGGCTGGGCCGCGGTGCGCGCGGGGGCGCGGTGACGGGCTCCGGGGCCGCGGGCCCGCCTTCCTCCGGGCCGCTGCGGTTCGGCCCCGGGACGGAGGCGCCGCTCCTCGCGGCCAATCTCAAGTGGCTCTTCACCGAGCTGCCCTTCGAGCGGCGCTTCGACGCGGCGGCCAGCGCCGGCTTCGCCGGGGTCGAGTACGCCGCGCCCTATCCGTACCCACCGGCGCGCCTTCGCGCGCTGCTGCGGGACGCGGGGCTGCGCCAGGTGCTCATCAACTCCCCCGCGGGAGAGCCCGGTTCGCCGGAGCGGGCGGGCACGGCCTGCCATCCGGGGCGCGCGGCGGACTTCCGCGCCGGGGTCGAGCGCGGCCTGGAGTACGCCACCGAGCTGGGCGCCGGGCTCCTGCACGTGCTGGCCGGGATCGTGCCGCCCGAGGTGAGCGCGGAGCGCGCCTTCGCCACGTACGTCACGAACCTCGCCTGGGCCGCCGAGCGCGCACAGGGCACCGGGGTGCGGCTCGTGGTCGAGGCGCAGAACGGCCGGGACGCGCCCGGCTACTTCCTGCGCACCCAGGCCCGGGCCGCGGCCGTCGCGGACGCGGTGGGGCGCGACCGGGTGGGGCTGCTGCTCGACCTGTACCACGCGCAGGTCACCGAGGGGGACCTGGTCCGCACGCTGCGTACGTATCTGCCGTACGCGCCGCACCTCCAGATCGCCGACCCGCCCGACCGCACCGAGCCCGGCACCGGCGACATCCCTTGGCCGCGCATCACCACCGCCCTCCGCGAGGCGGGCTACGAGGGCTGGGTCGGGTGCGAGTACGCCCCGGCGGACGGCACCGTGGCGGGGCTCGGGTGGGTCGCGGAGGTGGTGGCGGGATGAGCGGCACGGACAGGGGTGGCTCCCCCGGCGTCCGCATCGCGCTGGTGAGTGCCACCCCGGTGGCCATCGGCCCTGCCGTCGCCGGGCTCTCCGCCGGGTTTCCCGAGGCCCGGGCGTGGAACCTGCTCGACGACGCGCTGCTCTCCGACGCCGAGGCGGTCGGCGGGCTCACCCCGGCCCTTGCCGACCGGATGCGCCGCCTCATCGCGTACGCCGTCGAGGGCGGCGCCCAGGGCGTGTTGCTGACCTGCTCGCTGTACGGGCCGGTCGCGGCCCGCGCCGACGTGGGGGTCCCGGTGCTCGCCGCCGATGCCGCCGCCTTCGCCTCGGCTCTCGGCGGCGGCCACCGCGAAGTGCTCGTCCTCGCCTCGTTCGCGGCGGCGCTCGACGACTCCCTGGCCCGCTTCCGCACGGCCGCGCGCGCCGCCCGCTCCCCCGTGCGGATCGTGGGCCGCGTCATCGCGCCGGGGACGGTCCCGGACCCCGGCGGCGCGGATGCCGTGCTGCTGGCCCAGTACTCCCTGGCGCCGCACGCCGACGCCCTGGCCGAGGCCCTCAGGCTGCCCGTCCACGCGGGGCCTCACGCGGCGGCCCGCGCGCTGCGCGCCGCCGTCCGGCCCGCCGCCGAAGGCCACAGGGGCGTCCGGCCCGCCGCTGCCGAAGGCCTCACGGAAGGAGACACCCCGTGCTCGGAGTGATCGCGGACGACGTGACGGGGGCGAGTGACGTCGCCCTGACGCTGCGCGGGAGCGGGCTGCGCACCGTCCTGTACTTCGGCGTGCCGGGCCCCGGCGTGCCACCGCCCGACGGCTGCGGGGCCGTGGTGATCGCGCTCAAGAGCCGCATGGCTCCGCCCGAGCAGGCCGTCGCGTGCTCCCTCGACGCGCTGCGCCGACTGCGCGAACAGGGGGCGCGGCAGGTCTACTTCAAGTTCTGCTCGACCTTCGACTCCACCGCGGAGGGGAACATCGGGCCGGTCCTCGACGCGCTCGCCGACGCGTTGGACGTACCCGTCGTCCTGCTCACGCCCAGCTCGCCGCAGCACGGCCGCACGCAGTACGAGGGGCATCTCTTCGTGAACGGCGTGCTGTTGGCCGAGTCCCCGATGCGGCACCATCCGGTGACGCCGATGACGGACTCCTCCCTGCCCCGGCTGCTGCGCGCCCAGACGGAGCGGCCGGTCGGGCTCCTGCGGTGGGACACCGTGCGCGCGGGCGTCACCGCCGTACGCGCGGCCGTCGACGACGCGGCCACGCGGGGCGTGCGTTATCTCCTGGCGGACGCGCTCGACGGCGACGACCTGCGCACGCTCGGCCGCGTGGCCGCCGAAGCACCGCTGGCCGCCGGTGCGGCCGGCCTCGCCGAGGGGCTCGTCCCGGCCGTCCCGGGCGGTGACACGGCCGCGGACCAGGAGGCGGACCCCCTGGCCGTCGGGCCCGCGGCCGTGCTCTGCGGGAGCTGCTCCGCACGCACCCTGGAGCAGGTGGACGTGCTGCGCGCCGCGGGCCGGCCGGCGCACCGGCTCGACCCCGTCGCCGAGCCGGATCCCGCGGTCCTGGCCGAGCGGGCCCTCACCTGGTACGACGCGCTGCCGGCCGGCTCGGCGAGGGGTGCTCCCGTCGTCCACTCCTCCGTGCCGCCCGGCGAACTACGCGCCGTCCAGCGGCACTTGGGAGCCGAGCGGGCCGCCGCCGTACTGGAGGAGGCCACCGGGCGCGTCGCCGCCGGGCTCGTGGCGCGCGGCGTACGGCGCGTGATCGCGGCGGGCGGCGAGACGTCGGGCGCCGTGGTGGCCGCGCTCGGCGTCACCGGCGCCCTGGTCGGCCGGGCCGCCGCGCCGGGCGTGCCCTGGCTCCACCCCACGTCGGGGCCCCGGATCGCGCTCCTCCTCAAGTCCGGCAACTTCGGCGGCCCCGACTTCCTCGCCGCCGTGTCGGGGCCGCCGCCGGATCAGCCCCCACCGCCCTCTCCCCCGCTCGGACGACGTCAAGGAGCACGCCCATGACCACCGCCCCCTCTCCCTCCTCCTGCGCGGCCGGGCGCGCGGCCGTCGTCGCCACCGCCCGCGCCCTGGCCGCGCGCGGCCTCGTGCACGGCCGCACAGGCAACGTGTCGCTGCGCGCCGGTGACGGCCGGATCCTCGTCACCGCGACCGGCGCCGACCTCGCGGCTCTGGACCCCGGCGACCTGTCGCTCGTCGACGCCGACGGCCACCACCTCGACGGGCCGCCGCCGTCGAAGGAGGCCTTCCTGCACGCCGCCGTGTTGCGCGCCCGCCCCGACGCGCGTGCCGTCGTCCACACGCACTCCCCGTACGCCGCCGCCGTGTCCTGCCTCAACGGACTCGATCCCGACGACGCGCTGCCGCCGCTCACCGCCTACTACGCGCTGCGCGTCGGACGGCTCCCGCTCGTGCCGTACTTCGCGCCCGGCGACCGTCGGCTCGCCGGCGCCGCCGAGGAGCGCGCCCGCACCCACGCGGCGCTGCTGCTGCGCCACCACGGTCCTGTCGTGGCGGCTCCCGGGCTCGACGCGGCCCTCGACGCCGTGGAGGAGCTGGAGCAGACCGCGCGGATCTTCCTGCTGCTGCGCGGCACCGACCACGCCCGCCTCACCGAGGATCAGCGCGCGGCGCTACGGCCGCGACCGCCGCGCCCTGTCACCCTGTTCAGCGCGCTCGCCGTCAAGAAGGCCCTGGACGACACCGTCCTGGAGGCGTTCACCAGCACGACCGGCATCGACGTCGACGGCGTGTACGAGCCGACGAACGTCCTGCTCCGCGAGATCGAGGGCGGCGCGCGCCCGGACGTACTGGTCGGCGTGAGCGGCGCGCTGGAGAAGCTGGCCGCATCCGGCGTGCTCGCCGCGTCCTCGCCGCGCCCCCTGGCCCGGGTGGGGATCGGCGTGGCCGTGCCGCCGGGCGCGCCCGACGTGGACATCACCAGCACGGGCGCGCTCGTACGGGCGCTGACGTCGGCGCGCTCGGTGGCGTACTCCCGCACCGGCGCGAGCGGCGTCGCGTTCGCCGCCCTCCTCGACCGGCTCGGCATCGCGGAGGAGGTCAACTCCCGCGCCACCGTGGTCGAGAAGGGCTTCACCGCGCTCGCGGTGACGGACGGCCGCGCGGACCTGGCGGTGCAGCAGCTGAGCGAGCTGCGCTTCGTACCGCGGGCGCGCGTGGTCGGGCCGTTCCCCGAAGAGGTCCAGCACTACACCGACCTGTCGGTGGCCATCGGCACGCAGGCCGCGGGCACGGCGGAGGCCCACGCGCTCCTGCGGCATCTCACCTCCGCCCCGGCGCGCGAGGCGTACCGGGCGGCCGGTCTGGAAGACCCACGCCGGTGAACGCGATCCTCGCCCTGGTGGCGTTCATCGGCGTCATCATCGGGTGGAACGTGGGGTTCAAGCGGAACATCGGCGAGGCCATGGTCCTCGGGTTCCTCGCGGCCGCCGCGTTCGGGGGCGCGGACGCGCCGCGTGTGGCCTGGGACAGCCTGGTCGCGGGCCTGAAGTCGGAGATCACGTTCGCGGCGCTCGCGTTCGTGTTCGTCAGCGAACTCCTCACCCGCACCGGGCTCGTGCACCGGATGATCGACATCCTCAGCTCGCTGCTCGGCCGCCGCAGGGGTGGCTCCGCGTACGCGGCGACGGTCGCATCCGGCCTCTTCGGCGCCGTGGCGCACAACGGCGCGGCGATCGTCGCCACCGTCGGCTCGCTCGCCATCCCGTGGATGAAGCGCTCCCGGGCCAGCGGGGAGACGGCCGCGCTCGTCCTCTCCGGGAACGCCGGGGTCGGCGCGACCTTCCCCTTCAGCGGCGCGTTCTTCGTGCTGCTCGCCGCGCCGACGGTACTGCCCGTGCTCTCCTCGTCCGACGTCGTCGGCACGCTGTTCGTCACCGGGGCGTGGATGGTGGCGATGCGTCTCGTCGTCGCGTACGCGATCGTGCGGTGGCGGGGCGTGGGCACCATGGCCGCGCAGGACATCCGGCCCCTGCGCGCCTCGTTCGGGGCGGGCTGGACCGCGCTGATCGTCCTGGCCGCCGTGGCCGTGCCCGTGCTCCTGACGTCGGGCCCCGCCAGTGACTGGGCGACGGACCGGCTCGGCGGGCTCGATGCCACCGACGCGGTGCCGCTGCTCGTGTGGCTGCCGGTGGTGATGCTGGTCGCCGGGCTGCTCGTGGAGCGCAGGACGCTGCCGCGCGGCGGGCCCGCCTGGTGGCGGCTGTTCGGCGAGGTCGGCCCGCAACTCGGCCTGGTGGGCGTGACCATGGTGTCCGCGTTCGCCGCGTCCGAGGTCCTGGACCGGCTCGGCCTCGGCGCGGAGCTGACCCCGTACCTGGAGGACCTGCGGGGCGTGCCGCCGCTGGTGGCGGCCCTCGTCGTGGGCCTGATCCTGGTGATCGTGGCGGGCCCCCTGAACACCACCTCCACGCTCGCGGCCGTCGGCCCCGTCGCCTTCGCCGCGCTCACCGCCGCCGGGATCCCCGCGCACGTGGCGTTCGCCGCGGTCATCGTGTGGGCCTCGTCGGAGGGCTGCTCGCCGCCGGGCGCCGCCCCGCTGTACGTCGCCGCGAGCATCGCCGACATCGACCCCGCCCGCATCTTCCTGCCCGTCGCCTTCTACTACCTGGTGCCGACCTATGTGTTCGGCGTCCTCATCGCGACGGGCGCCCTGTGGGTCCCGGGCTGAGCACCCCTCCCGCGCGACGTCGGAGCACTTCCGGAGCCGAACGCCCCTGACCAGAACGGAGCACCCGCCGTGCGCACCTTCCTCCGTCTCTTCCTCCTCGGCGCGACCCGCGTCCTGCTGATCGCCTTCCTCCTCGGCGGCCTCACCGTGGTGACGGGCCAGACCGTCGCCCTCGCCCTCGGCGACCGCCACCTCATGGAACTCTTCGGCACGGACGTCACCGAGACGGTGTGCGTCGTCGCAGGGGCCGCGGGGATCTGCTCGTTCCTCCACTCGTACGTACGGGAGCGGGGTCAGGCCTCCGACAGTGACGCAGTAGCGTGACCGGCATGATCGTTGAAATCGGTGACGACGGGATCGTCGAGCGGGTGCGGGAGTGGGCGCGGCTCCGGGAGGACGTGCGGGCCGTGCTGCGGACGGGGTCGCGGGCGCGCGGCGACGGCACGGTGGACGCCTTCTCCGACCACGACATCGAGGTGTACACCACCGACCCCGAGCGCTACGAGAACGGCGCGTGGGTCGAGGAGTTGGGCCCGGTCGTGGTGCAGGTGGGCCTCGAAGGTCCGTGGGAGAACCCGGCGCGGCTCGTGTTCTTCGAGGGCGGCGTCAAGGCCGACTTCCAAGTGGTGCCGGTGGGCCTGCTCGCGACGATGGCCGAGGAGGGCCTCGACGACCTGCACGAGCGCGGCTACGAGGTGCTGTGGGACCCCGACGGGGCGGCCGCCCGCCTGCCCGCGCCCAGCGGCACGGTGACGGCCGAGCTGCCCGACGCCGAGGAGTTCGAGGAGCTGTGCGCGGAGTTCTGGTTCGAGATCGCGCATCTGCCGCGCTGTCTCGCCCGGGGCGAGCTGTGGGTGGCCAAGTCGCGGGACTGGACCACGAAGGAACTCCTGGAGTCCGTCGTCGAGTGGCACGCCCTGACGCGTGCGGGCGCCGGCCACGACGTCTGGTACGGCGGCACCCGCATGCGGCGCTGGGCGGCACCCGGGGTGTGGGAGCGGCTGCCCGACACCTTCGGCGGCTTCGCCGCGGCCGACGCCCTGCGCGCCGCCCGCGCCACCGCCGACCTCTTCGCCGACCTGGCCAAGGAGGTGGCCGAGGCCCACGGGTTCCCCTACCCGCACAAGGCCGAGCGGGCCATCCGCCCGACGCTGGACGCGCTTCCCCAGGCCTAGGCGGGCGGACCGCTCAGGAACGGTCGCAAAGGCTCAACTTCGGTCTTACGCTGCGCGCAGTCGCCAATGGCTGGATGATGACCCCGCGAGTATCAGGGGGCGCGTTCCGGGGGGGGGTCGCGATGGTTGAGGGCGGGCAGCCATTCGGTGACAGGTTCCAGCTCATCGAGGAGCTGGGGCGGGGTGGCATGGGGGTGGTGTGGCGGGCCGTCGACACACTGCTCGGGCGCGAGGTCGCCGTGAAGCACGTGCGCGGCCCCGGACAAGGGGCCGCGCCCCTGGACACCAAGGCCACCGCGCGGCTGCTGCGCGAGGCCCGCGCGGCCGCGAAGCTCAACCACCCCGGCGCCGTCACCGTGTACGACGTGGTGCGCTCAGGGGCCGAGGTCGTCATCGTCATGGAGCTGGTCCGGGGCACCACCCTGTCCGCGCTCGTGGCCCGGGAGGGCCCCCTGCCGCCGGCGCGGGCGGCGTCGATCGGCGCGCAGCTGGCCGAGGTCCTCGGCGCCGCCCACGCCCTCGGCGTGATCCACCGTGACGTCAAGCCCGAGAACGTGATGCTCCTCGCGGGCGGCCGGGTCAAGCTGGCCGACTTCGGGATCGCCCGGCTCTCCAGCGATGTCACCACCACCACGAGCGTCTTCGGCACCCCGGCCTACATGGCGCCCGAGCAGATCCGGGGCGCGCCGGTGCCCGCCACGGACCTCTGGGCCCTCGGCGTCACGCTCTTCCACGCCGTGGAGGGCGTCTCGCCCTTCGCCAGGCCCGCGGCGGTGGAGTCGATCGCGGCGGTGCTCTCCGACCCGCCGCCCGTGCCGCGCCGCGCCGGGGCGGCCCTGGGGGCCGTCCTGACCGCCCTGCTGGCCAAGAACCCGGAAGACCGGCCGCACGTCGCGCGGACGGCCGCGGACCTGCGGCAGATCGCGGAGGGCCGCGTCACCACCAGGATGGCCGCGGCCCCGGTGGCACCGCGTCGTCCACCGCCCGCCGCACCGGCCGCACCGGCCGCGGTGCCGTGGCGGCAGCCCGCGCGGCCCGCGTCGCTCGTGAACCCCGTCCTGCCCGGGCTCCTCGGCCTCGGCACGGTCGGCCTCTGGGTCCTGTCCTGGTTCCAGCTCGACGGGCACGCCGTGCTCACCGGGCCGGGGCTCCTCGTGTTCCGTACGCGCCCCTTCGAGACGTGGTGGATCGACGCGGGGCACCGCGCCGAGGTCTCGGGGACCGAAGCCCCCTGGGCCACCGTCGGGGCCGGTTACCCCTTCGGGGAGGACGGGGTACTCAACGCCCTCCTCGTCCTCACCCACCTCCCCTTCCTCGGCCTGCTCATCGGCTCCTGGGCGAGTCTCGTCTCGCCCAGCAGGCGCACCTGGGCCGGGCTCCTCGCGGGCAGCGGCCTCCTCGCCCTGACCAGCGGATTCGTCATCAACAGCGTCCACCAGGACCTACGCGAACTCGACCAGGACGCCTGGCTCAACAGCGGGCCCTACCTCCTGGCGGGAGCCGTGGGACTGCTCGCCGCCGTGCATCTGATGCGGCACGGCGGCACACGGTCGCGTCCCCTCGACCGCCGCGAGCTGATCCCGGTGGCGACGGGTGCCGTCACGGGGGCCGTCGCCGCGTGGATCGCCGTTCCGGGGCTGATGAGCGGGGCGGTGGCCGTGGCGGGCACCCTCGCGGTGCTGCTCTGGGCCGGTCTCGTCCTGCCTCACCGGCTCGCCTCGTCCGTGCTCGGCGGCTGGGCCCTCGCGATGGCCGTCCCGCTGATCCTCGGCATCACCCTCGCCTCGCACCCGGACCCCGCGGCGGCCGGAGCCACCGTCGCCCTCTGGCGTCTGGTCGTCATCGCCACGGCGGTGGCGGCGGTGGGCTGCCTGGCCCTGGTCCGCTCCCACCAGGCGCGGGAGGCGGAGGCGCGGCGGTCCGGCGCGTTCCTGCGCAACGAACCCTGGTGACGGGCGGGCGGCGCGTTACGGCCTGCGGCGCGGCTTGCCGCCCTTGATGCCCTTCGGGCCGCCGCGGCGCGCGTTCTTCGCGGACGGCTTGCCCGCCGTCCTGCCGGTGCCCCGGCCGCCGCCCTTGCCCCCGTCGGCCTTGCGCGGCGCGGCGCCCTTCTCCGGGCGCTTGGCCTTCGTCTCCGCCTCGGCGCGGCGGCCCCGGGTGCTGTTGACGGTGCGGCCGCGGACGATGCCGATGAAATCGTCCACCATGTCGGTCGTGGCCTCCTGAGGCCACGACAGCGCCACGCGGGACGTGGGGACGTCCGTGACCGTGCGGTACGTGAGGTCCTTGCGGTGGTGCAGCCGCGCCAGGGACTGGGGGACGATCAGCACGCCGACGCCCGCCGCCACGAGTTCGACGGCGTCGGCGGTGGTGGCCGGGCGCTCCAGGGCGGGGCGGCCCGGCGGGCGCTCCCAGTCCAGGGTGTCGTCCTGGGGGTGCAGGACCAGCTCGTCGTCGAGGTCGGCCACAGCGACCTCGTCGGCCGCGGCGAAGAGGTGGTCCTTGGGGACCACGACCACCGTCGTCTCCTCGTACAGAGGGATCGCGCTGAGGTCGTCGCCGTCGACCGGAAGCCGTACGAGCCCCGCGTCGGCCCCGCCCTTCCGCAGGACCTCGCAGGCCTCGGGGGCGGGCACCTGGAGGAGGGTCAGGGGGATGTCGGGCAGCCGCTCGTTCCAGATGCGCACCCACTTCGAGGGCGTCACCCCGGGGACGTAGGCGAGCCGGAACGCGGGAGAGTCTTCCGAGCCTGTCACCTCGCCAGACTACCGCCCGTAGTCGGCGCCCGACCCGCCGGACGGTGCGGGCGGCGGCGGGCCCGCCGTGGTCAGCGGTCGCGCATTCGCTCGATACCCTTGTCGTATGACGTCGCACCACTCCACCCAGACCATGAAGCCCGCCACCGCGGCGAAGAAGCTGGGTGTGTACCTCGAGGCCACCCCCGCCGAGTTCCGGGAGGGTGTCGTCTCGCGGACCGAGCTGAACGCACTGCAGGCCGACCCGCCCCAGTGGCTGCGCGACCTGCGCCAGAACGGCCCCCACCCCCGCCCGGTCGTGGCGGCGAAGCTGGGCGTCTCCGTGTCGGGCCTCGCCCGCGGCGGCGTCACGGAGGCCCTCACCACCGAGCAGATCGACGCCCTCAAGGACGAGCGCCCCGAGTGGCTGGAGCGCGAGCGCGCCACCCAGGCCGAGGTCCGCAAGGAGTCGGCGCGCCTGAAGGCGAAGAAGGCCGAGCAGGCAGAGCAGGCGGAGCAGTCCGGGAAGAGCTGACGCACGGGGAGCCGGGGCGCCCCGGCTCCCCGTCCCGCGACCCGGGTCCGGCGCCTCCAGGCCCACCGCGCGTGCCCGCGGACCCACGTACCGTCACGGTCCGCGTACGAGGGACAATGGAGGCGCAGGACCACCGCACGCCGCCCATCGCACGCCGCATCAGGAGCCACCGTCTTGTCCGAGCGCACCTCGCACGCCGCCCAGCCCGACCTGAAGGCCGACTGCGGCAGCTGCTTCGGCCTGTGCTGCGTGGCGCTGCCCTTCTCGCGCTCGTCGGACTTCCCGGTGAACAAGTCCGCCGGCACGCCCTGCGGGAACCTCCAGGAGGACTTCCGCTGCGGCATCCACGAGCGGCTGCGCGACAAGGGCTACAACGGCTGCACGGTGTTCGACTGCTTCGGCGCGGGCCAGAAGGTCTCCCAGGTCACCTTCAAGGGCGTCAGCTGGCGCGAGGAGCCGGACTCGGCCCGCGCGATGTACGAAGTCTTCCCCGTCGTGCGGCAGCTCCAGGAACTCCTGAAGTACACCGCGCAGGCCCTCGACCTGCCCGCCGCCAAGCCCGTGCACCGGGATCTGCGCCAGGCGTACGAGCGCATCGACGCGCTCACCCGGGACAGCGTCGAGACGCTCCTCGCCGTCGACGTGGACGCGCTGCGCGGCGAGGTGAACCCGCTGCTGCTGCGCGCCAGCGAGCTGGCCCGGGCGGCGGTCCCCGGCCGCAAGAAGAACCACCGGGGCGCCAACCTCATGGGCTCCCGGCAGCGGGGCGCGAAGCTGCGCGGCGCCAGCCTGCGCGGCGCCCTCCTCATCGCGGCTGACCTGTCCGACGCCGACCTGCGCGACGCCGACCTGATCGGCGCGGACATGAGGGACACGAACCTGTGCGGGGCCGACCTGCGCGGCGCGCTGTTCCTCACCCAGCCCCAGCTGAACGCCGCGCGCGGCGACGCCAGGACGAAGGTCCCCGAGTCCCTGGAGCGCCCGGCGCACTGGGCGGCCTAGTCCGGCCGCGGCCCCGCCGGGTACTCTCCTGCTTCCTTCCTGGTCACGTGCCGCGGGGCCGCCCCGCGGCACTACTGTGACCTGCGAACTCTCATCCAGCCGGGGCCGAGGGAGCGGGAACTCTCCAGCCGGTGCCACCACAAGGAGCACGAGATGACCGGGGGCGTACTCCCTCAGGAACAGATACCGCTGTTCAACCCCTTCGCCGAGGGGTTCACCGACGATCCGTACCCGCAGTACGCGACGCTCCGCGAGGTCGCACCGGTCTATCCGCACCCTTTGGGGTTCTGGGTGGTCACCCGGTACGAGGACGTGTTCGG
The DNA here is from genome assembly GCF_056431945.1 of Streptomyces sp. NPDC045778. NCBI lineage: Bacteria > Bacillati > Actinomycetota > Actinomycetes > Kitasatosporales > Streptomycetaceae > Streptomyces > Streptomyces sp. NPDC045778. The sequence continues at coordinate 25,255 of NZ_JBWKJZ010000024.1, forward strand.
CCTGCTGCGCTCGGGCGCGTCGGTCGAATTGCGTAACGTCGACTCCGGCGCGCTGGAGAACCTGCGACAGAAGGACGAGTCGCGTAAGACCCCGCTCATCGACGGCTACTCGATGATCGACCGGGACGCTCCGGACCACACCCGGCTGCGGCGCCTCGTACAAAAGGCGTTCACGCCCAAGTCGATCCAGGCGCTCGCGCCGCGCATCGGCGAGCTGGTCGACGGCATGCTCGACCGGATCGCCGACGAGGGCGGCGCGGATCTGGTGCCGGCGCTCGCGTCGCCGCTGCCGTTCACCGTGATCGCGGACATGCTGGGCGCCCCGCCCACCGACCACGAGCGGATCCGGGAGCTGAGCGGCACGATCGTCCGCTCCCTGGAGCCCGTCGCCGACCCCGCCGTCATGCAGGAGATCGAGAACGCGGACGCCGAGCTGGCCGCCCTGACCTCCGAGATGATCGCCTGGAAGCGGCAGAACCCGGCCGACGACCTCATGACGGCCCTCATCGAGGCCGAGGAGGACGGTGACAAGCTCAGCGACGACGAGCTGGTCGCGCAGATCCAGCTCCTGTACATCGCGGGCCACGAGACGACCGTGAACCTGCTCGCCAACGGCACCCTCGCGCTGCTTCGCCACCCCGAGCAGCTCGCCGCGCTGCGCGCGGACGCGGAGCTGATGCCCAACGCCGTGGACGAGTTGCTGCGCTACGACAGCCCGTTGCAGTCCAGCCGTCGCATCACCCTGGAGCCGACCGTGCTCAGCGGCGTCGAGATCCCCCCGGGCGCGATGGTCGTCGCCGGTCTGGCCTCCGCGAACCGCGACGCGGCGCGCTGGGGCGAGGACGCTGACACGCTGCGCCTGGACCGCGAAGGGGCCCGCGCGCACCTGGCGTTCGGCTCCGGCTCGCACCACTGCCTCGGGGCGGCCCTGGCGCGCCTGGAGGCGAGCGTCACCTTCGAGCGGATGCTGAAGCGGTTCCCGGACCTGTCCCTGGCCGGTGAGGTGTCCTGGAACGGCCGCATCAACGTGCGCGGGGTGGCCTCGCTGCCGGTGTCGGTCGGCTGAAACGGCTGACACGTCCGTCCGTCTGAGAAGGCGTCAGGGGGCTCACCACGCGGTGGTGAGCCCCCTCTGGCCTTCCGTGGCTGGCTGACTTGAGGTCAGACCAGGGCCGGTGCCGCCCGGGTGACCTCCTCCAGGCCCTCGCGCAGGCGGCGCATCGACGCCGTGTTGTTGCCGAACTGGTTGATGGCGAAGGCGCCCCGGTGGTCGGGGCCGTAGCCGTGCTTGAGGAAGTTGGCGAAGGAGCCGCTGGCGCTCAGGTCGACGAAGTAGTGGCGCGCCGGGTCGCGGAACGCGGTGGCCATCAACTCGTCGAAGCGCACGCGTCCCCTGATCACGTCCCACGCGTAGTCGTCCCAGGCGGTCAGCGCGGTGCCGTCCAGCTCACCGGCGTACGCGCACGAATAGACCGGCAGCTGCGGCGAGTTGACCGTGACCGCGCGCCCCAGGCTCCGGCACTCGTGGCGGATGTCGTCGAGGAGGCCGGAGTGGAAGCCGTGGCGCACGGGCAGCCGGACGGCGATCACCCCTTCCCGGTCGAGCGCGGCGCGGGCCTCGGTGACGCGCTCGGCCTCGCCGCTGACGACGAAGTTGCCGGTGTTCTCGCCGGTGAAGTTGACGCCCGCCAGGGCGAGTCCGGCGAACACATCGCGCCGCCGCTGGTAGAGGGCGGGCGGGGCCAGGACGCTCAGCATGCCGCCGGGCCGGCAGCGCGCCTGGAGGAGGTGTGCCTGTTTCATCACGAGGTCGAGGCCGTCCTCGAAGGACATCGCCCCGGCGACGGTGGCCGCCACGTACTCGCCGAGGCTGTGGCCAAGGACCGCGTCGGGGTGGAAGCCCTCCGCGCGCAGGGCCTCGGTGAGGCTCCAGCCGACGCTGTAGAGCGCCGCGTGCGTGTGCAGGATGTCGTCGAAGTCCTGGCCGCGCCGGGTGCCGTCGTGCATCGCGGCGACCAGGGACGTGCCCTGCGCCGCCTCGTACAGGGCGCTGCACCGGTCCATCGCGTCGCGGAACGCCGGGTGGGTGTCGTACAGCTCCTGCCCCATGCGGTAGTACTGCGTGCCCTGGCCGCCGTACATGAAGACGACCTCGGGGCGCCGCGGTGTCCGGTGCGGGGCGGGTGCCTTCGCGGTGGCGGGCGGCTCGACGGCCAGCGGCTCCTCGCGGATCTTGGCGGTGAGCTTGGTCAGTACGGTGCCGGGGCCGATCTCCCGGAAGTCGTCGTGGCCGCGCGCCATCAGCCAGGAGAGGGATTCGTACCACCGTACGGGGCTCGATATCTGCCGCACGAGGAGGTCGGCGTAGCCGGTCGTGGGGTACGGCCGTGCCGTGCAGTTGGCGATCACGGGGATGCGCAGCGGGCGGAAGTCCACACCCTCCAGGTGGCGGGCGAACTCCTCCTGGACGCCGGCCATGCAGCGCGAGTGGAAGGCCGCGCTCACGTTGAGGGGGATGAACCGCGCCCCCGCCTCGGTGCAGGCCTCGCGGACGTCCGGGGCGTGGACCTCGTCGTAGGGGCCGGAGAGGATGCACTGCTGCCGGGAGTTGATGTTGGCGATGTCGATGCCGGAGTGGGGCAGCGTGGCCAGGATCTCCGCGACGCGCTCCTGGTCCAGGTTGACGACGGCGGCCATCGCGCCCTTGGGGGCCCGGCTCATCAGCTCGCCGCGCCTGCGCACGAGGTCGAGCCCGGTGTCGAAGTCGAAGGCGCCCGCGGCGAACAGGGCGCTGTACTCCCCCAGGCTGTGCCCGGCGACGACGGCGGGCGGGGTGCCGCCGGAGTCGACGTGGTCGAGGTACTGAAGGACGCTGACCGCGTAGAGGGCGGGCTGGGTGTACTCGGTGCGGTTGAGGACCCGGTCGGGGTCGTCGAGGCACAGGGCGCGCAGCGAGTAGCCGAGCAGCCGGTCCGCCCGGGCCACGAGGTCGGGGTACTTCTCGAACAGCTCCTTGCCCATGCCCTTGCGCTGGGAGCCCTGCCCGGGGAATACGTACACGGAAGTCATGTGATCACTCAGCCGTCGCGAGAGGTGCCGGTCCGCCGGTGGCGGGGTGGGGCGTGGAGGGTGTGCTGTCGGCGGCCAGGGCGCCGTAGGCGGCCAGGCGCTCGGTGAGCAGGGCCGCGGTGTCCCGCAGCAGCCGCTCGGCGATGACGTCGACCCTGCGGCCGCGCCACGGTTCGAGGTCGGTGCCGCGCACCCAGGTGTTGAACGCGCCGAGGGCGGGGCCGCAGTGGATCTGGTAGTCGACGCGCTGGTCGGCGCCGCGCAGCGCGAGGCGCGTGGAGTGGACGAAGTACCAGCGGAAGACGTGGGCCATCTTCTGCTTGGGGCTGCGCTCGATTTCCGCGAGCCGGGCGGGGTGGCGCCTGGCCAGGTGAGCGCGGGTCTCCTCCCACACCTCGGCGAGGGAGCGCTTGAAGTACTTGTTCTCCAGGGTCGCGCGGGTGCGCGGGTCGAGGTCGTCGAGGGAGTCGTGCCGTACGTACAGCTCGTACAGCTTCTGGGCGCGGGCGGGGAAGAACGTGCTCTTCCTGACGGCCTGGACGCGGGCGCCGACCTCGAACATGTCGCCCGCGGGGGCGTACTCGGTGTCGTGCACGCCGAGGCCCTGGAGCAGGTCCTTGACGGCGTCGCTGGTGCCGGCCTCCACGGTGCACTGGTTGATGGAGCCGGTCACGAGGAAGTCGGCGCCCAGGGTCAGGGCGGCGAGAGCCGCTTCGGGGGTGCCGATGCCGCCCGCGGCGCCGACGCGCACAGCCTCGGCGCCCTCTTCGGGATAGCCCTCCTCACGGGTCACGCGGTCGCGCAGGGCGCGCATGGCGGGCATCAGGACGTAGGCGTTGCCGCCGTCGGTGTGGCCCGCGGAGTCCGCCTCGACGCACAGGTCCTGCGCGAGCGGGAGGCGGGCGCCGAGTTCGGCCTGCTCGGGGGTGATGAGTCCGTCGTCGAGGAGCTGCCGGACCAGGGGGGCCGGGGCCGGGCGGAGGAAGTGTTCGGCGACCTCGGTGCGCGAGACCTTGGCGATGACGTGGTGGTCCTGGCGGAGGCGGCCGTCGGCGTCGGTGCCGAGGCCCGCGAGGCGGTAGTGGACCAGGGGCAGCGTGGGCCGCAGGTAGGCGGACGCCTCGACGGAGCGCACGCCGTGGCGCAGGTACAGCTCGACGGTGCGGGCCTCGAGGCCCGGGTCGCCCGGGCTGTTCAGGAGGTTCATGCCGAAGGCGCGGCCGGGGTCGAGGCCCTTCCTGATGCGGGTGATCGCGTCGTCGACCTCGTCCAGTGGGAGCCCTCCGGTGCCGAAGAAGCCGAGCATGCCCGCGTTGCCGAGGGCCGTGACGAGGTCGACGGAGGCGATGCCCTTGTACATCGCTCCGGCCGCGTAGGCGTAGTCGACGCCGTGTGCCGCGCGGAAGTGCGGGCTGCCGAGGGCCCGGGGTGACAGGGCGGGCGGCCGTGGTGGGGCGGTGGGGTGCTGGTGGGGTGGTTCCACGGTGGTCTCGCTCGGGGACGGCTGCGGGGGCGGCGGTGCGTGCGGGGTGGGGGCGGCGGCGGTGTCCGGCGTCGCGCTCTCCCAGGGGAAGACGCCCTCTTCGGCGTAGCGCCGGATGGCCCGTACGTTGTCGGGGTCGCCGAAGACCTGGCGGTTGGTGGCGAGCGCGACGTCCTTGGTGTGCTCGGTCAGCGGGGACAGCTCGCGCAGGTACGCCTTGTAGCGGGCGACACCCTTCTTCGAGAGCCGTCCCAGGCGCTGGAGGTGGCGCTTGAGGAGCGCGTCGCTGGGCGTGCCGAGGGCGTCGACGAGCCCCCAGGCGTGGGCCTGCCGGGCGTCGATGGTCTGGGTGGTGGCGGCGAGGTAGTGGGCGCGCTGGAAGCCGGTCCTGCGGATCAGATACGGCAGGACGACGGCCGGGATCAGGCCGAAGAGCAGCTCGGAGAGGCTGAAGGTGGCGCTGTCGTCGGCGATCACCACGTCGCACGCCGCGACGAGGCCGACGCCGCCCGCGTTGGCCTTGCCGCGCACGTGCGCGACGGTGAGCACGTCGGTGTACGCCATGCGCCGGAACAGCTCGAACATCGGCTCGGGGTCGAAGGACGTGTCCTGGCCGGAGCGCGCCGCGTCGCTGATCACGCCGAAGTCGGCGCCGAAGCAGAACACCTCGGGCAGGCCTTCGAGGACGACGACGGTGGTGTGCTCCGAGGTGGCCGCGCGCGTGAAGACGTCGTCGAGTTCGCGCACCAGCGTGGCGTTGATGGCGTTGCCCGCCTCGGGCCGGTGGATCCCGGCGAAGAGGACGCCGCCCTGTTCGCGGACGCGCAGGGTGGAGTAGGTCAGTCGATCCATGCGTACTCCCGGTGGAACTCCTTGATCGCGCGCAGGACGAGGCGCGGCGATGCGCCCGCGGCGCCCTGCGCGGTCCGGGCGACGAAGTCCTGGTTGACGACCGTGTCGCGGGTGCCGACGCGCACGAACGCGCTCTCCCGCAGGAGCTGGTCGTACTCGTCGAGGGAGAGCTGGTAGCGCGCGTCGAGGTGGTCCTCGATGCCCATGGACCGCAGCCGCTCGGCGCCGTCGGGGGTGACGACGCCGCTGTAGAACTCCGAGCAGCAGCCGGATCCGTAGGAGAAGAGCCCGATGCGCCGCGGGTCGGGGTAGGAACCGTTGCAGATGGTGCCGGCGAGGGAGAGGAAGACGGTCGCGCCCATGATGTTGCCGACCCGGCCGCAGTAGCTGAGGCCGGGCACGACGCGGCGCTCGAAGTCCTCGGCGACCGCGGCGCCCTTGGCCCCCGCGACCTTGCGCATCATGGTGCGGTGGGCGCCCTTGACCATGCCGCCGAAGGGGGTGTGGAAGGCGAGGTACTGGAAGGTCTCGCGGTAGTCGGCGCCCTCCACCTTGGCCTCGTAGGCGCGGTAGGCCTGCTCGCAGCAGTCCAGGTACGACATCAGGGAGAGGTCGACGTCGCCGGCCTCGCTGTCGGGGGCGGGGCGGCAGGTGTCCATGACCTCGTAGCCGTACGTCCCGCTGGCGCCGACGTCGAGCTGGAAGACGTGCGGCTCGGCGCTGATGAGCAGGGCGACCGCGCCCGCGCCGCCGCTGGGTTCGGCGTAGGCCCAGTCCTGGGCGGCCACGTCGTCGCCGTCCTCCAGGATGTAGCGCGAGATGTCCGTGGCGATGACCAGGGCCTTGGCGCCGGGCGACGTGCCCGAGAGGATGAGGTTGCAGGCCATCTGGAGCCCGGCGGTGCCCGCGTAGCAGGCCTGCTTGAGTTCGAACATCCGGCAGTTGCGGCTCAGGCCGAGCTGGTCGTGCAGATAGGTGCTGGCCGACTTGGAGAAGTCGAAGCCCGACTCGGTGCAGGTGATGAGGAGTTCGATGCGGCCCTTCTCCTCCTCGCTCATGCGGTCGAGGAGCGGCCGGGCCGCGTTGGCCCCGAAGGTGACCGGGTCCTCGAAGGGCAGCGCGACCGTCTTCTCCTGCATCAGGAGGTTGTTCAGGCGCGCGGGGTCCAGCTCGCGGTGGCGCGCCAACTGCATGACGTCGAGCACGGCCGAGCCGCCGAACACGTTCATCGCTTCGATACCGACGCGGGTCATGGGGTTCGCTGTTCTGCTCTCTATGCGGCGCACGCGCTCAGGCACAGTGCGGTGTTGATGCCGCCGAAGCCCATGCTCAGGCTCAGGCAGTGCTGGATGTCGGCCTCGACGGCCGTCTCGCGCACCCAGCGCGGGGCGTCGTCGACGGGCTCGGCGAGGTTGCGCGTGGGGTGGAGGCGCCCGTGCCGCATCTGGAGCAGCGACGCGACCGCCTCGACGGCTCCGGCGGCCGTCAGGCCGTGGCCGGTGATCGACTTCGTGGCGTTGACAGCGGCGTGGGTGAGGCCGCAGGCCTTGAGGGCCGCCACCTCCGTCTCGTCGCCCGTCGGGGACGCGGTGCCGTGCGGGTTGACGTAGTCGATGTCCCGTGCGGTGAGCCCGGCGCGGTCCAGGGCCTGGCGGATCGCGGCGGTCTCGCCCGCCAGGGACGGGTCGGGGTTGCGGTTTCCGTCCAGGCGTACGGACCAGCCGCCGATCCGCGCGTACGGGGCGGGGGCGTCCGGGCGGGCGCCCGCGCGCTCGATGACCAGCGCGGCGCAGGCCTCGCCGTAGACGAAGCCGGAGCGCGCCTTGTCGAAGGGGCGGCAGGCCTCGGCGGGCGCGTCGGCGTGGTCCTCGCCCGCCATGGCGCCCATCGCGTGCAGGCCGAGCAGCTCCCAGTACGACAGGTCGGCGAGCGCGCCCAGGGCGAGGCACACGTCGACGCGGCCGGAGGCGACGGCCTCCGCCGCCTCGATGACGGCGAGCTGCCCGCTGGCCGACGCGCCGCCCACGGTGTGGGCGAGGCCGCGGATCCCGAAGGCGCTCGTGCTCAGGCCGCACAGGTCGGTGTCCAGGTACGACAGGCCGTAGCTCGGCCGCAGGAAGCGCGGCTTGGCCCGGTGCCGGTCGTGGGCCAGGACGAGTTCGCGCTGCTGGAGGTTGCTGCCGCCGATGACGAGGCCGACGCGGTCGGGGTCGTAGCCGTCGAGGCCCGCCTCGGTCCACGCCTCTTCGAGGGTGGCGAGGGCGACCCGCCCGGTGAGGGACGCGGTGCGCAGCTCGCGGGCGCCGAGCCGGGTGGTGGGTTCCTGAGCGGGCAGTTCGGCGCCCACGAAGCGGGTGCCGGACTGCCGCCCGGGCCGGTCCATGACGGCGAACCGGTGCTCTCCGGCGAACAGTGCCCTGGTGAAGTCGGCCTTGCCCCGGCCCACGGCGGTGGTGACGCCGAGGCCGGTGACGACGAGCCCTGCGGAGTTCCTCACGTCACCGGGCCTTGACCGCTGCCGTGTCGCTGAGGTGCCGCGCCAGCTCGCCCAGGTTCTGCGGCCCGTGGGTCTCGACGAGGGGGATGTCCAGGTCCATCTCCTCCAGGACGGTCATCACGATCTCCGCGCGGTCCATGGAGTTGGCGCCCAGCTCGTCCAGGGTGTCGGCCCTGCTGAAGTCGTGGTCGGCGAGTTCCGGGAGGATCTCACGGACGGCGTCGACGATCAGGGCGAAGGTCTTTTCCTCGGTCATGTGCGCGCTTTCGCTGGTGGGGATGGGACGGGTGGGGCGGGCGGGGGCGTGGTCGGTGCTCATCCGGCACCGCCGTCCGCCGCCGCGTCGCGCAGCCGCGCGAGGCTCGCGCCGGGCTGTGTGACGATCTTGAGGAGCAGCCTCTCGTAGGTGGCCGCCATCTGGCGGGCCGTGCTCCTGGCGTAGAGGTCGGTGCTGTACTCCAGGTAGCCGCGCAGGCCGTCGGGGGTCTCGCGGACGACGAGGTTGAGGTCGAACTTCGCCGTGCCGCTGTCGGTGGGCAGGGGCACGAAGCCCAAGCCGCCGGGGTCGTGCGGGGCGGCCTCGGCCGCGGGCACCAGGTTGAACATGGCCTGGAACAGCGGCGAGTGCGCCGGGTCCGGTTCGGGCACCAGGGCCGTCACGAGGTCGGCGAAGGGGATGTCCTTGTGGTCGTGGGCGGCGGCGGTGACGCCCTTGGCCTGCGCGAGGAGTTCGTCGAAGGCCTGCTCGGGCCGCACGTCCAGGCGCATGACCAGGACGTTGATGAAGTAGCCGACGAGGCGCTCCAGCTCGGGGCGCGGCCGGTTGGTCACCGGCGAGCCGATGGCGAGGTCCCGGTCGTCCGTGTGGGCGCCGAGCAGCGTCGCGAAGGCCGCGAGGAGCGTCAGGTACAGGGTGCCGCCGCGCTCCTTGCTGACCCGCTTGAGCTGGTCGAGCACGGCGGCGGGGACGTTCACCTCGACCGCCGAGCCCTGGTACGACTTCGCGGCGGGCCGCTGGTAGTCGGTGCGCAGGGCGGTGCGCGGCGGCAGGCCCGCGAGCTGGGAGCGCCAGTAGGCCTCCTGCCGGGCGCGGGCCTCGGCGTCGAAGGACCGGCGCTGCCAATGCGCGAAGTCCGCGTACTGGACGGGGAGTTCGGGAAGCGACGGCGTCTCGCCGCGGCTCAGCGCCTGGTACAGGGCGTTGAGTTCGGCGATGAACACGCCGGTCGACCAGCCGTCGAAGATGCCCCAGGGCCGGGTGACGACCGCGACGTGCTCGTACGGCGTGAGGGTCAGGATGTGGACGCGCAGCATGTGCCGGTCCTCGGGCGCGAACGGCCGGGTCCGCTCGGCGCGCAGGAACTCGGCGACCGCGCTGTCGCCGGGGACGTCCTCGAAGGCGACGGCGAAGCCGCTGGTGTCGTTCACCCGCTGGACGTGGGTGTCGCCGCGCCGCGGGTAGCTGGTGCGCAGCACGGCGTGGCGGGCCACGAGAGCCTCGAAGGCGCGGGCGTAGGCCCGCCGGTCCAGGGGGCCGATGACGCGGTAGGCCATCTGTACGTTGTCGTACGACGAGCCGAGATGCTCGCGCGGGTGGAGGAACCACAGTTCGCTCTGCTGGCAGGAGAGCGGGCTCTCGTCGCCGGGGCCGGTGAGGGGCACCAGCGGGACGGTCTCATCGGCCGGGCGGACCGCCGCCGCGTCGAGCCCCGCGGCCAGTTCGCCGAGGGTGGCGCCCGCGAGGATCGACTGGAGCGGCACTTCCTTGCCGGTCTCCTGCTTGACGCGGATGGTGAGCCGGGTGGCGAGCAGGGAGTGCCCGCCGAGGTCGAAGAAGCTGTCCTGGAGCCCGACGCGGTCGACGTCGAGGACGTCCTGGACGAGGCGGCACAGCGCCTGCTCGGTGGCGGTGCGGGGCGCGACGTAGACCTCCTTGTGCACGTCGGCCTCGTCGGGGGCGGGCAGGGCGCGCTTGTCGACCTTGCCGTTGGGGGTGAGGGGCAGCTCTTCGAGGGCGACGAAGACGCTGGGGACCATGTACTCGGGGATCCTGCCCGCGAGGTGGTCCTTGAGGGTGCGGGTCAGGGCCTGGCCCGTGGTGGCGATCTGCGGGACGTTCGCCAGGTGGGTCGCGCCGTACGCGGCCCGGGCCCGCGCGGTGGGCCGCTCCCCCTTGGCGAGGATCAGGTCGAGGCCGTCCAGGCGGTCCTGGGACCAGGTCACGGCGGCCTGGTAGCCGAGCTTCTCGGCGTACGCGAGGACGTCCTCCAGGTCGCGCGCCCGCCGGCGGGCGGCGTCCGTGAGGCGGCTCGCGCCGAGGGGCTCGACGTGCTGCTGCGCGGTGGTGCCGCGCAGGCTCTCGGCGGCGCGGACGTCGTCGGCGACGCGCGGGTTGTCCAGGCCCGTGACGCCGAACCGCGTGCGGCTGCCGTCGGCGAGCAGGGCGCGCACCTCGTCGGGCGTGGTGGCGGTCAGCCAGGGCAGCTCGTCGTCGCGGGCGGGGGCGGGGCCCTTGGTGAGGACCACGTCGTAGCGGTAGCTGAGCATTTCGTTGGCGCCGGTGCCGCGCTTGACGGTGATGTCGGCGGAGCCGATGTCCGCGAAGCGCCCGGGCAGCCCGGCGAAGTAGCTCGGGCTGACGAGGAGTTCGGTCTCCTGCTGGCGGCGGCGCTGCACCTGGCGGGCCAGGGCGGCGACGGAGACGCGCGCGGGGAGGCGGCTGCGCTCGACGGCCGTGACGTGCGCGGTGAACAGGTCGAGGTTCCTGACGTCGCCGATGAGGATCCGGCCGCCGTCGGCGACGAGGGGCAGCAGCCGCTCGATGACCTCTTCCAGATAGAGCCGGTTCGGGAAGTACTGGGCCACGGAGTTGATGACGACGGTGTCGAACTTCTCCGTGTCGCCGAGGCCTTCGGGCAGGGTCACGGACCGGGCGTCGCCCTGCGCGAGGGTGACGTGCGACCAGCCGCGGCGGTCGGCGCCGCGCCGCACCCCGGCCAGGGCCGAGGCGGAGATGTCGACGGCGTGCACGGCTTCGCAGGCTCCGGCGTAGCGGAACAGCAGCAGGCCCGTGCCGCAGCCGACCTCCAGGAGCCTGCGGGGCCGCAGCTCCTCGATGCGGCGGACGGTGCCGTCGATCCACTCGCGCATCTCGTGCTCGGGGATGGCGTCCCCGGTGTAACTGCAGTTCCAGCCGACCAGGTTGAGGTCGTCGCCAAAGTCACCGGCAGCGTCGGCGGCGCTGCTCGCCTGTTCGTCCGCGTCCGTGCCGTACTGGTCCTCGAAGAGGTCCTGCCACTGCTCCAGGCGGTCGGCGTTCTGCTCGCGCGCGGTGGCGTCCAGCCAGTCGGTCGTGGGCCGCACGTAGGCGACGAGCTTCTTCGCCTCGCCGCTCGCCTGGGTGGTGACGACGGCGCCGCGCACGGCGGGGTGGGAGTGCAGCGCGTTCTCGATCTCGCCGAGTTCGACGCGGAAGCCGCGGACCTTCACCTGGTCGTCGACGCGGCCGACGAACTCCAGGGCGCCGTCGGGCAGTCGGCGCACCAGGTCGCCGGTGCGGTAGAGGCGGGCCCCTGGCCTGGTGGCGAAGGGGTCGGCGACGAACCGCTCCTTCGTGAGCTGGGGGTTGCCGAGGTAGCCGCGGCCGACGCCCGCGCCGCCCACGCACAGCTCGCCGACGACGCCGAGCGGCACGGGCCGCAGGTGCGTGTCGAGCACGTGGGCGGTGGACTGGGCGATGGGCCTGCCGATGGGGATGACCGCGTCGTCGGCGATGTCCCGGGGGATCACGTGGCAGGTGGAGGCGATGCTGTTCTCGGTCGGGCCGTAGGCGTTGACGACGGTGAGGCCGGGGTGGGCCGCGTAGAGGCGGCGTACGTCCTTGGCGGAGAAGGCCTCGCCGCCGACACCCAGGTAGGTGAGCGGCAGCCGCCGCCCCTGCGCGGCCTCGGCGAACGCGGGCAGGAAGGCCGCGGACAGGGCCATCGTCGTGACGCCGGAGCGCTCGGCGGTGTCCAGGAGCGCGCCCACGTCCTTGGAGTCGCCGTCGTGCAGGACGAGGCGGGCGCCGCACAGCAGCGGGCCGAGTACCTCCTGGGAGCCGACGTCGAAGGAGATCGAGGAGTGGTGGAGCACGACGGCGTCGGGGGTGGTCGGGAAGTAGTCCGGGTTGCGCACCAGGCGCACGACGCCGCGCTGTTCCACCAGGACGCCCTTGGGGACGCCGGTGGACCCCGAGGTGAAGATGGCGTAGGCCAGGTGCTCGGGCGTGAGGCCGAGGTCGGCGCGCGTCAGGTCGTGGTCCGGGCGGCCGGCGAGCAGCTGGGTGCCGTCCCCCGCGCGTTGCCCGGTGTCCAGGTGGAGGACCTGGGGGCGCTTGCCGCCGTCCCCGCCGTCGAGCCGCTCCGCCGGCAGGTGGGACTGGCTGAGCACGATGTCGACGCCGGAGCGCGCGACAAGGGTGCGGATGCGCTCCTGGGGGTAGTCCGGGTCGATGGGGACGTACGCGCCGCCCGCCTTGAGGATGCCGAGCAGGCCGGTCACAAGGTCCGGGGAGCGGCGGGCGCACAGGCCCACCAGGGTGTCGGGGCCGACTCCCTGCTCGCGCAGCCAGTGCGCGACGCGGTTGGCGCGCGCGTTGGTCTCGGCGTAGGTGAGGCGCTGCTCGCCGTGCTCGACGGCGACGGCGTCGGGGCGCCGCCTGACGTGCTCCTCGAAGAGTTCGAAGAGGCAGTGGTCGTCCGGGTAGGGCTTGTCCGTGTCGTTCCACTCGGTCAGCAGGCGGTGGCGTTCCGCGGCCGGGAGCACGTCGATGTCCAGGGCGCGCGTGCCGGTGCCGTCGTCGGTGGCCAGGGCGTCGACGAGGCCGGTCACCGCCGCTTCCACGTAGCCGAGGACGGCGTCCGGCGAGAGCGCGGCGTCGACCTGGGCGTTGAGGGACAGTTCGGTCCCGGTGTCGTCGACGGACACGCCCACCGGGTAGTTGGTGCGGTCGAGGGAGCCCAGCCAGCGGATGCCGAGGTCCTCCAGGGTCGCGGGGCCCTGGTCGCCCTGGCGCGGCTCGAAGTACCGGAAGTTGATCATCGAGCTGAACAGGGTGGCGTCGCCGTCCAGGCCGCTGGAGCGCTGGGCCAGGGTGAGTGCGCTCTGCTCGTAGGCGATCAGTTCCTTGAGGGACGCGTCGACGGCGGACACCAGGTCCTTGACGCTGCGGTCGGCGAGGCGCACCCGCAGGGGCAGGGTGTTGATGAAGTTGCCGAGCATCCGCTCGACGCCGGGCACGCCCTGGAGGCGGCCGGAGAGGACGGTGCCGAAAACCACGTCGTCGCGTCCGCCGGTGGCCGCGGTGACCAGGGCCCAGGCGGCGTGGAAGAGGGCGGCGGGGCTGATCCGCAGCCGCTGCGCCTGCTCGCGCAGACGGCTGGTGAGGCCGGGCGGCAGGGAGCGGCGCAGGTCGCGCACGCGGCTGCCGTCGCCGTGCACGTCGACGAGCTGGAACGGCGTGGTGGGCTCGGTGACGTCGCCCAGCTCGCGGCAAAAGTACGTCTCGGCGTCGTTCGCGGCGAGCTGGTGCAGGGTGTGGCCGACGAAGTCGCGGTAGGCCGGGGCCGGGGGCAGCTCGTCGGCACGGCCCGCCATGTGCGCGGCCAGCTCTTCGAGGATGAGGCGCAGCGAGGTCGCGTCCTCGATGAGGTGGTGGACGCGCAGGAGCAGGAAGTGCCGCGGGGAGTGCGGGTCGGCGGCGACGGCGAGGTGCAGCAGCGGCGCCCGGTCGAGCGTCATCGTCCCCGGGTCCGCGAGCCAGGCGCGGGCCTGCTCCTCGGCGGCCTCGGAGTCGGCGGCGTCGAGCGTGCGCCGCTCGACGTCGAGGCGGACGTCGCGCAGGACCACCTGCACGGGTTCGCCGAGGCCCTCGGTGACGACGGCCGTGCGCATCACGTCGTGCCGGTCCACCACGTTCTGGAGGGCCGCGACGAAGGTGTCGCAGGTCTGCCGGTCCGGGGCGGTGAGCAGGATCGGGATGACGTACGGGTCGTTGGCGGGGTCCATCAGGTGATGGAAGAGGATGCCCTCCTGCGACGGCACGAGGGGGTAGACGTCCTGCACGTTGGGGGCGCCGCCGGGCACGCGGGACACGACGGCATCGACGGCGGCCTGGTCCAGGTCGACCAGCGGCAGCATCTCGGGGGTGAGCCGCTCGCAGCCGTCGGGGACGGCGGGGGCGGGCACGGCGTAGCCGGCGGCGGCCGGTCCTGCGCGGTCGATGTCGGCGGCGAGGTCGGCGAGCGTGGGGCTGCTGAAGACGCTGCGGACGGCGACGTCGAGGCCGCGCTCCTTGAGGCGGGCGATGAGGACGGTGATGAGCAGGGAGTGGCCGCCGAGCGCGAAGAAGTTGTCGTGCGCGCTGACGCGGTCCTCGTCGAAGCCGAGGAGTTCGGCCCAGGCGGCGGCGAGGGTCCGCTCGGTCGCGGTGGCCGGGGCCGTGTAGGCGCGCTGCGCGAAGGCCTCGATGCCGGGTGCGGGCAGGGCCTTGCGGTCGAGCTTGCCGTTGCCGGTGATGGGCAGGCGTTCCAGGGCCACGAAGGCGCTGGGGACCATGTAGTCGGGCAGGGTCCTGCGCAGGTGGCGGGCGAGTTCGGCGCGCTGGTCAGGTTCGTCGGCGCCGGGGCGCAGGACGGTGTACGCGACGAGCTGCCGGTCGCCCGGGGTGTCCTCGCGGGCGATGACGCGGGCGTCCTGGACGGCGGGGTGTTCGGTGAGGCGGGCCTCGATCTCGCCCAGCTCGATCCGGAAGCCGCGGATCTTCACCTGGTCGTCGTTGCGGCCCAGGTATTCGAGGGAGCCGTCGGGAAGCCAGCGGGCCAGGTCACCCGAGCGGTACATGCGCGCGCCCGGCTCCTCGCGGAACGGGTCGTCCAGGAACCGCTCCGCGGTCAGCTCCGGCCGGTTCAGATAGCCGCGGGCCACGCCCGCGCCACCGACGTACAACTCCCCCACGACCCCTACCGGTACCGGCTGGCCGTGTCCGTCGAGGACGTAGGTGCGCAGGTCCGGGATGCGCTCGCCGATGGGGCTCACGGTGCGGTCCGCGTCGGCTTCGGTGATCAGCCGGTACGTCACGTGCACGGTGGTCTCGGTGATGCCGTACATGTTGACCAGCTGGGTGCTCTTGTTGACCGGGCGGCGCAGCCAGGGCTTGAGCGAGGCGACCTCCAGGGCCTCGCCGCCGAAGACGACCACGCGCACCGCGTGCGGCTCCGGGTCCTCGCCCTGTGCGGCGATCAGCTGCCGGAAGGCGCTGGGGGTCTGGTTGAGGACCGTCACACCCGCCTCGCACAGCAGTCGGTAGAAGTCCTCCGGGCTGCGCGTGACGGCCTGGGGAACGACCACCAGACGGCCGCCGTGCAGCAGCGCGCCCCAGATCTCCCACACGGAGAAGTCGAACGCGAAGGAGTGGAACAGCGCCCACACGTCGCGCTCACCGAAGCGGAACCAGTCGTGCGTCGACGTGAACAGCCGCACCACATTGCGGTGTTCGACCACCACGCCCTTGGGCACACCGGTCGAACCCGACGTGTAGATGACGTACGCCGCGTGCGTGGGGCCCACGCCCGTGCCGGTGACGTCGTCGCCCGACAGGGCGGCCCACCGGTCGGCGTCGGCGCGGACGTCCACGACGGGGATCGAGGGGGCGGCCAGGCCCTCGGGCAGCGCGCCGTCGGTGACGAGCACCTGGGGCGCGCTGTCGCCGAGCACGTGCGCGAGGCGGTCGGCGGGCGACGACGGGTCGAGCGGCACATAGGCGCCGCCCGCCTTGAGCACCGCGAGCACGGCCACCACGAGGTGCTCGCTGCGCGGCAGGCACAGGGCCACGAGCACGTCAGGGCCCACGCCCAGGCCGCGCAGATGCCGGGCCAGACGGTTCGCCCGCGCGTTCAGCTCCCCGTACGACAGGCAGCGGTCCTCGAACCGCACCGCCACGGCGTCGGGGGTACGCTCCGCGACCTCCTCGAACCACGTGTGCAGACACCGCTCCACCGGCTCCTCGGCAGGCACCTCGTTCCACCCGGCGAGCACCTGGTGGCGCTCGTCGGCGTCGAGGGTGCTGAGCCGGGAGAGCCGCTCCCCCGGTGCGGCGACGACGGCGTGAAGGAGCGCGGTGTAGTGGCGGACGAAGCGCTGGACCGTCTCGCGGTCGAAGAGGCCGGTGTTGTACTCGAAGGCGCCGATCAGCCCGTCCGGGGTCTCGCGCAGGTCGAGCGTCGCGTCGAACTTGGTGATGTCGAAGTCGAACTCGATGAGGGACACGTCGAGGTCCCCCAGGCGCACCTCGCGGTCGGTGTGGGCCTCCTGGAGGACGAAGGCGACCTGGAACAGCGGCGAGTGGCTGAGGCTGCGCTCCAGCTGCAAGGCGTCGACGACGGCTTCGAAGGGCACGTCCTGGTGGCTGAAGGCCCCCAGCGCCACGTCCTTCACGCGGCCGAGCAGATCGGTGAAGGTCGGGTCGCCCGACAGGTCGGCGCGCATCACCAGGGTGTTGGCGAAGTAGCCGATGAGCCCTTCGGACTCGATGCGCTGGCGGTTCGCGACGGGGGTGCCGATGGCGATGTCCGTCTGCTCGCTGTAGCGGTGCAGCAGGAGCGCGTAGGCCGAGAGGAGCGTCATGTACAGCGTGACGTCGTGCTGCTCGGCGAGGGCCTTCAGCCGCCGCAGCAGGTCCTCGGGCAGGTGGAAGCGCTCGTGCGCGCCGTCGTAGGTCTTGATCGCCGGGCGGGTGCGGTCGGCGGGCAGGGGCAGGCGCGGGTCGACGCCGTCGAGCCGGCCGGTCCAGTAGCCGAGCTGGCGGTCCTGCACCTCGTCGACGAGCCACTGGCGCTGCCAGTGCGCGTAGTCCGCGTACTGGATGGGTAGCGGTGCGAGCGGCGAGGGCTCGCCAGCGTGGAACGCCTCGTACAGGGTGACCAGCTCGCGGAAGAACACGCCGAGCGACCAGCCGTCGGAGACGCTGTGGTGCATGGTCACGAGCAGGACGTGGGCGTGCTCCGACTCGCGCAGGAGGCGGACGCGGATCAGTGAGTCGCGGGCCAGGTCGAAGGGCGCCACGGCCTCGCGCTCGCAGATCGACGGCAGCTCGGCGGGGTCGGTCAGCTCCTCCTCGCCGACCGCGAAGTCACGGCCGTCGCCGATCTCCTGGTACGGCACGCCGTCGCGCTCGACGAAGCGGGTGCGCAGCGCCTCGTGGCGCTGAACGATCGTCTCCAGGGCGCGCAGCAGGGCGGGGCGGTCGAGCGGGCCGCTCAGGCGCAGCGCCATCGGGATGTTGTAGTACGCGCTGGTGCCGTCCAGCTGCGCCAGGAACCACAGGCGCTGCTGGGCGAAGGACAGCTGGACCGGCTCGTCCCCGGTGTGCGGGCGGGGGCCGATCGCCTCCAGGGCGGACAGGTCGACGCCCTGCTTCCTCAGCATCGCGATGAGGGCGCGCTGCTTGTTGGCGGGCAGCGACTTGATCTTCCGGATCAGGTCGAGGGAGGTGCCGTTGCTCGGGGTGCTCGTCGTCGGTGTCGTGGTCACTTGATCCGGCCTTCCCAGGCGTCCAGCTCTTCTTCGCTCATGTTCTCGATCAAGTCGATGCTCTCCAGGATCGCGGCGACGTCGACGGCGCCGCCCTGTGGTGCCACGGGCGCGCGTCGCTCCAGCTCGGCGGCCATCGCGGCCAGCGTCGGTCCCTCGAAGACGGCCTGCACGGTGAGTTCGGCGCCCGTCGCCTGGGCGAGGCGGTTGACGAGGCGGGTGACGAGCAGCGAGTTGCCGCCGAGGGCGAAGAAGTCGCTGTCCACGTCCAGGTCGTCGGTGTCGGTGCGCAGCAGCTCCGCCCAGACGCCCGCGACGGTCCGCTCGGCCTCGGTGCGGGGCGCGACGCGGCGCCCGGTGGGCCGCCGGCGGTCCTCGGGGGCGGGCAGGGCCCGCTGGTCGAGCTTGCCGTTCTGGGTCAGGGGCAGCTCTTCGAGGAGGACGTGCGCGGCCGGGAGCATGTACTCGGGCAGCGCCGCGCCCAGCTTCTCGCGTACGTCGGCGAGCAGGGCGGCCCGGCCGGACCAGCGCGGCGCGGCGGCGGACCCGGCCGGCGGCCGTGCGCCCTGGTCGTCGGCGCGGCGGGCGTAGACGTTGTAGAGGGTGGTGTTGCGGAGCAGTCGGTTGTCCTGCTCGCACACGACGTCGTAGCCGAGGGCCTTGAGGAGGGTGACGACCTTCTCCAACTGCCCGTCCACGTCGTGGAGTTCGACGACGAGCTGGCGGATCTTCGGCCAGTCCCGCCAGTGGATGCCCTTGAGCACCTCGTACTCGGCGTTCTCCACGTCGACCTTCAACAGGTCGATCCGGTCGAGCGATTCCTCCGCGATGATCTCCGAGACGGTCCGCAGGCGGCAGGTGAACTGTTCGCTGTCGAGGCGGGCGTCGACGACCGCGTCGACGAGGTCGTCCCCCGCGGTGGTGCCGTCGGTGCCCTCGTCGGTCAGCTCCTCCTGGTTGCGCAGGTACGAGCGCACCAGGTCGTGGGCCTGTTCGGCGGTGGTGACGCTGGAGGAGATGACGGTGTTGTGGCGGTAGAAGGTGAAGGTCTCCTCCTTCGCCTCGGCCGCGAGGCCGCAGTCGTGCACCTTGGCGTCGATGCCGTGGAGCGCGACGTTGCGGCGCAGCGAGTCGAAGACCGGCGGGATCGGCTCGAAGGCGTGGATCCTGGCGCCGGGGCAGCGGCTGCCCGCGAACAGCGTGAACAGGCCGATGTTGGCGCCCACGTCGAAGATGGTGTCGCCGTCCTCGATGGTGATGCCGTTCCGCAGGTATTCGAGGTGCGTGAAGATCTCGTCGTAGACGAAGTCGGTCTCGCTCCTGTTCTGCTGGAACACCGTCATGCCGTTGGGCAGCTCGTAGGTCCGCGCGAGCGCTTCCGGCTCGGTGCGCTCCAGGCGCAGGAGTTCGCGTACGGCCGGCGCGTGCTCGGCCGAGGGGACGACGTAGGCGACGAGGCGCTGGTCCTGGTCGTCGTAGCCGCGCACCAGGACGCGGGCGTCCTGGACGGCGGGGTGTTCGGTGAGGCGGGCCTCGATCTCGCCCAGCTCGATCCGGAAGCCGCGGATCTTCACCTGGTCGTCGTTGCGGCCCAGGTATTCGAGGGAGCCGTCGGGAAGCCAGCGGGCCAGGTCACCCGAGCGGTACATGCGCGCGCCCGGCTCCTCGCGGAACGGGTCCTCCAGGAACCGCTCCGCGGTCAGCTCCGGCCGGTTCAGATAGCCACGGGCCACGCCCGCGCCACCGACGTACAACTCCCCCACGGCGCCGACGGGCGCGGGGCGGCCGTGCGGGTCGAGGACGTAGGTGCGCAGGTCGGGGATGCGTCGCCCGATGGGGCTGACGGGCCGGTCGAGGTCGTCCTCGGTGAGCGGGTGGTAGGTGACGTGCACGGTGGTCTCGGTGATGCCGTACATGTTGACCAGCTGGGTGCTCTTGTTGACCGGGCGGCGCAGCCAGGGCTTGAGCGAGGCGACCTCCAGGGCCTCGCCGCCGAAGACGACGGTGCGCAGGGCGTGGGGGCGCGCGTCGTCGCCCTGTGCGGCGATCAGCTGCCGGAAGGCGCTGGGGGTCTGGTTGAGGACCGTCACACCCGCCTCGCACAGCAGCCGGTAGAAGTCCTCCGGGCTGCGCGTCACCGCCTGGGGAACGACCACCAGACGGCCGCCGTGCAGCAGCGCGCCCCAGATCTCCCACACGGAGAAGTCGAACGCGAAGGAGTGGAACAGCGCCCACACGTCGCGCTCACCGAAGCGGAACCAGTCGTGCGTCGACGTGAACAGCCGCACCACATTGCGGTGTTCGACCACCACGCCCTTGGGCACACCGGTCGAACCCGACGTGTAGATGACGTACGCCATGGCGGACGGCGTGAGGTCCGGTACCGACAGGTCGTCGGCGGCGCGGGCGGCCCACTGGTGGGCGTCCGCGCGGACGTCGACGACCGGGGCCTGCGGGACGGTGAGGCCGTCGGGCAGCGCGCCGTCCGTGACCAGGACGCGGGGTGCGCTGTCCGCCAGGATGTGCGCGAGCCGGTCCGCCGGGGACGCGGGGTCCACGGGCACGTAGGCGCCGCCCGCCTTGAGCACCGCGAGCACGGCCACCACCAGGTGCTCGCTGCGCGGCAGGCAGAGCGCGACCAGCACGTCAGGGCCCACGCCCAGGCCGCGCAGATGCCGGGCCAGACGGTTCGCCCGCGCGTTCAGCTCCCCGTACGACAGACGGCGGTCCTCGAACTCGACCGCCAGCGCGTCCGGGCGCCTGGCGGCGGTCTCCTCGAACCACGTGTGCAGGCACCGCTCCACCGGCTCCTCGGCGGGCACCTCGTTCCACCCGGCGAGCACCTGGTGGCGCAGAGCGTCGCTCAGGACCGGCAGGTCCAGGGCGGGGCGCTGCTCGGCGCCCTCGGTGGTGAGGGCGCCGACGAGGCGCTCCATGGCGGTTTCCAGGTAGCCGATGACCAGCTCGGCGTCCTGGGCCTGGTCGATCTGCGCGTCGAGCGAGAAGGAGTGCCCGAGGTCGTCGACGGACAGGGCGATGGGGTAGTTGCTGCGCTCGATGACACCCGCGAGCGACCGGACGCCCGCGCGCTCCAGCTCGCTGTCGTCGACGCGGTCGTCGGACTCCAGGTGCCGGTAGTTCAGGATCGCGTTGAACAGCGGCGTCTCCGGGGGTACGGCGCTGTGGCCGTGGGCGACGGCCAGCGGGGTCTGCTCGTGGCGCACCAGGTCGCGCAGGGTCCGGTCCATGGCGCTCACCAGGTCGCGCACGCTCGTCCCTGCCAGGTCGACGCGTACGGGCAGGGTGTTGATGAAGTTGCCGAGCATCCGCTCGATGCCGCGCGGGCCCTGGAGGCGGCCGGACATGACGGTGCCGAAGACCACGCCGTCGCGGTCACCGCGGCCGTCGCCGCCGGAGCACGCCGCCACGACCAGGGACCAGCCCGCGTGGAACAGCGTGGCCGGGCTGACCCGCAGGTCCTTCGCGCAGGCCCGGATGCGCTCGCCGAGGCGGGCGTCCAGCGGGCGGCGCAGGTCGAGGACGCGGCGGCCGTCGCCGTGGACGTCCTGGAGCCCGAACATCACGGTGGGCTCGGTGACGTCGGCGAGCAGGGCCCCGAAGTGGTCCGCCGGGTCAAGGACGCGCGCCCGGTGCTGCACGTGGGCGATGAAGTCGCGGTACGGCGCGGGCGGGGCCAGCTCGTCCGCGCGGCCCGTCATATGGGCGACGACCTCACGGAACAGCAGGCCGAGCGAGGTCGCGTCGTCGATGACGTGGTGCAGGTTGAGGGCGGCGTACCAGGTGTCCGTGGAGGGCTGCCGGGCGGCGCGCAGCCGGATCAGCGGGGCGCGGTCCAGGCGCATCGCCTGCGGCCGGGCCAGGAGCGCGCGGATCTCGTCCTCGGCGTCGCGGCCCGCGGGCACATCGAACTCCTCCAGGTCGAGGTCGGCGCGGCGCACCACGACCTGGACGGGCCGCGACAGGCCCTGCGTGAGGATCGCCGTGCGCAGCGCGTCGTGCCGGGCGACGGCCGCGCGCAGGGCGCTCACGAAGCCGTCGAGGTGAGCCCTGCTCTCGAAGGAGAACACGCCGGAGAGCACGTACGGGTCGCGGCCGCTCTCCTTGAGGTGGTGGAAGAGCATGCCTTCCTGGAGGGCCGCCAGCGGGTACACGTCCTGGACGTTGCGGGCGCCGCCGGGCACGGCGGCGACGATCGCCGCCAGCTCGTCCTCGGTCAGGGAGACCAGGGGGAGCATGTCGGGCGTGAGCCGGTCGCAGTCCGCGGGGATGCCGTTCGGCGGGACGGTGAACGGCGTTCCGGCCGGGGCCGTGTCCCGCGCGTCGGGGTTCTCCGGGGCGTGTGCCGCGTCGATGGCCGTGGCCAGGTCGGCGAGCGTGGCGGCGGCGAAGACGCTGTGCAGCTCGCAGTCGAGTCCCGCGTCGTGCAGGCGTGCGGTCAGCTTCGGGATGAGCAGGGAGTGCCCGCCGAGGGCGAAGAAGTTGTCGTGGACGCCGATGCGCTCCTCGGCGAAGCCGAGCAGGCCCGCGCAGACCGCGAGCAGGGTCCGCTCGGTCGGGGTGCGGGGGGCGACGCGCTCACCGGTCACGGCGTACGCGTCGGCGTCGGGGGCCGGGAGCGCCTTGCGGTCGAGCTTGCCGTTGGCGGTCAGCGGCAGGGCGTCGAGGCGGACCAGGGCGCCCGGGACCATGTACTCGGGCAGTGCCTGGCCGAGGTGCCGGACCAGGGTGTCGTGGAACTCGCCCGTGTGCGCCTGCGGGTGCGTCTCGTCGAGGACGACGTAGCCGACGAGCCGGGGGTTGCCGGGGCTGTCCTCGCGGGCGACGACGGCGCAGGCCCGCACGGCGGGGTGGTGGGAGAGGCGGTCCTCGATCTCGCCGAGTTCGATGCGGAAGCCGCGCAGTTTGACCTGGTTGTCGATGCGGCCGAGGTACTCCAGGGAGCCGTCCGGCAGCCATCGGACGAGGTCGCCCGTGCGGTACATGCGGGCGTCCGGGTCCGCGGCGAACGGGTTCGGGACGAAGCGCTCGCGGGTCAGGCCGGGGTTGTTCAGGTAGCCGCGGGCCAGGCCGGCGCCGGCGATGTGCAGCTCGCCCGGGCAGCCGACGGCCTGCCGCCGGCCCAGGTCGTCCAGGACGTACAGCTGGATGTTCTGGATCGGGCGGCCGATGGGCACCGTGCGCGGCGTCGTGTCGGGCGGGCAGGTCCAGTGGGTGACGTCGATGGCGGCCTCGGTGGGGCCGTACAGGTTGTGCAGACGCGCGCGGTGCTGGGCGTAGTGCCGGGCGGGCAGCTCCGGCGGCAGGGCCTCGCCGCTGCAGAAGACCTGGCGCAGCGACGTGCAGCGGGCCCAGCCCTCGTGGTCGAGCATGAGGCGCAGCATGGGCGGCACGAAGTGCGCCGTGGTGACCTCGGCGGCCCGGATGAGCGACGCGAGGTAGGCCGGGTCCTTGTGGCCGCCCGGCGCGGCGACGACCAGGCGGGCGCCCGTGATCAGGGGCCAGACGAACTCCCACACGGAGACGTCGAAGCTGAACGGCGTCTTCTGGAGCACGACGTCGTCGGGGGTCAGCGCGTACTCGTTCTGCATCCACTCGACGCGGTTGACGGCCGCCCGGTGCTCGACCATGACGCCCTTGGGACGGCCGGTGGAGCCGGAGGTGTAGATGACGTACGCGAGGTCGGTGGGGGCGATCCGGGCGGGCGCGCCCCTGTCCTGGGCACCCGGGGCACCATCGGGGACCGGGCGGCCGTCGGCGTCCAGGCGCAGTACCGTGCGCGCCGCGGACAGGGCGGACGTGTCGGTGGCGGACTGGGTGAGGACGAGGGTGGCGCCCGAGTCCTCGATCATGTAGCGGATCCGCTCGGCCGGGTAGTCCGGCTCCAGGGGGAGGTAGGCGCCGCCCGCCTTCATGACCGCCCAGAGGGCGATCACCATCTCAAGAGAACGTTCGGCACAGAGGCCCACGACCGTGTCCGCGGTGACCCCGCGGCGGCGCAGCTCGGCGGCCAGGGCGTCGGTGCGCGCGGCGAACTCGGCGTACGTGAGGGACCGCTCGCCGTACACGAGGGCGGTGCGGTCGCCGTGCCGGGCGACGGCGTCGGCGAGGAGGTCGGGCAGGCTGCGGTCGGCCGGGAAGGGGTGCGCTGTGTCGTTCCACGCGTCGAAGAGGCGCAGCTCGTCGTCCGTCAGGTGCGAGGCCTCGGACAGCCGCTGCTCCGGGGCGTCGACGAGGGCGCTCAGCAGGGTCTCGTAGTGGCCGAGGAACCGCTGGACGTCCGCCGCGTCGAAACGCTCGGCGTCGTACTTGAGGTGCAGGGTGTAGGCGTCGGCGGCGTGCTCGACGACCTCCAGGTGGAGCTTGAACTCCCCCTCCTGGGATATCTCCTCCACGAACGACAGCGAGCGGGCCAGGTCGAGGCCGCGCACGTCGCTGTCCGTGAGGCGCATCATGCGCTGGTTCTGGAAGACGTACGAGACCTGGAAGACCGGGGAGGTGTCGGGCTCGGTGCGCAGGTTCAGGTCCTGCACCATGCGCGGGAACGGGTACGCGGCGTGGTCGAGTCCGTCGGCCATGACGAGCGTGAGGTCGCGCACGAAGTCCGTGAACGGGACGTCGGCGCGCACCCCGTGGCGCACGGGCAGCATGTTCACGAAGTAGCCGACGGCGTCGTCGTAGGTCGCGTCGGGCCTGCCCAGGGACGGTACGCCGACGACGAGGTCGCGCTCGCCGCTGTAGCGGTGCAGGAGCAGTTCGTACACGGCGAGGAAGAGCACCGCGGGCTTGGCGCCGCGGGCCGCGCACAGGTCGCGGACCCGCGCGGCGAGGGCCGGGGGCAGCGGCAGGGAGACCGTCTCGCCGACCACGGCGGTGCCGGGCGCGGGGGCGCGTTCGATGCCGAGGCGAAGGACGGGCAGGTCGCCCGCCAGGGTGTCCTGCCAGAAGGCGCGGTGGCGGGCGCCGTCGGGGCTCGCGAGGAAGTCGGCCTCCCAGCGCACGAACGCGTCGTAGGCGTCGTGGCGCGCGGACGCGGGCGCGGGGGTGCCGCCGCGGAGCAGGGTGTCGTAGGTGTGGAGCAGGTCGCGCAGCAGGACGGGGGTGGACGCGCCGTCGAACACCAGGTGGTGGAGGACGAGCAGCACGAGGGTCCGCGGCGCTTCGGCCGTGCCCGCCGTGTACACGACGGCCCGGGCCGGTCCTTCCTGGTGCAGGTCGAAGGGCGCCTTGGCCTGCTCGCGCGCCAGGGCGAGCAGGACGTCGTCGGGCAGCCCGTGCGGCACGGTCTGGTGCCGGAAGGGGGCGTCGCCGCCGTCCGGGCGCCGCACCAGGTACGGGGTGCCCTCGTCCTCGACGACCACGCTGTGCAGCAGCGTGTGCCGGGACGTCACCTGCCGGAAGGCCTCCTCGAAGACGGCGACGTCGAACGGCGCCGACGTGCGGAAACAGACGGGGACGTTGTACACGTCCGACGCGGGCCGCAGCTTGTGCAGCAGCCACAGCCCCTTCTGGCCCTCGGAGAGGGCACGCCGGTCGGTGACGCCCGCCCGCGCGGAGTCCTGGAGTCGTTCGTAGAACGCGAGCACGTCCTCAGCGGTGTAGTGGCCCGCCTTGAAGCCCGCCAGAATCTGATCCTCGTTCACGCGCCCGGTGCTTCCTTCATGAGTGACTTGAGTTCTTCGAGTCCGACGTGGCCCTGGCGGAACCGCTCCAGGGCCTTGGCCCGTGCTTCGCGTACGTCCGGTGCTTCGGGTGGCTGCGGGGTCCCGCGCTTCGCGGCGAGCCGTTCCGCGATGCGCTCCAAGGTGGTGAGTTCGACGATCTCCCGTGTGGTGAGGGTGAGTCCGAGGTCGGCCTCGACCGCGCGTCGCAGTCGCACCCACAGGACCGAGTCGGCGCCCAGGCTGTGCAGGTCCTTGTCCGGCGGGAGTTCGCCGGGGGCGAAGCCGAGGGCGTCGGTGAAGTAGTCCGCGAGGTAGCGGAGGATGTCACCGCCGCCGTCGCCGTCGCCGTCGCCGTCGGCCCCGGAGGGGTGCTCGGTGGGCGTGACCGGTGCGGGCGTGGGGTCCGCCGTGGGCGTGGCCGTGTGCCCGATCCAGTACCGCTTGCGGTGGAACGCCGTCGTCGGCAGCGGTACGAGCCGGCGCCGCTGCCCGGTGTGCAGGGCCTGCCAGGGGATCCGGCCGCCCCGCACCCACAGCTCGGCGAGCCGGTCGAGTTCGCCGTCGGTGACGAGCGCGCGGACGAACGCCTCGCCGTGGCCGCCCGCGAGCAGGTCGCCCAGGGCCCCGGCGCCGGCTTCGGCGTCGCCCCGGTACAGCGGGGTGTGCGAGGGCCGGTCGTCGAGGAAGTCGGCGAGCGCGCGCAGCAGGCCCGCGCGGGAGTCCGTGACGAACGCCAGGCGCTCGGCCAGGGCTTCCCTGCCCGTCCGCAGGGTGTGGGCGGCGTCGGCGAGCCAGGTGCCGTCGTCGGCGCCCGGCGCGTCGGCCCGCTCGACGAAGTCGCGCAGCAGGCGGGCCGCGGTGCGCAGGCGCTCGGGGTCACCGGCGGAGAGGACGATCAGCTCCGGCCGACTCGGCTGCGGCCGAAGCGCCGCTTCGGGCTCGGGCTCGGGTGCCTCCTCCACGACGAGGCTGACGTGGCTGCCGCCCGCTCCGACGGAGTTGAGCAGCGCGCGCCGGGGCGAGCCGGCGCGCGGCTCCCAGGGCGTCAGCGTCTCGCACAGGCGCAGCGGGCCTTCGTCCAGACGGAGTTCGGGGTTGGGCGTGCCGACCGGCGCCCGGGGCGCCAGCTCCCGGTGGCGCAGCTGGAGGACGACCTTGGTGAGCTGGGCGATGCCGGACGCGGCCTCGGGGTGGCCCAGGTTGGACTTCACCGAGCCGAGCGCGATCGGCTCGGTGACGTCGGCGAACACCTCGCGCAGCGCGCTCGCCTCGACGGCGTCGCCGAGCGCGGACCCGTTGGCCGCGGCCTCCACGTAGCCGATCGACGCGGGGTCACAGCCCGCCTTCTCCAGGGCCCTGCGGGCCACGTTCACCTGCGTCCTGCGGCTCGGCGCCATGAACTGGCCCGCGCGGCCGCCGTGCAGCGAGGCGCTGCCCTTGATGACGGCGAGGACGGTGTCGCCGTCCCTGCGGGCGGCGGCCAGCGGCTTGAGGAGGACGGCGCCGACCGCCTCGGCGGGCAGATAGCCGTCGCCGTCCCGGAAGCTGCGGCTGCCGGGGTGGCTGCCGAGCAGGCCCGCCCGGGACAGCGCCCGGTACTTGTCGGGGTGGACCGTCAGGTTCACCCCGCCGGCGATCGCCAGCTCGCTGTCGCCGCTCAGCAGATCGGCGCAGGCCAGGTGGATGGCCGCCGCCGACGACGCGCACATGCCGTCCACGGCGAGGCTCGGGCCTTCGAGGCCGAAGAAGTGCGAGACGCGGTTGGCGATGAGGTTGTACGACGCCGCCGAGGTCAGGGCGGAGCGCACCACGTCGGCGGCGTCGGCCCGGTACATCTGGTACATCGCGCCGACGTACACGCCGACCCTGCGGCCGTAGGTGTGCTCGACGGCTTCCTGAGTGACGCCGCTCTGCTCCAGGAGCTGCCACACCGTCTCCAGGAACAGCCGCTGCTGCGGGTCCATGGTCTCGGCCTCGCGCGGGGAGATGCCGAAGTGCAGCGGGTCGAACTGGTCGACGCCGTCGAGGAAGCCGCCCCACTTGCCGTAGCTCTTGCCGGGCGCGTCACGGTCCGGGTCGAACACCGCGTCGTGGTCCCAGCGGTCGGCGGGGACCTCGGTGACGCAGTCGGCGCCGGAGCGCAGCAGGCCCCACAGGGCGTCGGGGTCGGCGGCGCCCGGATAGCGTCCGGCGAGGCCGATGACGGCGACGCCCTCGTCGCGCGGGTCCCGGGCGGGTCGGGCCTGCGTGTCCTTCGCGGGCTCGGGGGCCGGCGGTGCCGGTGCCGGTGCGGGAGCGGGAGCGGGCGCAGCTTCGGGGGCGGGCGCCGGGGTGGCCGTCTCGCCGAAGAGCGCGCGCAGCGCGTCCCCGTGCTGGGCCACGAAGTACTCGGCAAGGTCGCGGACCGTCTGCACCTCGAAGAACAGGGTCTTGGGCAGGGTGCCGAAGTCCGTCTCCAGCTGGGCGATCAGGTTCATCGCCACGACGGAGTCCATGCCGTAGTGCTCCAGGGGCACCTCGGCGTCGAGCCGGTCGGCACCGAGCTTGAGGCCCGCCGCCAGGTGCGCGCGCAGGTGGCGGCGGGTGCGGTCGAGCAGGGCACGGTCGTCGCCCGTCGGCGCGGCGGGCGACGCGGGCGCCGCATCGGCCAGGGGTGCGGCCAGGGGCTGCGGCTCGGCCTGGGTGTGCGGCACGGCCTGGCTGTGCGGCTCGGCCTGGCTGTGCGGCTCGGCCTGGGTGTGCGGCTCGGCCTGGGTGTGCGGCTCGGTCGCCGCCCGCCCGGGTCGCGCGGTCAGGCGCGGCAGGACCGCTTCGCGGCGCCCGGCGACGACGAGGAGCTGGCCGTCGGCGAGGCCGGTGCGGCGCGCGGCGACGCCGGTGCGCAGGGCGCGCAGGCCACTCCCGGTGTCCAGCGGCACGAGGTCCATCCGCCGCAGCCGTTCCTCGGTGGCGGCGTCCACGCCCATGCCGCCGTCGGCCCACAGGGGCCAGTTCAGGGAGAGTGTCAGGCCGTGGCGTGCTCCGGCGGCGGCGAGACGGCCGCGGTGGGCGGCGTAGGCGTCCATGAACGCGTTGCCCGCCGCGTAGTCGGCCTGGCCCGCGTTGCCCAGGGCGCCGGTGGTCGACGAGTAGCACAGGAACAGCTCAAGGGGCTGGTCGCGGGTCAGGTCGTCGAGGTGGACGAGGCCCGCGACCTTCGGCGCGAGGACGCGCTCGAATTCCTCGGGCGTCTTGTTCACGACGAGGTTGTCCCGCAGTACGCCGGCCGCGTGCACGACACCGGTCAGCGGGCCGTGGGTCCGCGCGATGTGCTCCACGAGGCGTTCGACGTCGGCGCGGTCGGTGACGTCGGTCCGCCGGTGGTCCACGGTCAGGCCCGCGGCCCGCAGCGCGTCGAGCGCCTGCCGCTGGGTGTCGTCGAGCGCCGAGCGCCCGGTCAGGACGACGGTGGCGCCCGCGGCCGTCGACGCGATGTCCCGGGCCGTGAGCAGGCCGAGGGCTCCGGTGCCTCCCGTGATGAGGTACACGCCGCCCGCGCGCCACGGGCTGGTGCCCGCGTCCGGGGCCGGGGGGAGTTCGGCGAGCCGCCTGACCTCGCGGCGGCCCGCGCGGTACCGGACCTCGGGCGCCGTCCCGGGTGCCGTCTCCGCGCGCAGCCGCTCGGCGACGAGGGCCGGAGCGGCGCCGTCGAGGCAGTCCACGAGCTGGGTGCGCAGCTTCGGGTTCTCCAGGGCCGCGGTCTTCAGCAGCCCGCTCAGGCCGCCGAGCGCCCTCCGGCCCGCCGTCTCCTGGCCGGGGTCGCCGACGAGCACGACCTGGAGCAGCGCTCCGCCGCGCACTCCGGCCGTCAGCAGGGCGCGCGCCCGTGCGAACACCAGCCGTGCCGCCGTCAGGTACGCGGTGTCGAGGGGGGCGTCGTCCGCCAGGGCCACGGTCTCCAGGTGCGCGGTGCCCGGCAGCTCGGACGTCAGGGCCGTGGTCAGCGCGGACTCCTCGCCCGGCGCGAACCGGCCGACGAGGACCACGTGACGTTCCGCCACCGGCGTGGCCGCCGCGTCGGCGGGCTCCTCGGCCTCCCACACGGGGTGGGTCAGGAGAACGTAGTCGGGTGCGGCGGGTGTGGCGGGCGCGTGGCCGGTCGGCGCCTCCACGTCGAGCCAGTGGCGCTCGCGGGCGAAGGGGTAGCCGGGCAGGCCGATGCGGCGCGGGCGGGCCGTGCCGTCCGCCGCGTACAGGCCGTCCCAGTCGACGGCTTCGCCGCGGGCCCACCCGGCCGCGCACTCCCGGGGTTCCGTGGCCGTGCTCGCGGCCGGTGCCTGGTCGGCCCGTACGCGGCCGCGGGCCCAGTCGTCCGGGGCCGCGGGGTCGGCCAGGAACGCGTCGAGCCCGTGCCGCAGGGACTCCAAGGAGTCCACGGTGAACGCGAGGCGCTCCTCCAGGGCGACGCGGCCGGTCTGCAACGTCCAGGCGAGCGCGGCCAGGTCATCCTCGGCGAGGCCGTCCACGCGGGCCCGCAACCGACGTGCGGATTCCACCAGTTGGCCCTCGGTCGCGGCCGACAGGGGCACGACGACGGGGCGCGTACAGGAGGCGGCGGGGGCGCTGCCGGGCTCGTACGCGGCCAGGACCACATGGGCGTTGGCGCCGCCCGCGCCGAAGCTGGAGACACCCGCGACGCGCGGGCCGTGCCACGGCGCGAGGTCGCGCTGCACGGTGAACGGCGTCCCGTCGAAGTCCAGATGGGGGTTGAGGGTGCTCGCGTGCAGGCTGGGCACCAGCTCGCCGTGGCGCATCTGGAGCAGCACCTTGGTGACGCCCGCGATGCCCGCCGCGCTCTCGCAGTGGCCGATGTTGGACTTCACGGAGCCGATCGCGCAGGTCGGCGCGGACTCCCCGGTCGTACGCCCGAACGCCTTGACCAGGCCGGTCAGTTCGATGGGGTCACCGAGGGACGTGCCCGTGCCGTGGGCCTCCAGGTAGCTCAGCTCGTGCGGCGCGACGCCGGCGCGGGCGAGCGCGCGGGTGATGACGTCGCCCTGGGCCGCCGGGTTGGGCACCGAGAAGCCGTGGGTCCTGCCGCCGTGGTTGAGGGCCGTGCCCTTGATGACCGCGTGGATCTGGTCACCGTCGGCGACAGCCCGCTCCAAGGGCTTGAGCAGCACGGCGCCGACGCCCTCGCCGGGCACGTAGCCGTCGCCGCCCTCGCCGAAGCTGCGGCAGCGGCCATCGCTGGAGGTGAACTTGCCCTGCCCCAGCATCACGTACTTGTTCGGGTGGACGCTGACGTTGACGCCGCCCGCGACGGCCGCCGCGCACTGGCCGCTCTTGATCGCCTCGCAGGCGAGGTGGATCGCGGTCAGCGAGGAGGAGCACATGGTGTCCACGGCCATGCTCGGGCCGTGGAAGTCGTAGAAGTACGAGACGCGGTTGGCGATGGACGAGGGGCTGCCGGAGAGCGCCACGCGGTGGCCGCGTGCCTGCGCCTGGGCGCCGTAGAGCTGGTACTCCTCGTACATCACGCCGACGAACACGCCGACCTTGCCCGTGGCGACGAGGCCCGCATCGGCGCCGGCGGGCCCGGTGGACTGCCGGGACAGGGTCTCGCCGGTGTAACCGGCGTCCTCCAGGGTGTGGTGCACGCACTCCAGGAACAGCCGCTCCTGCGGGTCGAGGAACTCCGCCTCGCGCGGTGAGATGCGGAAGAACAGCGGGTCGAAGCGGTCGACGCCGTCGAGGAAGCCGCCCCACCGGGACGTGCCCTCGTGGTCGCGGGGGTCCCAGCGGTCCGCCGGGACCTCGGTGACGCAGTCCCGGCCGGAGCGCAGGTTCCGCCAGAACTCGTCGAGGTTGTCCGCCAGCGGGTAACGGCCGCTCACGCCGACGATCGCGATGTCCGTGACGGTGTTCGCGTCCGGCAGCGCGGGGGCGGTCACCGTCGGCGACACCGCTGGTGCGCGCGTCCCGGCCGTCTCCGTCCCGGGGGCCGGCGCGCCGAGCGCGGCACGCAGCCGCTCGGGGTAGGTGTCCGCGAAGTGCTCGCTCAGCGCCCGGATCGTACGGACCTCGAAGAACAGCGTCTTCGACAGCTCGCCGAAGGTTCCCTCCAAGTGGTGCGTCAGCTCCATCGCCATCATGGAGTCCATGCCGTAGAACTCCAACGGCGTGTCGGCGTCGAGGCGTTCGGGGCTCACTTCGAGCGCCGTGGCGAGCTGCTCGCGCAGGTACGGCAGCGCGCGCTCGGCGAGCGGGGTCCCGGTGTCGGCGGGCGGCGCGGCGGGGAGCACCCGCGCGAGCAGCCCTGTCAGTTCGGCGCACACCCGGCCCTCGGCGTCGAGGAGGGTGATGTCCAGCTTCGCGGACGTGTCTCCGGGGCGGCTGCCGTCCTGGTACCGGATCCAGGCGTACGCCGTCGCCGGGGTGGCGGCGAGGACGTCGACCTCCTGGAGGGCGAAGGGCAGCGCGGGCCGTGCGGGGGTGTCGCCCCCGCCGAGGCCGAGGCCGATCGTGGCCTGGAGGGCGCCGTCGAGGATGCTCGGGTGCAGTCCGTAGTCGTCGGCGGGCTCCGCCGCCGTAGGCAGGCGCAGTTCGGCGAGCGCCTGGGGGCGGCCCGTGGTGTCGCTGCCGACGGCCAGGGTCGCCAGGGAGCGCTGCGCGGGGCCGTACTCCATGCCGACGCGGTCGTACAGGTCGTAGAGGTCGGCGGCGGTGAAGGCGGCCCCCGAGCAGGCGGCGCGCAGGTCCGCGAGGGGGCGTGCGGGGCGCTCGGCGGGCGGGGCGGCCAGGTGCGCGCGGCCCTGGCTGGACAGCGTCCGCTCGCCGTCGGGGCCGACGGTGTGGAGCGTGTACGTGTAGGTGTCCGTGGCCGTCGGCTTCAGGTCGAGGCGTACCTCCAGGCCGTCGCCCGGGGTGCAGGCGGCGGGCCGCAGCCACACCACGTCGCTGAGCCGGACGCGGCTCTCCGTCCCCGTGGCGCGGGCGACGGCGGCACGGGCCATCTCCAGGTGCGCGGCACCGGGCAGGACACGCAGGCCCCGTACTTGATGGTCCTTCAGGAAGGGCTCGGAGCCGTCGAAGACGGTGCGGTACGCCGTCGGAGTGCCGTCCGGGGCGTGGTGCAGCATCGGGTGGGCGCCGGGCGTGCTGTCCTGCCGCTCGGCTGCGGGGACGGTGCCGCGCCCCACCCAGTAGCTCTCCTCGGCGAAGGGGTACGTCGGCAGGCCGATCCGCACGGGCCGGTCCCCCGGCGCGTACAGGCTCCGCCAGTCGAGGGGGTGGCCCGCCACCCACTGGGCGAGGGCCTTCTCGTGCTCCCCCGACGCGAGCCGGCGGGCGCGGGCCTGCTCGGTGCCCGTGCGGCGGGACACCGTGCCGCGGTGCCAGCCTTCGTGGGCTCCGGGGTCGGCCACGAACGACGTGAGCCTGCGCTCCAGGTCGGCGAGCGAGGTGACCCGGGTCGCGAGCCGCTCCTCCATCGCGTCGCGGCCCACCTGGAGCGTGAACGCGAGGTCGGCGAGGCGCCCGGCGGCGACGTGCCCGGCCCTGAGGTGGTCGCGCAGCGCGCGGGCCCGCGCGACGAGCTGCTCCGCGGTGCGCGCGGACAGCGGGATCAGCGCCACGGCCGGCGCGGGTGTGCCGGTCGTGGGCGCGGTGCCCGCGTGCGCGTCGGCGTGCGTTTCCATGGCCGCGTGTCCCCCGTGGTCCTCGTCGTACTCCTCGGCGTACTCCTCGATGACGACGTGCGCGTTGACGCCGCCGAAGCCGAAGGAGCTGACGCCCGCCCGGCGCGGCAGGGGCCGGCCGTCGGCGTCGCGCGGTCGCTGCCAGGGCTGCCGCTCACGGACGACCTCGAACGGGCTGTCCGTGAAGTCCAGATACGGGTTGAGGTCCGCGCAGTGCAGGCTCTCGACCAGGGTGGCGTGGCGCATCTGGAGCAGCACCTTGATGACTCCGGCCACGCCCGCGGCCAGTTCCAGGTGCCCGATGTTGCTCTTGACCGAGCCGAGGCCGCAGCGGGCCGGCGCGTCCAGGTGGCCCGGCGTGCCCGCCGTCTCCGCGTACAGCTCGCCGAAGGCGCTCTTGAGGCCGTTCAGCTCGACGGGGTCGCCGAGTTCGGTGCCGGTGCCGTGCGCCTCGACGTAGGTGACGGTGCGCGGGTCGACGCCCGCGTCGCGGTACGCGCTCTTGAGGAGGTCCGCCTGGGCGCGCGGGTTGGGCGCGGTGAGCGAGTGGGCGCGGCCGCCGTGGTTGACGGCGCTGCCGCGGACGACGCCGAGGATCCGGTCGCCGTCGCGCCGGGCGTGGCGCAGGGGCTTGAGCACCAGGACGCCGACGCCCTCGCCGCGCACGTATCCGTCGGCCCGGGCGGAGAACGTCTTGCAGCGGCCGTCCTCGCACAGCATGCCCGCGCGGCTGTAGCCGATGTGCAGGTCGGGGCTGACGATGGTGTTGACGCCGCCGACGAGCGCCAGGCCGCTGCGGCCGGAGCGCAGCAGCTCCACCCCGCGGTGCAGCGCGACGAGGGCGCTCGAACAGGCCGTCTCCACCGGCTCGCTGGGGCCGTGCAGGTCGAGCAGGTAGCTGACGCGGTTGGGGCCCACGGAGCCGGAGACGCCGGTCGCGGCGTACCCGTCCTCGCCCGCGCGCTCCCCCATGACGAGGCTGCCGTAGCCGCTCGGCGCGGTGCCGATCAGGACGGCCGTGTCGCTGCCGGCCAGGCCCGAGGGCGCGTACCCGGCGTCTTCGAGCGCCTGCCAGGCATGCGTGAGCAGGAGCCGCTGCTGCGGGTCCATGGTGCGTGCCTCGCGCGGCGAGATGCCGAAGAACAGCGGGTCGAACCGGTCGACGCCGTCGAGGAAACCACCCCAGCGCACGGGCTTCTTGCCGCGCGGGATGTCCGGGTCCTGCTCCAGGGCGCGCCAGTCCCAGCGGTCCTCGGGGATCTCCGTGACGCAGTCCTTGCCTGCGTACAGGTTGTCCCAGAAGGCGGACAGGTCGGGCGCCTGGGGGAAGCTGCCGCTCATGCCGATGATGGCGATGGGCTCGGCGGTGCCGGGCTCGGCGGCCTTCAGTCCACCGGTCAGCGGCCGGTCGCTCCCGGGCTCCTCGGCGGGGCTCGCCTGGGCAAGGTGATCCACGTGCGGGCTTCCCCCACCCGGGGCCGTCGGCTCAGGTGCCGTCTCCGCCAGGTGCGCCGCCACGCTGTCCACGGTCCGGTGCTCGAAGAACACCGTGGGCGCCAGGTGCACGCCGAACCGGTCGCCGAGCCGGCTCGCCAGATCGGTCAGGCTGATGGAGTCGAAGCCGTACTCACCGAACTCACCCTCCCCGTCGATCTCTTCGACAGGCACCTTGAGCTGCCCGGACACCTCCGCGATGACGGCCTGGCGGAAGGCGTCCAGGTCGGGGGCGGCCTCCACGGTGGCGGGGGCGGGCGTGGCGGGCGTGTGCTCGGCGATGTGGGCCGCGAGCGCGCCGACGGTGGTGTGTTCGAAGAGGACGGTGGGCGCGAGGCTCAGCCCGTGGGCGTCGTTGAGCCGCTGCACCAGCTCGGTGAGGCTGATGGAATCGAAGCCGTACTCGCCGAACTCGCCCTCCCCGTCGATCTCTTCGACAGGCACCTTGAGCTGCTCGGACACGGCGGCGGCCAGCGTGCGCTCCCAGGCCTCGCGAGGAGCGCGCGCGACGGTGGCGGGCGCCTCCGCGGCCGGGGCGGGCAGCGGCGGCGACGGCCGCTGTGTGGTGATCCGCGCGGCCAGGCGGGCCAGCAGCCGTTCGCGGTCGCCGCACAGCAGGAGGGTGTGCGGGGCGCCGCCCGCGACGGCGGCGGTCAGGGCCCGGAGGCCGTCGCCGGTGGGCAGGGGCGTCACGCCGATGCCCCGCAGCCGCTCCAGGGCCGGGGCGTCGAGCCGCATGCCGCCGTCGGCCCACAGGGGCCAGCCGATGGACACGGCGCGGCCGGACCTGAGGCCGCGCGCGGCGAGGCCGGCGCGGTACGTGACGTAGGCGTCGAGGAACGCGTTGGCCGCGGCGTAGTCGCCCTGCCCCGCGCTGCCGAGTGCCGCCGCCGTGGAGGAGAAGACGACCAGGTGGTCCAGGGGCTGGTCCGCGGTGGCCTCGTCGAGGTTCACCAGGCCGGTGGCCTTGGGCGCGAGGACGGCGGCCAGGTCGCCGTCCGCCTTGGTGGCGAGGTAGCCGTCGCGGAGGACTCCGGCGCAGTGCAGGACGCCGTGCAGCGCCCCGTGGCGGGAGACGACGTCCGCGACGAGCGCGTCGACGGCGCGCCGGTCGGTGACGTCCGCCTGCCGGTACTCGACCGTGACGCCCGGCGCCGCGAGGGCGGCCACGCGCGGCTCCGCGACATCGGCGGCGGAGCGCCCGACGAGGACGACCGTGCCGGTACGCAGGGTGCGGGACAGCTCGCCCGCGACGTGGAGCCCGAGTCCGCCGGCGCCGCCGGTGATCAGGTACACGCCGCCGTCGCGCCACGGCGAAGGGCCGGCCCCGTGCGCGGGCCGCGCCTCGGCCTCGGTGAGCCGCAGGGCGTACAGCCGGCCGCCCTGCCGGCGGATGTGCTGCTCGGTGTGGGCGCGGGCGCCCGCGTCGACGGCTTCGGCGAGCGCGGTCACGGACCGGTCGGCGTCGTGATCGTCGGCGGTGAAGGGGTCGAGGTGTTCCAGGAGCTGGGCGCGCAGCCATGGGTGTTCCAGGGCGGCCGTGCGCAGCAGCCCGGACACACCCGTCAGCACCTGGGCGGCCGGGGCGTCGTGCCCCAGGACGACGATCTGCGTGAGGCCTCCCTCCGGTAGCTCTCCCGCCGCGATCAGGGTGCGCAGCTCGCCCAGGACGTCCCGCGTCAGACGGGCGTACGCGGTGTCGAGCGGGTGGTCCGCGGCCACCTCGGCGGCGTGCACGATCGCGGTGCGGGGCAGCCGGGCGCGCAGCGCGCGTGCCGCCGCGCCGGCTCCGGGGCCGACGAGCCACACGACCCGGTCGGCCGGTTCGGCGTCGGGGTCGGCGGGCGGCGTGGGCAGGGGCGTCCAGCACGGCTCCAGGACCAGCAGGTCGGCAGGTCCTTCCGCCTCTTCGGTGGCGGGCGTGTCGGCCGACGGGGCTTCGCCGGACAGCCAGTAGGAGTCCTGGGCGAACGGGTAGGTGGGCAGCGAGACGCGGGCCGGGCGCCGGTCGGGCGCGAAGAGCAGCTCGAACGCGACGGCGGCGCCCTGGGCGTACTCCTCGGCGAGCGTCCGCAGCCGGTCCGGGTCCGTCAGTTCCCGGGCCGTCCCGAGGTCCGGCCGTGCCGGGCGCCGGGGATTGTGGTCACCGGCGTACGCGGACGGCGCGCTGCCGGTCTCCAGCCAGGCGCGCAGCCGCGCGGCGGCCTCCGCCGTGGTGTCGACGACGAGGGCGAGGCGGTGCCGGAAGTGCTTGCGGCCCCGGCCCAGGGTGTGGCTGACGTCGCGCAGGCTCAGGCCGGGGTGCGCTTCGAGATGGGTGGCGAGCTGCCGTGCCCGGTCCTTGAGCTGTCCGGCCGTGCGGGCGGAGAGGGCGATCAGGCGGGAGCCGCCGGGGTGTTCGGCCGCCGGGGCCGGGCCGGGGGTCTCGGGGGCCTCGGCCAGGACGACGTGGGCGTTCGTGCCGCTGTAGCCGAAGGAGCTGACGGCGGCCAGGCGCGGCCGGTCCGCGCGCCGCCACTCGCGCGCCCGCGTGTTGACGTAGAAGGGCGTGCCGTCCAGGTCGATGTGCTGGTTGAGGCGCTCGTACTGGGCGGTCGGCGGCAGCGTGCCGTGCTCCAGGGCGAGGGTGGCCTTGAGGACTCCGGCCACGCCGGCGGCGCACGCGGTGTGGCCGATGTTGCTCTTCACCGAGCCGACGGCGCAGTGGCCGCGGCGGTCGGTGCGCGCGGTGAAGCTGTCGACGAGGCCGTCGATCTCGACGGGGTCGCCCAGGGCGGTGCCGGTGCCGTGCGCCTCGACGAGTTCGATGTCACCGGGGTCGATGCCGAACTTGTCGTACACGTGCTTCTGGAGGCGGGCCTGCGCCTCGGCGCTGGGGGCGGTGATGCCGTTGGACCTGCCGTCCTGGTTCACGCCCCAGCCCTTGATGACGGCGTGGATCCGGTCGCCGTCCGCCTGCGCGCCCGCGAGCCGCTTCAGGAGCAGGACGCCCACGCCCTCGGCCGGTACGAAGCCGTTGGCGCGCTCGTCGAAGGCGTAGCAGCGGCCGTCGGGCGACAGGGCCCGCAGCTGGCTCATGGCCACGTGCACGCCGGGGCCCGGGACGACCCAGACGCCGCCCGCGAGCGCGGTGTCGCTGTCGCCGAGGCAGAGGCTGTCGCAGGCCTGGGCGATGGCCACGAGCGACGACGAGCAGGAGGTGTCGATGGAGAGGCAGGGGCCCTTGAGGTTCAGGGTGTAGGAGACACGGCTGGCGAGGATGGCGCTGTTGGTGCCGAGGTTCTGGTGGGCGCTGAGGCCCTCGGCGTCGGCCGTGGCGCCGTAGCCGTTCACGGAGCAGCCGATGAAGACGCCGCACTGGGTGCCGGAGAGTTCGTCGGGGCTGTAGCCCGCCTCTTCGAGGCAGCGCCAGCTCTCCTGGAGCAGGACGCGCTGCTGCGGGTCCATGGCGGCGGCCTCGCCGGGCGAGAGGGAGAAGAAGAGCGGGTCGAAGCGGTCCGCGTGCTCCAGGACGCCCATCCACTTGCTGGAGGACTTGCCGGGCACGCCGGGCCGCTCGTCGTAGTACCGCTCCACGGGCCAGCGTGAGGACGGCACCTCGGATATGCAGTCGCGGCCGTCGAGGATGTTCTGCCAGAAGGCGTCGAGGTTCTCCGCCTTGGGGAACGCGCCGGAGACGCCGATGACGGCGATGTCCACGAGGCCGGGGGCGCGGTGGCGGCCTCCCGTGGTGCCGGGCTGCGGGGAGGCCTCGGCGACGGACCGGGGCTCGGGTGCGGGGGCCGCGGCGGGCTCGGGCCGGGGGGCGACGGCCACGGCGGGCGCGGGCTCGGGCTCGACGGCAGGCGCCGCCTCGGGCTCGGGCTCCACGGCCACGGTGGACGCAGGCTCGGCGGCGGCGAGGGGCTCCGCCTTCCCAGCAGGCTCGGGCTCACGCTCGGCGGCGGCCAGGGGCTCCGCCTGCCCGGCAGGCTCGGGCCCCCCGTCGGGAGCCACGGCACCGTGCTCCTCCGTCAGATACCGCGCCAGGTCGCTGATCGTCGGATGCCCGTACACCGTGGTCGCGGACAGCGAGAGCCTCAGACGCGTGTTGAGGGCCCGGGTCCAGGTGACGCCGGAGATCGAGTCGAGACCCAGCTCCACGAAGGGCGCGTCGTCGTCCAGTTCGGACGCGGTGAGTTCCAGCTCCTTGGCGAGGCTGGCCCGCAGCCACGCGCCGAGCGCGGCCTCGGCGGCGTGCGTGGAGGCCTCGGCGGGCGGGGGCTCCGTCGCGGGCGCGGCCACCGGCGCGGGCTCCTCGACGATGCCGGGGCCCGGGCCCGCGTCGCCCGCGTCGCCCGCGCCGAGCAGCTCGGCGAGGTGCCCCGCGAGTTCGTCCACCGTGGGATGGCTGTAGACCTGCGTCGCGGAGAGCGACAGCTGGAAACGCGTGTTCAGCTTCCGGGTCCAGGTGACACCGGTGATCGAGTCGAGGCCCAGCTCCACGAAGGGCGCGTCGTCGTCGATGTCCGCCGCGACCAGCTCCAGCTCCGCCGCGAGGCTCTCGCGCAGGTACGCGGCGATGGCGGGGCGCCCCGGCGCGGACGTGCCGCGGGCGGCCGAGGACCCAAGGGGTGTCGCACTCATCTGTTCTCCCATGGCGCCCTCGATCAGGGCGGACAACGTGCTGAACGTGGGGTGACCGCAGACCTGGGCCACGGTGAGGGAAAGCCCGAGGGTTCGGTTGACCTCGTGCAGCCACCGGGCGCAGCCGAACGAATCGAGACCCAGCTCCACGAGGGACGCGTCGTCACGGCTCGGAGCCACTTCGGTTCCAAGGACGACGGCCAGCGTGTCGCGCAGGTACCGATGCAGGTCGCTTTTCGCGTGGATCTTAGTACGTGGCGCGGACATCAGGAATCGGCCCCTTCCGCCGGGACTCCGGACCCGCTGCCGTCCTGACCTGCGGTGACATCAGGAGCGATACGCGCCAGATGGCGCCGCAGCGTCGCGTTGAAGAGGTCGGGCGCCTCCAGCATCACGAAGTGCCCGACGTCGTCGACCAGTTCCACCTCGACGCCGTAGCGGCGCGCGGCCGTCAGGTTCGTCGGCATCCAGGACGTCGAGTTGATCAGTACGAGCGGCACGTCGACGTGCTTGGGCAGGTCCTGGAGGTAGGTGAGCATCTCGCGGAACGCGGCGGAGATCACGTCCGCGCCCGTCTCGTCGCGGGTGCGCGCGACCAGGGTGACGAGGTCGTCACGCGCGCCGTCGAGGAACAGCTCCCGTGCCTGCACCGGCTGCTCGCTGAACGACCGCACGAACCGGTCGATCTGCTCGGCGGACAGCGCCTTGGGCTCGAAGTCGTGCAGCGTGTCGACACCGACCAGGCCGCGGACCCGGCCGCCCAGGAGCCGCTCGGCGGCCAGCATCACGGGCCCGCCCAGGGAGTGGCCGACGAGCACCACGTCGTCGAGGCCCTCCTGCTCGACCACGGCCACGACGTCCTCGGCGAACGCCTCGACGGTCCACCGCTGCCGGGACCTGTCCGAACCGCCGTGCCCCGCGAGGTCCGGGGCGACCACGGTGCAGCGGTCCGCGAAGTGCTCCAGCTGCCGGTCCCAGTACGAGGCGTCGCAGCCGAGGCCGTGGATGAGGACCAGGGCTGTCGGGCCGCTGCCGCGCACCCGGTAGCGGATGCGGCTGCCGTCGGCCGACGTGGCCGTGGCGGCGGGCGGCATGGCCGTGGCGGCGGGCACGGCGACCGCGCCGTCCGGCTTGCGGGCGATGACGCCCACGTGCTCCATGTCGGGGGCGGGCGCGCCGTACGACTCCCGGTCCACGCCCACGGCGCCGAAGAACCCGGCCCGCTCCACGACGAACCCGGCGTCCTCGCACTCCCTGCGGAACACGTCGGGGTCGATGGCGTTGATCAGCGGCGGACCGCCGACGACGTGGGCCGCCTCGAAGTGCGCGGCGACGTCGTCGATGTAGCCGGGCCACGGGTCACCGGCGCGCTTGCGCGCCTCGTAGTCGGCGGCCTTGGACGCCCAGTAGCCGAAGTACGGCGAGTCCGAGCTGAGGAAGACCTTGCCGCCGGGCGCCAGCCAGTCGTACATCTTGCGCAGCGTGAGCCGGAAGTCGTCCGGAGCGAGGAAGTGCATCACGCGGCTGGCGTGCACGGCGGTGAACCGGCCGGCCTCGAAGTCGACGTCGGGCAGCATGCCCTGGCGCAGGGACAGGCGCTGCCGGGCCTCGTCGTTCACGCGCTGTTCGAGGATGTCCAGGTGCTTCTGCTCCATGTCGAGCGCCGTCACCCGGGCCCCGTGCTCAAGGGCGGCGATGCTCGCCACGCCGTACGCGCAGCCCAGGTCCAGGACCTCGCCGCCGCTTTTGCCCGCGTACGCGGCGAACTCCTGGGAGTACGGGATCAGCCGCTCGACCATCACGCCGGTGCGGTTCAGGGTCGCGACCATACCGCCGAAGTCGAGGGCCGCCGCCGCCTTCAGGTCCTCCAGGACGTCGTGGTCACGGGTGACCGGACGCGCGGCCGAGGCCTGGGGTGCCGTAGGCGTCAGCGGTACCAGGGACACCCGCGGCCGGTCGGCGGCGGGGGACGTGTCCGTGGCGTCGATGCGGTGCGGTACGTCCGCCAGGTCACGCAGGACGACGGGCTTGCGCGGCTCCGGCGCGGGCGCCGGGACGGCGGGGGCCGGGAGGGCGGGGGCCCGCTCGGCGGGGGCCGGTTCCTGCGGCTCGGCACGCACCCAGTAGCGGTTCCGCGCGAACGGGTACACGGGCAGCCGCAGGCGCGTCACGCGGCGGCCGTCGGGCCGGGCGACGGCGATCGGGACGGTGTGCCCCGCGACGTAGCCGCGCGCGACCTCGACGAGGGCGGCCCGCCGCGCGGCCGGGTCGAGACCGGTGTCCCGGGCGCTTTCGGCCGCGTCCCGGAGCCGGTCGGCGTCCTGCGCCCGGGCGGTGAAGCCACGGGGCACGACGCCCTCGAAGCAGGCGTCGGCCAAAGCGGTCCGCGAGCGGCGCCAGGCGCGCCAGAGGGTGTCGGCCTCGTCGAGGGAGCCCACGACCAGGGCGCAGCGGTGCCGGAAGTGGTGACGTCCGGTGAGGAGCGTGGCACTGAGCCGGGGCAGGTCGGCGTCCGTCAGGGCGCCGCTCGCGATCCGGTCGAGCAGGGCGTCGACGCTCGCCTCCAGGGCCGCCCCGGTCTTGGCGGAGACGGGCAGCAGGTAGGCGGGCCGGGCCGGGGCCGTCACGGCCTGTCGGCCGGTGTACTCGCGGACGACCACATGGGCGTTGGTGCCGCTCATGCCGAACGCGCTGACCGCGCCGGTCCGTTGACCGCGGGGCGGGGCGGGCCACTCCTTCGTGGCCTTGTTGACGTAGAAGGGGCTCGCGCTCCAGTCGATGTACTCGTTGTCGCGCTCGCAGTGCAGGCTGGGCGGGATGGCGCGGTGGCGCAGCGCCTCGGACAGGCAGACCAGGCCGACCAGGCCGGAGGCGGCGAAGGTGTGGCCGACGTTGGGCTTGGTCGAGGTGAGGGCGCAGAACCCGCGCTCGTCGGTGTGCCGGGCGAAGGCCGCGCGCAGCGCGCCCACCTCGACCGGGTCGCCGAGCTTCGTGCCGGTGCCGTGGGTCACGACGTAGCCGATGCCGGCCGGGTCGATGCCGCCGCGCTCGTGGACGGACTCCAGGAGTTCGCGCTGGGCGTCGCCCGAGGGGGCGGTGATGCCGTTCGTCCGGCCGTCGTAGTTGAGGCCGCTGGCCATGATCACGCTGTGTACGGGGTCGCCCGCGGCCTCCGCGCGCGCCAGCGGACGAAGGACCAGGGCGGTGACCGCTTCGCCGGGGACCATGCCGTCGGCGTCCTGGTCGAACGTGGCGCACCTGCCGGAGGCCGACAGCATGCCCGCGTCGCTCATGGCGGCGAGGGCCTGCCGGGTCAGGACGAAGTTCGCCGCCGCGACGACGGCGATGTCGCACTCCCCCTGGAGCAGGCTCGCGCGCGCCTGGTGCAGCGCGACCAGGCCCGACGAGCAGGAGGTGTTGACCGCGAGGACGGGCCCCTTCAGGTCGAGGAAGTACGACAGGCGCGCGGCGAGGACGCCGTCGTGGTTCGAGGTGAGGTTGCCGCCCGCGCCGTCGAGGAGCTGGTAGTCGCCCTGCTCCACGCCGACGAACACGCCGACCTTCAGGCCCTCCAGCTCCTGGGCGCCGAGGGCGGCGTCCTCCAGCGCCTTCCAGCACTCCTGGAGGAGGTGGCGCTGGCGCGGGTCGAGCGCGCGCGCCTCCTTCGGGGCGATCTCGAAGAACGCGGCGTCGAATTCGTCCGCCCAGTCGATGCTGCCCATCCACCGGTAGGGCTCGGGCGCTCCTTCTGCCCGCGGCGGCGTCGCGCCGAAGCGGGCGGGCGGGAGTTCGCGGACGAGGTCCTTGCCGTCGGCGAGCGCGGCCCAGAAGGCGTCGACGTCACGGCAGCCGGGGAAGATGCCGCTCATGCCGATGACGGCGATGGCGTCGGCAGCGGCAGTGGGCCGCTGGGCCTCGGCATCCGCCGGCGCCGCGACGAGCTGCTCGACGGGTCCGGGGGCCTCGACCGGGTCGACCGGCTCGGCCAGCTCGACGCCCGGTTCGTCCGCCAGGTGGTCGGTCAGGCGCCGTACGGACGGGTGGTCGTACAGGACCGTCGGCTGGAGCGGCGTGCCGAGGCGTTCGGCGAGCCGGTGGGCGAGCTGGGTGAGGCGGATGGAGTCCAGGCCCAGGTCGTGGAAGCCGCTGTCGTCGTCGAGCTGGTCCACGGGGGACTTCAGGACGTGTGCGACGACCCCGCGGACCTCGTCGGCCAGGGCCGCGCGCCGCCGGTCGTGCGCCACAGCCGACTCCGGGGCGAAGGCCGGCTCCCCCGCCAAGGCCGACTCACCCGCGAGGGCCGGGCCCTGTGCGGGGGCCGTCGGTTCCGGGCGGCGCGGCGCGGGCGCGACGGCCCGCTCGGCCAGGTCCCGGGCCCGCTCGGCGGGCGCGTGCAGGACCAGGGGCGCGGCCGGGCCGGAGCGGTCCGCGAGGAGCCCTTCGAGGACGGCGAGCGCGGTGTCGGCGGTGAGGGGCCGCTGGCCGCTGGCGGCCAGGTACGCGGTGAGGTGGTCGTGGTCGGCCGCGCGCTGGGCCGCGGCGCCCATGCCGCCGTCCTCCCACAGCGGCCAGGCCACGGCGAGCAGCCGTCGCTCGCCGCGCTCGGCGAGGG
Source organism: Streptomyces sp. NPDC045778 (assembly GCF_056431945.1). Classification (NCBI taxonomy): domain Bacteria; kingdom Bacillati; phylum Actinomycetota; class Actinomycetes; order Kitasatosporales; family Streptomycetaceae; genus Streptomyces; species Streptomyces sp. NPDC045778. The sequence continues at coordinate 68,819 of NZ_JBWKJZ010000024.1, forward strand.
CGCGCGCGTACGCCGCCTGGAAGCGGTTGGCGACCGCGTAGTCGCAGCTGCCGAAGTCGCCGAGGGTCGCGGAGCTGGACGAGAAGAGGCAGACGAATTCCGCGGCGCGCCCGGCCCGGGTGCGGGCGAGGGCCCGTTCGAGGGCGAGCGTGCCGTCCACCTTGGCGGCGAGGACGCCGAGTGCGCTGTCGCGGGTGGAGTCCGTCACGGCGAGCCGCCGCGCCGTGCCCGCGGCGTGCACGACGCCGTCGATGGCGCGCAGCGCGGGCGGCAGGGTGCTGAGCGCCTCGACGAGGGCGTCCTCGTCGGTGACGTCGGCGCGGCGGCAGACGACCGTGCCGCCGTGCTCGCCGAGCCCCGCGGCCCAGGTCTCGTCGGCGGGGCCGAGCGGCGAGCGGCCGAGCAGGACGAGGTTCGCGCGGTAGGCGCGGGCCAGGTGCTCGGCGACGCGGCGGCCGAGGCCGCCGAAGGCCCCGGTGACGAGGTAGGTGCCGCCCTCGCGCAGGGCGCCCGTGCTCCGCCCGGTGGTGTCGGGCAGGCTCCGCACCTCGCAGACGTGGCGCTGTCCGCCCCGGTAGAGGGCTGCGGCCTTCCGCTCCTGTCGCTGCTCGGTCAGGAGCAGTTCCGCCCAGCGGACCGGGGTCGCGGCGCCCTCGTGCAGCACCACGCGCAGCGCGGCGCCCGGGAGCGGGCCGGACAGGGAGCGCTCGTAGCCGATCAGGGCGTCGAGGGCCGCCTGGCTCACGGCGTCGTCGAAGTGGCCCGCGACGAGGATGTCGCAGTCGGCGCCGGTGGCGGCGACGGCGCGTACGAGCACGCCGACGTCGGCCAGTTCCCGCAGCGGCGGACGGCCGTCGGCGCGCTCGGTGGGCCACAGGTAGTGGAGGGCGTCGAGCGGGCCGTGGGCCTCGGTGACGGCGACGAGTGCCCGGGCCAGGGCGCGCTCGTCGGCGGGGTCGACGCGGTACACCGGCAACGCGGCGGCGATTGAGGCCTCGTCACGGGCGGGCTCCGGGGTGCCGGTCCTGGCGACGAAGACCAGGCGGGTGCCGGGCGCGTGCCGGAGGGCCGCGGCGCGGTAGGCGTCCTGGGCGGCGGGGTCGGACAGGAAGGCCACGACCACGCGCCGGGCGGCGGCGTCCGTGACCGCCGCGGCGTCGCGTGCCACCCAGCGCTCCTCGAACAGGCGGGGTGCGACGGCGTCGTCCGCCACGGGGGCCGGGGGCTCGGCGCGCAGCCAGAAGTGCTGCTCGTCGAACGGGTAGGCGGGCAGGCTCAGGCGGCGCGGGCGCGGCCCGTCCGCGTACAGCTGCCGCCAGTCGACGGGCTCGCCCGCCTCCCAGAGCCGGGCCGCCTTGTCGAGCCTGCGCTCGGCGAGCCACTGGCCCACCAGGGCGCGCCGGTCGTCGTCGTCCAGAACGTCCAGGACCTCGCGGGGGGCGGGCGCCCGCCCCGGCGCCTGGCCGGCCGCCTGCGCGGGCGCCGCATCGCGTACAGCGAAGTCCTCCAGGGCCGCGACGAGTTCGGCCACGGAGCCGGCCGCGAACGCCTTCCGGCAGGCCATGGCGGTGCGCCCGACCTGGAAGGTGAAGGCGACGTCGGCGATGTGCGGCGGCTCGGCCTCGTCGGCGAAGTGCCGCGCCAGGTCGCGGGCGTACCGGCGCAGGGCGTCCGGCGTCCGCGCCGACAGGGGCACGAGGTGCGGCCCGGGGAGGCCGTGGCCGTGGCCCTCGCGCGGCGGGGCCTCTTCGAGGACGGCGTGGACGTTCGTGCCGCCGATGCCGAAGGAGCTGACGGCGGCGCGCAGCGGCTCTTCCGCGGCGGGCAGCAGCGGGGTGAGCCGGTCGACCACGTGGAACGGGGAGTTCTCGAAGTCGATCTGCGGGTTGGGCGCCGCGTGGTTGATGGTCGGCGGCACCGTGCGGTGACTCAGGACGAGGGCGGACTTGACGAGGCCCGCGAGGCCCGCCGCCGCGTCGAGGTGGCCCAGGTTCGCCTTCACCGAGCCGATGCCGCAGAAGCCGGTGGCGCGGGTGTGGCGCCGGAAGGCCTCGGAGACGGCGTTCACCTCGACGGGGTCGCCGATGACGGTGCCGGTGCCGTGGGCCTCCAGGTAGCGGACGGACTCGGCGCGCACCCCGGCACGCTCCAGGACGGAGGCGATCAGCTCGCTCTGGCCTGTGAGGCTCGGCGCGTAGTAACCCGCCTTGCGGGCACCGTCGTTGTTCATGCCGACGCCGCGTACGAGGGCGTGGATGTGGTCGCCGTCGCGCACCGCCGCGCGGGCGTCCTTGAGGAGGACGACGACGGCTCCCTCGCCGCCGACCATGCCGCGGGCGTCCGCGGCGAACGGCTTGCAGTGCCCGTCGGGTGACAGCGTCATGCCCTCCTCGTAGAGGTAGCCGACGGTCTCCTCGCCGTACATCGCGCAGCCGCCGACCAGGGCGTGCGTGGTCTGGCCCGACTGGATGCCCTGGCAGGCCAGGGCGAGACCGGCGAGCGCCGACGAGCAGTTGCTGTGCACGAACAGGCTCGGTCCGTGCAGGCCGAGCCGGTGCGACACGGTCGTCGGCACGGTGCCGGGCTGAGCCTGGAGGAAGCCGACGAGGGCCTCCGAGTCGCGGCGGGCGCCGGGGCCGGTGACGGGCGCCTGGTAGAGGGAGTTGGCAGTGGACATGTACACCGCGGCGTCGGCGATGTCCTCGGGCAGGTACGCGGCGTCCTCGACGGCCTTCCAGGCGTGCTGGAGCAGCTGCCGCGCCTGCGGGTCCATCAGTTCGGCGTCGCGCGCGGAGACCTGGAAGAAGGCGTGGTCGAACAGGCCCTTGCCGCGCATGCTGGCGCGGACCGGCACGTGTGCCGGGTCCTGGATCAGGCGTTCGTCGACGCCGAGGCGGCGCAGCTCCTCCGGCGGGCACAGCTCGACGCTCTCGGTGCCCGCGACGAGGTTGCGCCAGAACGCGCGGTGGTCGTCGGCGCCGGGAAGCCCGACGGAGACGCCGATGACGGCGACCGCGCCGTCGAGACCGGCGGGCGGTTCCGGGGCCGCCGGTGCGGTACGGGGCGCGTAGTCGGTCCGGGGCGCCTCGTCGGTGCGGGCCTCGACGCCCGGCCGACGCTCCGCTCCGGTGTCAGCGCCGAGGTCCGCGCGCAGCCGGGCGGCCGTGCCGGCCGCGTCGACGCAGCCGAAGACGTCGGCCGACGTGAAGGGCACGCCGAAGCGCTCGGCGACGCGGTGGGCGAGCACCACGGCGAGCACGGAGTTGCCGCCCGCGTCCAGGAAGGCGTCCGTGGGGCGGAGCCCGGCGACGCCGAGCACGTCCCGCCACAGGGCGAGTACGTCACTGTCGCTGACGGCACCGGCGTCACCGGCGGCACCGGCGCCCGGGATGCCCGGTCCTGCCGGGCTCCGCTCCGCGGCGGGCTCCTCGGGCAGGGTGATGGGCCGGCGCGCCAGCGCGAGCCGGTCCACCTTGCCGTTGGGGGTCTGCGGCAGCCCGTCGACCGGCAGGACGAAGGCGGGCACCATGTACGCGGGCAGGGTCCGGCGCAGGTGCTCGGTCAGCTCGCGCGCGGTGGCGTCGCCGCCGGTCCAGTAGGCGACGAGCTGGGTGGCGCCGGTCGCGGGCTCGGCCCTGGTGACGACGGCGCACTCGCGCACGGCCGCGTGCCGGGCCAGGGCGTGCTCGATCTCGCCCGGCTCCACGCGGAAGCCGCGCACCTTCACCTGGGAGTCGATGCGCCCCAGGCACTCGATGGCGCCGTCCGCGAGGCGCCGCGCCAGGTCGCCCGTGCGGTACAGCCTGCCGCCCGGCGTGAAGGGGTCGGCGGGGAACCGCTCGGCGGTGAGCCGGGGCTTGTTGAGGTAACCCAGCGCGAGCCCGTCGCCCGCGACGCACAGCTCCCCGGGCACCCCGACGGGAGCCGTGCGGCCGCGCTCGTCGAGGATGTGGATCCGGGTGTTGTCGATGGGGTGCCCGATGGTGACGCGGCGGCCCGCCTCGACGCGGGCGACCGTGGACCACACGGTCGTCTCGGTGGGCCCGAACAGGTTCCACACCTCGCCGCCGAGCGCGGTGAGGCGCTCCTTGAGCGTCTCGGACAGCGCCTCGCCGCCGCACAGCACGCGCAGGCCCTCGGCGTTGGTCCAGCCCGCGTGCAGGAGCATCGTCCACGTCGCGGGAGTCGCCTGCATCACGGTGGGCCGCACGCGCGCGATCAGCGCCGCGAGCCGGTCCCCGGAGCGCGCGGTCGCCGGGTCGCTGAGGTGGCACTCGGCGCCGGTGACCAGGGGCAGGTACAGCTCCAGGGCGGCGATGTCGAAACTGTGCGTCGTCACCGCGAGGACCCGGTCGCCCGCGCCGAGGCCCGGCCGCCGCGCCATCGCGCACAGGAAGTTGGTGAGCGCGCGGTGGGGCACCACGACGCCCTTCGGCAGGCCGGTGCTGCCGGAGGTGTAGATGACGTACGCGGGGTCGTCGCCGCCGGGCGCGGCCGTGCCGCCGGCCAGCGCGTCGGCCGTCGGGTCGCAGGCCGGGTCGTCGAGCAGGAGCAGGCGCCGGCCGGCCCGGTCCAGGGCGTCGCCGCGCCCGCGCAGCGCGGTGTCGCTGACCAGGACGGCGGGCGCGGCGTCGGCGAGGATGTGGGCGATGCGGTCCTGCGGATAGTCCGGGTCGAGGGGGATGTAGGCGCCCCCGGCGCGCAGGGTGGCGAGCAGCGCGACGACGAGGTCGACGGAGCGCTCCAGGTGGACGGCGACGAGACGGCCCGGCCCCACGCCGGCTCCGCGCAGACGTGCGGCGAGCTGCCGCGTGCGCTCGTCCAGTCGCGCGTACGTCACGGACTCGGCGCCCGCGACGAGCGCGACGGCGTCCGGAGTGCGCGCCGCCTGTTCGGCGAACAGCTCGTGGACGCACCGGTCCGGCTGGGTGACGGCGGTGTCGTTCCACTCCACGGTGAGGGTGCGCAGCTCCTGCGGCGAGGCGAGCGGGCAGTCGTCGAGCGCCTGTCCCGGGTCGCCGGCCGGGGCCGACTCCAGGAGGTGGACGTACTGGCGCAGCAGCCGGTCCACGGTCGCGGCGTCGAACAGGGCCGGGTCGTACTTCGCCTTGAGGGTGTAGGCGTCCTCGGTGGCGTGCGGCTCGACGACCTCGATGACGAGTTCGTACTCGCCCTCTTGGTGGACGCCCTCGACGTGGCGGACGCCGGGGGTCCCCGCCGTCACGTCCTCGTGCCAGTCCTGGTACATGAAGGCGTGGCGGAACACCGGCGCGGAGCCGTCGGCCGTGCCCAGGCCCAGCTCGCGGACCAGCGGGCCGAACGGGTAGGCGTGCGCGAGGGCGTCGAGGAGCGTCCCCTGGACGTCGGCGCACAGCTCGGCGAACGTGGCGCGCCCCGACATCCGGCTGCGGACGGGCACCATGGTGACGAAGTGGCCGACGGTGGCGTCGAAGCGGCCCGCGGGCTTGGTGCTGACGGGCATGCCGACGACGAGGTCGTCCTGCTGGGTGTACTGGCGCAGCAGCACCTTGTGCGCGGCCAGGAACACGGCGGAGGGGTAGACGCCCCGCTCGCGGGCGAAGCGCGCGACGCGGTGGCCGAGGTCCGCCGGAAGCCGCAGGGCCTCGGTCGCTCCGTGGCGCCCCCGGTCGGGGGCGGAGCGCGGCCGGTCCGTGGGGAAGGCCGGGGCGGGCGGCAGCGCGGCCAGCTGTTCGCGCCAGTACGCGAGCCGGGCCGCGCCCTCGTCACCGGCCAGCAGGGCGGCCTCGTCGGCGACGAACTCCGCGTACGGGGCGTGCTCGGCGCTCGGAAGGGCGGTGCCTCGGTAGGCCGCCAGCAGGTCCTTCACGAGCACGACGGCGGAGGCGCCGTCGAGGACGAGGTGATGGGCGTTCAGGAGCACCCAGGCGTCCGTGCCCTCGGCGCCGCGGAAGACGCTCAGCCGGCACAGCGGGCCGTTCTCCAGGTCGAAGGGTTCCCGGGCGTGCGCGCGCAGCCGTGCGCGCACCTCGTCGGGGTCCGTCGCGGTCAGCTCGTGCTCGGTGACCAAGGGCCGCGCGACTCCGGGCCGGGCGAAGACGAGCCGGTCGCCGTCACGTCGTACGACGGCCGCGAGGAGCGGGTGGCGGGTGCGGACGCGGTCGAAGGCGGCGCGCAGGGCCCGGAGGTCGAGGCCGGACACCTGGAAGCACAGCGGCACGTTGTACACGCTCGACTCGGGTACGGACTGCTGGAGGCTCCACAGGCCCCGCTGCCCTTCGGACAGCGGGTGCGGCACGAACGCTTCGGTCCCGTCCGGGGCTCCCGCCCCTCGCGGGCGTACGTCGTCGAGGTGGGCGGCCAGGGCGTCGACGGTCCGGTGCTCGAAGAGCGCGGCCGACGCGAAGTCCGCGTACAGCTCGCTCCGCACCCGCCGGGAGAGGCGGACCAGGCCCATCGAGGACACGCCGAGGGCGGCGAACTCGCGGTCTGTGGCCACCTCGTGGGGCGCGCCGTCCAGCTCGTCGGCGAGCGCGGCGCGCAGCCAGGCGCGCACGTCGGATGTGGTGCCGCCCTCGGGGCGGGGGGCCGGCCGCACGGTCGCGGGCTCCTCGGTCCGGACCGGCGCCACGTGCGCGTGGTCGCTCTTCCTGGGCGCGTACCAGTGGTCGTGCTTGGCGAACGGGTACGTCGGCAGGCTGACGCGGCGCGGCGGGCGCCCGGCGTACAGCGCGTCCCACGTGACGTCCGCGCCGGCCAGCCAGCTCCGCGCGGCCGCGTGCGGGTCTCCGGTCGCGCCGCCCGCCGCCGATGGCCGCGTACCGGCGGCGGTGAGGTCGGCGTACCGGTCGGGGCCCGCGACGCCGTCGGCGCTGAACTCCGCGAGCGCGGTGGCCAGTTCGGCGGTGGAGCGGACGACGAGGGCCAGGCGCACGGGCAGTTCGTCGCGGCCGGTCTGGAGGGTGTGCGCGAGGTCGCGCAGCGGGATGGGGCGCCGCTCGCGCTCCGCGTCGCCCAGGTGCGCGGCCAGGCGCCCGGCCGCCGCGCGCAGCCGCTCGGGCGTGTGCGCCGACAGGGGGACCAGGCAGGTCTCGTCGGCCGTCGCCCCGGTGGGGCGTGCCTCGCCGTCGGCCATGTCCGCTGTGTCCGCCATGCCCTCGTATTCCTCGATGATCAGGTGGGCGTTCGAGCCGCCCGCGCCGAAGCAGGAGATGCCCGCGCGCCGCGGCAGGGGGCGGCCTTCGGCGTCGACCGGCCGCCAGGGGGCCAGCTCGCGCTGGACGTGGAACGGCGACTGCTTGAAGACGATGCCGGTGTTGAGGTCCTCGGCGTTGATCGAGGGCGCGAGCGCGCCGTGCCGCAGCTGCATCAGGACCTTGGTGAGACCGGCGATGCCCGAGGCGCTCTCGCAGTGGCCCAGGTTGGACTTGAGCGAGCCGACGGCGCAGTACTGCCCCGGGCGGTCACCGGCGAAGGCGCGGCTGAGCGCGGAGATCTCCAGGGAGTCCCCGAGCGGCGTCGCCGTGCCGTGGGCCTCCACATAGCTGACCGTGTCCGGGGTGACCCCGGCCCGGGCCAGGGCGTGGGTGACGACGTCGCGCTGCGCGTCCAGGCTCGGCGTGCTGTAACGGCTGGTGCGGCCGCCGGAGTTGACGGCGCTTCCCTTGATCACGCCGTAGACGTGGTCGCCCGCGGCCACCGCGTCGGCGAGCGGCCGCAGCACCACGGCCCCGACGCCTTCCGCCGCGAGGAAGCCGTCGGCGTGCTCGGAGAAGGGGCGGCACCGCTCGCCGGACGACAGCAGGCCGTGCTCCTGGAGCACGTCGAAGTGGTCGGTGCCGAGGAGCAGGTTGACGCCGCCCGCCACCGCGCAGGCGCTGTCGCCGGAGAGCAGGCTCTGCACGGCCAGGTGCAGGGCCGTGAGCGAACCGGAGCAGGCCGTGTCGACGGCCACGCTCGGGCCCTGGAAGTCGAAGAGGTACGAGGTGCGGTTGGCGATGGACGAGTAGGCCGTGCGCCCGTTGTACGTGGCGTTCATGACGCCCACGAACACGCCGACGCGGCCGTGCCGGGCGAGGGCCGCAGGTGTGTAGCCCGCGTCCTGCACGGCTCCGTGCGCCGTCTCGATGAACAGCCGCTCCTGGGGGTCCATGGCCGCGGCCTCGCGCTCGTCGATGCCGAAGTACGCGGCGTCGAAGGAGGCCACGTCGTCGAGGAAGCCGCCCCAGGGGCGCTCCCGGTCCTGCCAGTCGCACCACCAGCGGTCGGCCGGGTAGGGCGCGGTGGCGCTCTGGCCGCGGGCCAGGTTCTCCCAGAGGCGCGCGGGGCTCTCGGCGCCGGGGTAGCGCCCGGCGAGGCCCACGACGGCGATGTCGGCGGAGTGCGGCTCGGCCCCGCGCCGGGCCTCGGGAGCAGGCCGTGCTTCGGGAGCGGGCCGGGTCTCCTCGGCCTCGGCCGCCGGCGCCCGGCAGCTGTCCTCCAGCGGCGGGGCCAGGGTCTCGGCGAGGCGTGCGGCGTGCGTCGTCACGAAGTACGCGGCCACGTCCCGGACCGTCGAGTGGTCGAAGAACAGCGTGCTGCTGAGGTCCTCGAAGTCGCGGCCGAGGGTGTTGTTGAGCTGGACCACGAGGATGGAGTCGAGGCCGAGGTCGAAGAGGTCGGCGTCCACGTCGAGCCGCTCGGGGTCGAGCTTGAGCGTCTCGGCGACGAGGCCGGTGACGTACGCGACGGCCCTCTCGGCGAGGGAGGCGGGCGCCTGCCGAGCCGGCGCGCCCGGGGAGGGGGCGCCGTCGAGGCCGAAGAGTGCCCTCAGCTCCGGGCGCCGCCGCTCGACGAAGTGCTCCACCAGCTCGTCCAGCGTGCGCAGTTCGAAGAACAGGGTGCTGCTGACGTCCTCGAAGTCCCGGGCCACGGCGCTGTTCATGCCGGACACCAGGATGGAGTCGAGGCCGTAGTCGTGCAGGTCCTTGGCCGGGTCCAGCTCGCCGTCCGCCAGGTGCAGGGCCTCGCGCAGCAGCCGCTCGAAGTAGTCGGCCGTACGGGCGCGCAGTACGCCCTCGTCGTCGGTGGAGGGCGCCGCCGAGGCGGCCACGGGGGCGGTGGCGCGGAGCACGGGCCGGTCCTGGGAGCCGTCGGCCGTGCGGAAGCGGCCGTCGCTCTCGGCCACGAGCAGCATCTGCCCCAGCGCGTGGGCCTCGGTGTCCGGCTGGGCGCCGGTGCGGAACCCTTCGTCCTCCAGGACCTCGCGCCAGCTCTCGGCGGAGAGCACCGGGCTGCCGGGGATGCGCAGGGCGGCGTCCCGGTACAGCCACCAGCCGTCCAGGAGGCCGAACGTAACGTGGGCGAAGAGCGTGTTGCGGCTCATCTCGTTGAGGAAGAGCAGGCCGCCCGGCCGCAGGGTCGCCTTGACGTTGCGCAGGGTGCGGGCGATGTCGGCGGTGGCGTGCAGGACGTTCGTGGCCACGACGACGTCGAAGCCGCCGAGGTCGACGCCCTGCGGGCCCGGCGCGTGCTCGGCGTTGAAGATGCCGGTGGTCAGGTGCGGGTAGCGGGGCTTGAGGCGCTCCTCGGCGCGGAACAGGAACGCCTTGGACAGATCGGTGTAGTGGTACTCGGCGATGCGGTCGCCGAAGGGTTCGAGGGCCTTGAGGACCTTGACGCTGGTCGCGCCGGTCCCGGCGCCGACCTCCAGGACACGCAGCCGCCGTGCCGGTTCGGCCGCGCCCCAGGCGCGTACGGCGTCGGCGAGGACCACGCTGAGCTGGTCGTTGAAGTAGTCGACGACGGGGTCTCCCCGGTAGACGCCCTCGACGCGGGAGAGCGAGGAGCCGGGGAAGAGGATCTCGGTGCCCTGGCGCGCGCCGGCGACGACGTCCGGCAGGGCCTCGAGGCAGGACTCGACCAGGTCGGCCTGCGCGCGCTGGTTGGCGCCCGTCTGCCAGCCGTCGCGCTCGGCCCGCCACTGGCGCCACAGCGCGGCGCCGTCCAGGTTCCCCGCGGCGAGGGCGGGCCCGGCCTCGGCGAAGAGCCGGTGGCTCTCCTCCAGCCAGCGCTCGTACCGGGGCAGGACGCGGTGGCCCGTGCCGCCCGGGCGTGCGGCGCCGAGGTCCCGGAGCGTCACGTACAGGAGGTTCAGGGTGAGTTCGCGCATGCGCGGGTGCGGCAGGAAGCGGCGCAGCCGCTCGACCTCGCCGTGCGGCGGGCGGTGCGCGGACACCACGGCGTCGCGCACGGAGGGCAGGGGCTGCCGGTGCCGGCCCTGGTGCTCGGCCAGGGCGAGGCCGCGCAGCGCCTCGTCGCCGAAGGTGCGCATCAGCGCGACCTGGGCGTGCTCCCCCGCGAGGAAGGACTCCAGGGCGGCGAACGCCTCGTCGGGGTCGAGCGAGTCCACTCCCGCGGCGGCCATCCGCTCGCGGTAGAAGGCGTCGCTGACGACACCGGCCACGCCCCAGTAGCCCCAGTTGACCGCCTTGGCCACGGTGCCCTGGTCCAGGGCGTGCGCGAGGGCGTCCTTGAAGGTGCATCCGGCGGCGTAGTTGGCCTGGCCGGGGGCGCGGACGAAACTCTCGACCGAGGAGAAGAACAGCAGGAAGTCCAGCGGCTCGGCCCCGAACACGTCGGCGACGCGGACGCCGACGTCGACCTTCGACGCGAGGGCGGCGCGGAAGCGCTCCTCGTCCATGTGCGCGAGGGTCTTGTCGGCGAGGACGATCGCCGAGTGCACGACGCCGTCGATCCGCGCGTGGTCCCGCTTGACGCGCGCGTGGGCGGCCAGCAGGCTCGCGTGGTCGCGGGCGTCGGCCTGGAGGTAGGAGGGGGCCGCCGCTCCCGCCGCACGGGCCCGCTCGGCGAGGTCGGCGAGGCGTCGCCGGACCTCGCCGGTCAGGGGGCGCCGCCCGATCCACACGATCGTGGCCCGGTACCGGTCCACCATGTGCCGGCTCCACAGCTCGCCGATGCCGCCCGCGCCGCCGACGACGACGTAGACGCCGCCGTGCCGGTAGGGGGCGGTGGCCGGTTCCAGGGCGGTGGTGGGCAGCAGTTCCTGGGAGAACCAGCGGCCGCCGCGCAGGGCGAGCGTGGTGCCGGGCCGCACCCCGGTGAGGTGTCGCTCAGCGCCGATGTGGTCGCCGACGCGGTCGCCGGAGTCCGGGTGCGGCAGGTCGACGAGGTCGATCGTCCAGCGCGTGTGCTCCTGGGCGAGGCTGCCCGCCAGGCCGTGGACGCTCGCGTGCGTGGCCGCGACCGGGTCCTGTGCGCGGACGCACTGGGTGCCGAACGTGTAGAGGGACCAGGCCAGTTCGCGCGTGCCGTGGCCGAGGGCGAGCAGGGCCTTGACGGTGCGGAAGACCTCGATCGCGCCGCGCTCCTGGCCCTCGACCATGCCGTGGGAGGTCTCGGCCGGCGCGACCCACACGACATGGGCGATACGGCCGTCGGTGGCGGCGCAGGCCGTGCGGATCAGCCCGGCGATGTCGTCGACGGACGCGCCGTCGGGCAGGTCGACGCGCTGGTGGCCGGGGTGGAGCGCCGCGAGTTCGGCGCGCAGCCTGCGGTCGGCGTCGAGGACGAGCACCGCGCCGCGGGCGGCCTGCGGGGCAGGTGTCTCGGCGGGGTGCCGGGGCTCCCACACCGGAAGGAGCGTGCGCAGCCGTGAGGCGCGGTCCTCCCCCGGCGGGCGCTCGGGCTCCCGGCGCTCGGGCGCGGCGAGGGCGCGGTAGGCGAGGCCGCGCAGCGTGGCGCAGACCCGGCCGGCCGGGTCGAGGAGGTCGATGTCGAGGACGCGTTCCGCCGCGGTGGAGCGCCCCTGCGCCGGGCGCACCCAGGCGTACATCGTCTCGCCGAAGGGCGCGTACGCGTCGAGCCGGTCGAGCGCGAAGGGCACCCGCGTCGCCCCGTCCGTGGCGGTCGCGGACGCCGCGCCCGTCGGGGAGTCGAAGGCCGGGTCCAGGCCGAGCGAGGCGTGCACGGCGGCGTCGAGGAAGCTCGGGTGGAGTGCGTACGCGCCGGACGTGGCGCGCAGGTGCGCGGGCAGCCGCAGCTCGGCGAGCACCTCGTCCTCGCCCCGGTGCAGGACGTGCACGAGGCGGAAGCCGGGGCCGTAGGCGACGCCCGCGCGGGCGATGTGCGCGTAGACGTCCTCGCCCTCCAGGGGCCGCAGGCGCAGCCGGTCGCGCAGGGCGCCGAGGTCGACGCGGGGCTGCGGCGCGGCCGCCTCGGTGGTGGCGCGCCCCTGGACGCACAGCTGGTCGCCGTCCGCGAGGAGCGCGAAGCCCAGCGGTCCGGAGGGGGCCGTGTCGTCGCGGGTGAGCGTGAACTCCACCTGCCTGCCGCCGTCGCCCACGACGACGGGGCGTGCCCACGTCACGTTCTTCACGACGGTGCGCCGCCCGGCCGTCTCCGGCAGGGCCTGGCGCACGGCCGTGCAGGCCATCTCCAGGCTCGCGACGGCGGGCAGCAGCTTCTTGCCGTCGACGACGTGGTCACGCAGGACGTACTCGTCGCCGGAGAAGGACGAGCGGTAGCGCTGCCCGTCGAGCGGCGACACGTTCTCGTGCAGCAGCGGGTGCGCGGGCGGGGCGGCGGTGGCCGCGTCCGGGCGGGGCGCGGCGCCGGCGCGGGCGTGCGGCGCGCGGGCCGGGTACGGGTGGGGCACCGGCGCGAAGGCGTACCCGGGAAGGCTCACGCGGCGGGCGGGCCGCTGCCCGGTGAGCGGGCTCCAGTCGGCTTCGGCGCCGCGCGCCCAGGCCTTCGCCGCCTTCTTCAGTTTGCCTTCGGCGAGCCTGCGGGCGAGCTGCGCGGTGCGCTTGCGGGTGGCGTCGCCGTCGGCCGCCGCACAGCCCGCGGCGGGTCCCGCGAAGCGGCGCGCGGTGTCGTCGTCGTCCGGTGCCTGGACGAACGCGTCCAGCTCGGCGGCCAGTTGGCGCAGGTCGCGCACGACGAACGCCACGCGGCAGGCCATGGCGACCCGGCCGACGCGCAGCGTGTGCGCGACGTCGTCGAGGCGCAGCGCGGCGGCGCGGGGCCCGGTCAGGTGCCGGCGCAGCGCGACGGCGGCGCGCACGAGGTCGTCGCGGGTGCGGGCGGACAGCGGCACCAGCTGCGGCGCGCCCTCGCCGTCGGGGCGAGCCGGCGCGACGGCGGGGACGTGTTCCTCGAAGACGGCGTGGGCGTTGGTCCCGCCCAGGCCGATGGAGCTCTGCGCGGCGCGGCGCGGCCCGCCGTCCGCGGGCCAGTCCCGCAGCTGGTCGACGACGTGGAACGGCGAGGTGTCCAGGCGCAGTTGGGGGTTGGGCTCGCGGTAGTGGAGCGTGGGCGGGAGCTGCCCGTGGTAGAGGCTCAGGAGCACCTTGAGGGCTCCGGCGAGCCCTGCGGCGGTGTCGAGGTGGCCGAGGTTGGTCTTCACCGAGCCGATGCCGCAGTAGCCGGTGTCGTGCGTGAAGGCGCGGTAGGCCTCGGTGAGCGCGGCGACCTCCACGGGGTCGCCGAGTTTCGTGCCGGTGCCGTGGGCCTCGACGTAGCCGATGGTGCGCGGGTCGACGCCGGTGCGGTCGAGGACCTGCCGGATCAGCCGGGACTGGCCGTTGACGCTGGGGCTGTAGAAGCCGGTGGCGTCGCCGCCGTCGTTGTTGACGGCGATGCCGCGCAGCAGGCCGTAGACGTGGTCGCCGTCGGCGACGGCGTCGGCGGCGCGGCGGATGAGCAGGGCGACGACGCCCTCGCCGCCCGCCATGCCGTCGGCGTCCGCGTCGAAGGCCTTGACGCGGCCGTCGCCGGAGAGGTTGAGGCCCGCCTTGTGGACGTAGCCGAGGCCGTCGACGCTGTTCGCCGAGGCCGCCGCCACGAGGGCGAAGTCCGTCTCGCCCGTCTGCACGGCGCGGGCCGCGAGGGCGAGCGCGCTCAGCGAGGAGGAGCAGTTGGAGTGCACGGACATGCTCGGCCCGCCGAAGCCGAGCTGGTAGGAGACCATGGAGGCGACGGTGCCGCTCTGGCTCATCACCCACGACAGGTACTGCCGGGGGTCCTCGATGACCGCGGCGGGCGTCTCGCCGGTGTCGTCCGGTGCGCCGTAGTGGTGGTTGCCGGTGGAGACGTACACCCCGGTGTTCGGGATCTGCCGGTGGTCGCGGCCCGCGTCCTCGACGGCCTTCCAGGCGTGCAGCAGGACCTGGCGGAACTGCGGGTCCATCAGCTCGACGTGCTGGGGCGAGAGCCGGAAGAACGCGCCGTCGAACTCCTCCTTGCCGTCGAGCCCCGAGCGCAGCGGCACGAAGTCCGGGTCGTCCAGGACGCGTTCGGGCACGCCCGCGGCGCGCAGCTCCGCCTCGCTCCAGCGGCCCGCGGAGGCGTGGCCGCGCTTGAGGTTCTCCCAGAACTCCCAGTGGTCGCGGGCGTCGGGGAAGCGGCAGGAGATGCCGACGACAGCGACGGCGTCGTCGGGAAGCGCCGCGCGCTCCGGCGCGGGGGCCTGCGCCGTGGCGGCCTCGCCCGCCCGGTCCGCGGCCTCCGCCTGGTCCGCGGCGTCCGCTCGGTCCCCGGCGTCCCCGGCGTCCGCGGCGTCCGGTGTCCGCTCCCGTACGTACGCGGCGACATCGGCCGCGGTGGCGTACTTGAACAGGTCGGCGGCCGCGAACGGCACCCCGAGCCTGCGGCTGATGAGGTCCGCGAGCACCACGGCCGACAGCGAGTTGCCGCCGGCCTCGAAGAAGGAGGCGCCCGGAGTGAGGTCCCGTACCTTCAGGACCTCCTGCCAGCAGGCCAGGACGTCCCGCTCGACGTCCCGGGTCGGCCGGGCGGCCGCCTCGGGGCGCGCGGCCGGAGCGGGTGCGGCGGACACCTCGCGCCCCATCAGGGCGGTGCGGTCGACCTTGCCGCTGCCCGTCAGCGGGACGGCGTCGAGCGGGACGTAGAAGTCCGGGACCATGTACGCGGGCAGCAGCGCGCGCAGGTGGTCCTTGAAGGCGTCGGCGCGGGCGCCCGCGCGGCGCGGCACGTAGTACGCGACGAGCTGCTTGGCCCCGTCCTCGCCGCGGGCGACGACCACGCACTCGGCGACGTCCTGGTGGCGGCCCAAGTGGTACTCGATGTCGCCCAGTTCGATGCGGTAGCCGCGGATCTTCACCTGGAAGTCCTTGCGGCCCAGGTAGTCGATCTCGCCGTCCTCGGTCCAGCGGGCCAGGTCGCCGGTGCGGTAGAGCTTGCCGCCGGGCACCAGGTCGTGGTCGACGAACTTCTCCGCGGTGAGGTCGGGGCGGTTCACATAGCCCTTCGCGAGGCCCTTCCCCGCGATGCACAGCTCGCCGGTCCCGCCGTGCGGCACCGGGCGCAGGCTGTCGTCGAGGATGTGCACCTGGGTGTGGGCGACCGGCCTGCCGATGGTGGTCGGCCGGTCGTGGCGGACCAGGCCGCCGGTGGAGTACACGGTGGTCTCCGTCGGCCCGTACAGGTTCCAGGCCTCGGTGCCGGTGTCGCGGAAGAACTCCTTCAGTGTCCTCGGCAGCGCCTCGCCGCCGCAGAAGACCCGTACGCCCTCGGGGTTGCGCCAGCCCGAGTGGAACAGCATGCTCCACGTCGCCGGGGTCGCCTGCATCACGGTGGGCCGCACCCGGGAGATGCGCTCCTTGAGCCGCTCCACGTCCTTGATCGTCGGGCTGTCGCAGACGTGGACGCGGGCCCCGCACACCAGCGGCAGGAGCAGTTCGACCTGGGCCATGTCGAAGCTGACGGTCGTGACGGCGAAGAGGGTGTCCGTCGCGTCCATGCCGGGCTCACGGCGCAGCGAGCCGAGCAGGTTGGTGAAGCCCCGGTGCGGGATCATCACGCCCTTGGGGCGGCCGGTGCTGCCCGACGTGTAGATGACGTACGCCAGGTCGTCGCCGGTCACGGGAACGGCGACAGGTCCCGGGCCGAGGGCGGCCGTGAGGGCGGCCCGCTCCTCGTCGAGCACGAACAGCGCGGGCGCCGCGGCGCCGCCTGCCGCGAGGCCGCGGGCGCGGGCCGCGTGCCGGGACTGCGTGACGATCAGCCGGGTGCCGCTGTCCGTCACGATGTCCGTGAGCCGGGCGGCGGGAAGCTCCGGGTCGAGGGGGACGTAGGCGGCGCCCGCCTTGAGGACGCCGAGGAGGGTCACGACGAGGTCGGGCGACCGGTCGAGCAGCACGGCCACCAGGTCGCCGCGCCGCACGCCCCGCGCCACCAGGCAGGAGGCAAGGGCGTCGCTGCGGGCGCCGAGCGCCTCGTACGTCAGGATCTCTTCCTGGCCTGCCACGGCGACCGCGTCCGGGGTACGGCGGGCCGTCTCGTCGACGAGGTCCTGCACGCACAGCTCGGCGCCGCGCTGCCGCAGCGCGGCCACGGTGGTGCGCGGGTCGTCGCACACCGCCGCCAGGACGTCCAGGAAGCGGCCCGCCAGCTCCTCGATGAAGGCGTGGTGGTAAAGCTCCGGCTGGTACTTCCAGTACAGGGCGTAGCCCGCGCCGCTGCGCCACACCTCGACGGAGAGTTCGTACTCCCCCTCCTGGTGCAGTTCCTCGACGAGGCGGTAGGGCCGGTCGGCGTCGGCGATGCCGTCGAGCACGTCCTGGAAGACGAACGCCGTCTGGAACACCGGCGAGCGTCCGGCCGGGGTGTCCTGCGCCAGCTCCCGCACCAGGGCCGGGAAGGGGTAGCCGTGCAGCAGGTCGTCGGATACGTCCCGCTGCGCGCGGCCGACGAGCCCCTCGAAGGGTTCCTCGGGCGGCAGCGCGACGCGCACCGGCACCATGTTGATCATCAGGCCCATGGTGCGGGCGAGGGCCTCGCCGTCGCGCTCGTTCACGGGCATCCCGACGACGAGTTCGCCGGCGTCGGAGTACGTCGCCAGGGTCGCCGCGTAGGCGGTGAGCATGGCGGTGGACACGAAGGCCCGGCAGGTGGCGGCGAACTCGGCGACGCGCCCCGCCAGTTCCGCGGGCACCTCGGTCACGAGGGTCTTCCCGGCGAACCGGTCGGCGAGGGCCGTGTGGGGCCGCTCCGCGGGCAGGTCGAGGACGGGCAGGGGCGCGGCGAGCCGCTGCCGCCAGTACGGCAGGCGCGCGGCGCCGCGCTCGGCCAGGGTGCGGCGCTCCTCGCGGACGAAGTCGTGGAAGCCCGCGGTGCTCTCGGCCGCCTGTGCCGGGGAGCCGTTCACCCGCGCCTCGTACTCCTCGAACAGCGTGCTCATCAGGAGCGTCGCCGACGTGCCGTCGAAGACGATGTGGTGCACGACGATCAGGACGAGCGACTCGCCCGCCGGCCGGTCGAAGACGCGGACCCGGAAGACTCCTCCGCCGTCCTGCCCGGCCGTCCCGTCCAGCGAGAACGCCCGCTTGCTCGCCCGCTCGACGGCGGCGAGCGCCTCGCCCTCGTCGCGGGTGCCCGTCAGGTCGGCCCGCGCGAAGTCGAGCGCGCGGGCGGGGTCGACGGACTGCGCCGGCTCGCCTCCGTCCTGGCGGATCACCGTGCTGAGCACGGGGTGGCGCACGAGCAGCGCCCGGCAGGCGTCCTGGAAGGCCGCCACGTCCAGGCCGCTGACGCGGAAGCACAGCGGCACGTTGTACGCCGCCATGTCCGGGTACGCGCGCTGGAGCGCCCACAGTCCGCGCTGCCCCTCGGAGAGGGGGTACGCGAACTCCCCCGCGGGCCGCGCCGCGTCCTGGGGCCCCGCCTGGTCGCGCAGGTCGCGCAGGAGGTCGCCGACCTCACGGGCGCTGACCTTGCCCGCCTTGTAGTCCGCGATGAGGGCACTCAGCTCGTGCTTCACTTCTCGTAACTCTCTTCGTCGAGGAGCGCGATGGCGTCGTCGAGGTGCAGGGCGCCGGCGCGCAGGCCCTCGAGGACATCCAGGACGTCGGGCGCGGCGGGCCGTGCCTCCGGGCGCGTGGCGACAAGGCGCGCCAGGCCCACGGGCCACCTGGCCTCCAGGTGCCCGGCGAGTTCGGCGACGGTGCCGTACTCGAACAGGGCGCTGGGTACGAAGCCGGGCGCGACCGTCGCCGCCAGGTCCTTGCTGAGGCCGACGGCGCCGAGCGACGTCAGGCCAAGCTCGATGAGGCCCGCGTGCGGGCCGATGTCCTGTACGGGACGTCCCACACGGGCGGCGACGAGTTGCCGCAGATAGCCGCGCGCCTTCTCCTGCGCCGGGAGGTCGGCCCGGTGCGTGTCGGGCGGCGCCTCGCCGTCCGGTACGAACTGCCAGTGGGTGCCGCCGGTCGCGGGGGTGGCGGCGGGTGCCGTCGCTGTCGCTGTCGGGGCGGTGGTGGTGCCTGCGGGTGCCGTGACCCAGTGGCGCCGCTTGGCGAACGGGTACGTGGGCAGGTGGACGCGCCGCGGCGCGGCCGAGCCGCGCGGGGCGGGCCAGTCGACCGCGTAGCCGCCGATCCACAGCTCCGCGACCTTGCCCCAGGCGCCCCGCGCCGCCCACCGGCCGACGAGTTCCGCGCGGACGTCGTCCTCGTCGAGGAGCCGTGCCTCACCGGCCGGCTCCGCCGCGCGCCCGCGCCACACCTGGACCCCGGCGCCGTCGGGCTCGGTTCCGCCCGCCACGGCCTCCAGACCCTCGCGGACCTCGTCCAGGTCGTGCGCGAGGATCACCGCGCGCTCGGCCAGGGCCACGCGCCCGGTCTGGAGGGTGTGGGCGAGGGCCGCGGGGGCGAGCGCGGCGCCCTCCTTGGTGTCGAGGAAGCGCAGCAGCTTCTCCGCGTAGGCGCGCAGCCGGTCGCCGTCGGTGGCCGACAGCGGTACGAGCACGGGGCCCGCCGCGTCGCCGCTCAGGGCGTGGTCGGGCACCGGGGGCGCCTCTTCGACGACCACGTGGGCGTTGGTGCCCGTGGCGCCGAACGCGCTCACTCCCGCGCGGCGCGGCGTGCCGGGCCCGCCCGCGTCCACCGTCCACTCCGCGAGGTCCGTCTGGAGGCGGAAGGGCGAGTCGGCCAGGTCGAGGTACGGGTTGATTCCGGCGCCGCCGACCAGCGGCGTCAGGGTCCTGTGGTGGAGCTGGAGCACCGCCTTGGTGAGCCCGCTGATCCCGGCGGCCGCCTCGGCGTGGCCGATGGCGGACTTGACCGAGCCGAGGGCGCAGAAGCCCTTGGCGTCGGTGTGCTTCTCGAACGCCCGGCGCAGCCCCTGCACTTCGATGAGGTCGCCGATCTCCGTGCCCGTGCCGTGAGCTTCGAGGTAGCCGATCGTCCCGGGGTCGACCCCGGCGCGCTCCAGACAGGTCTCGATGAGTTCCGCCTGCGCGGCGACGGACGGCACCCTGATGCCCGGGGTCCGCCCGGAGTGGTTGACCGCGGTGCCCTTGATGACGGCGTACACGGCGTCGCCGTCGGCCAGCGCCCGGTCAAGGGGCTTCAGGAGCACGGCGCCGACGCCCTCCGCCGCCACGTAACCGTCGCCACCGGCGCCGAAGGAGCGGGCGGGCGCGTCGCCCGCCAGCAGGTCGAGGGTGCCGTACGTGCGGTACTTGGCCGGGTGCAGCGAGAGGTTCACGCCACCCGCGAGGGCGGCGTCGCACTCGCCGCGCCGCAGGCTCTCCACCGCCAGGTGCACGGCGCTCAGCGACGAGGCGCACACGGCGTCGACGGCGAGGGAGGGGCCGCGGAAGTCGCAGAAGTGCGAGACGCGGTTGGCGATGGCCGCGGCGTTCATCGCCAGGGGCGGGCGCGGGCCCGCCGTGTCGCCGTCGGCCGCGTCGTGCTGCACCAGGACGTAGTCCTTGTGCATGACCCCGGCGAAGACGCCGACCGTCCCGCGCCGTCCGCCGCCCCCGGTCCCGGTCCCGGAGAGGCCCGCGGGCGTGTATCCGGCGTCCTCGACGGCCTCCCAGCACACTTCGAGGAACAGCCGCTCCTGCGGGTCGAGTTGGGCCGCCTCGGCGTCGGGTATCTGGAAGAACTCCGCGTCGAAACAGTCGGGGTCGTCGAGGAAGCCGCCCACCCGGGACACCGGCCGCCCCGAGGGGGTGCGCTCGCCGTCGAAGGTGTCGCGCGGCCAGCGGTCCTCGGGCACCTCGCCGACGCAGTCGCGCCCGGACTTGAGGTTCTCCCAGAACTCGGTGAGGCCGCTCGCCTTCGGGTACCGGCCGCTGATGCCGACAATCGCGATGTCCTGACCGACGGCGACGACGGGGGCCTCGACCGCGCGCTCAGGTGCGCCGACGGGCTTGACCGCCTCGGCTGGCTCCATCGGTTCCATCGCCTCGGCCGGCTGGTGGTGGCGGGCCAGGTGTCCGGCCAGTGCCGACACCGTGGCGTGCTCGAACAGCAGCGTCGGCGCGAGCCTCGTGCCGAGCCGCTCCCCCAGCTCCGCAGAGATCCGCAGCAGCGTCGCGGAGTCCAGGCCAAGGGCGTAGTAGCTCGCGCTCGCGTCGACGTGGTCCGCCGGAACGCCGAGCCGACCGGCGACGACCGACCGTACGAGCGCCTGCATCGCGTCGCCCGCCGGTGTGGCCACAGCTGTCGGCGCGGCCACGGGGTCCGACGCCGCGCCCCGTGCGGGATCGATGTGCCCGGCGTCGCGCACCGCCTTCGTGGTGAGTCCCGTCAGCTCGCCCAGCTTGCGGCCGTGGTCGTCGAAGAACTCCATCCCGAAGGTGAGCAGTTCGTCCGCGCGCGTGATCCCGGCGCGCCGCACACGCGTGTGACAGGCGCGGCCCAGCGGCGCCGCGGCCCGGAACGAGGCGTAGTACAGGGGCAGGAAGAGCCGCGGCTCGCCTCCCAGGGCGACGGCGCTGGCCGCCACCGCGCTCCCGTCGATAAGAACCGGCTGGAACGAACGTTCTATCCAGTCGCCCGCAAGGAAGGACTCGTCGACCGCCAGGCTCACCCAGATGTCGTCGGGCGTGGTGCGCACCGAGCCGACGGCCTTCATCGCGCCCGAGTGCACGAGTTCCTGGGAGCGGAAGCTCCGGTAGATCTCGCAGAGGTCTCGCGCGTCGTCGCCGGGGGCACGCAGCGCGTCGAGGACGTCGGCGGGGGCGTCCGCCTCGAAGGCGGCGGGGGCGTCCGTCAGGTGGACTTCGGCCGTCACGTACGGGGCCGGGGCCACGCCCTCGCTCCCCGCGGCGTCGGTGACGGTGAGGCGCCAGGTGTCCGCGGCCGTGGCGCGCGCCTCGACGCGGAGTTCCACGGCGGCGCCCTCGTCCACGGCGAGCGGCCGGTAGATCGACAGGTCGCGCAGGGTGAGCCGGGCGGGGGACGCGTCCGGTGCCAGCTCGGCGCAGCAGCCGTACAGGAGGTCGATCCAGGCGAGGCCGGGCAGCAGCCGCCGGCCGTAGACGCGGTGGCCGTCCACGACGGCGTCGCGGGCGTCGACGCGCCGCGTCCACACCCGTGCCTCGGTGGCGGCACCGGGCTCGTCGGTGGGGGCGGGTGTGCCGCTGCGGACGGGCACGCCGGTGCGGACGTCGCGGCGGTCGAGCGCCGGGAGCGCCACGGGGCCCCGCCGGGCCGCGCCGGGGCGGGGCGTCGCGGGGCGGCCCAGGATGACGTGGCCGTTCGTGCCGCCGTCGGCGAAGCTGCTCACCGCCGCGTGCGCCAGGTCCACCGGTTCGGCGTGCCGGGGCAGGCGGAGCACGGCGGGGTCGATCGTGAAGTGCTCCATGGGCTGCTCGCCCGACAGGAAGGGCACCGTGCGCTGGTGGTGGACCATCAGCGCGACCTTGATGAACGCGGCGATGCCCTCGGCGCACAGCGGGTGTCCGATGTTGGGCTTCATCGACCCGACGTGCAGCGGCGTGGTCCGGCCGGGTCCGTACACCTCCTGGACGGCCTTCAGCTCCAGGAGGTCGGTGAGTTCGGACCCGGAGCCGTTGACGTCCAGGTGGCCCACCTCGTGCGGGGGGCAGCCGGCCTGGCGGAGGGCTTCCCGCATGACCTGCTTCTGGGCGGTGAGGTTGGGCGTGGCGGGCCCGGCCGTGCGGCCGTCGTTGTTGACGGCGAGGCCCTCGACGACGGCGTACACGGTGTCGCCGTCGCGCTCGGCGGCGGCCAGCGGCTTGAGCAGGACGACGCCCGCGCCCTCGCCGAGGACGACGCCGCCCGCGCGGCGGTCGAAGATGTGGAACTCGCCGTCCTCGCGCAGCAGTCCGCGGCGCCGGAACAGCTCGTGCGCCTCGGGGTCGGCGAGCAGGCTGACGCCCGCGACCAAGGCCAGGTCGACGGAGCCCGCGGCGAGCGCGTCGGTGGCGACCTTCATCGCCGTAAGGGCGGACGAGCAGGCGGTGTCCATGACCATGGCGGGGCCGTGCCAGTCGAAGAACTGGGAGACGTTGGCCGCCAGGTAGTTCTGGCCCACCGTCATGATGGGGTTGCGGGCCCCGTGCACCAGGGTGCCGTCGGGGCGCTGCCCGCTGCGGGCGCCCACGTACACGCCGGTGCGCGAGCCCTCCAGATCGGCCGCGCGGTAGCCGGCGTGGTGGACGGCCTTGAGGCTCTCCTCCAGGAGGACGAGGGCCTGCGGGTCCATGGCGCGGACGTCCTCGGCGTGCAGCATGAAGTGCCCGGCGTCGAAGCCGTACACGTCGTCGACGAGCCCGGCGCGGAAGCCGGTCGGCCGTCCCCAGCGCTCGGCGGGCACCTCGCGCACGGCGCGGCGGCCCTCGGACAGCAGCTCCCAGTAGGCGTCGAGACCGGGAGCACCGGGCAGTCGGCAGGCCATGCCGATCACGGCGACGGCGGCACCCGGGCCGCGGGTGTCCTCGTCCGTGGCGCGCGGTTCGGTGCGGACGGGCGGGGCGGCGGACGGCGCCGGCTCGGGCTCGGGCTCCGCGCCGAAGCGCGTGGCGGTCTCGGCCGGGTAGGTGTCGAGCAGCCAGGTCACGAGTTCGCTCAGGGTCGGGTACTCCAGGAGCACCGACGGGTCGAGCGGCACGTCGAGGTGCCGGCGGATCCGCTGGAGGACCTGGGCGAGCAGGATGGAGTCGGCGCCGTAGTCGGCGTAAGAGGTGTCCTCGTCCAGCTGGCCGGGCTTGAGGCCGAGTTCACCGCTGAAGGTGTCACTGAGGTAGGCGGTGAGCCGGGCCCTGAGGGACTCGGGTGCGGTGGTGTCCCGTGGGGCTTCGACGGTACGGGCCTGGGGCGCCGGGGTGGCCGGGGCCGCCGGGCGCGCGTCCAGGAGGGCGGCCGCGTCGAAGCGGGCGGCGTCGACCCGTACCGGCATGACGACGGGGCCGCGCGGCGCGGTGAGGATCTCGTCGAGGAAGGCCAGGCCTTCGGCGTTCGTGATGCTGAGCAGGCCCGTGTCGGTGTACGCCTTGTTCGTGACCTCGCCGAAGCCGGTCTCGCGCCAGCTCGGCCACTGGACGCTGGTGACGGGCAGTTCGTGGGCGCGGGCCTGGGCGAAGTAGTCCATGAAGGCGTTGCCCATGGCGTAGTCGCTCTGCCCGGCGCCGAGGGCCGGCAGGGCCGCGGACACCGAGGAGAAGAGGACGGCGAAGCGCAGGGGGCGCGGGTCGAGCGCGGCGAGCAGGTGCGCGGTGCCGTCGATCTTGGGTGAGACGACGCGGGCGATGTCGGCGACGGGCTTGCGGACGAACGCCGGGTTGCTCGTGTCGACGAGGCCCGCCGCGTGCAGGACGCCCGCGATCGGCCCGAGCGTCGACGAGACGGTGGCGACGGCCGCCGCCACCGCGTCCGCGTCGTCCAGGGGCAGCGCGAGCACGCGTACCTCGACGCCCTGTGCCTCCAGGGCTGCGACGGCGTCGGTCTTCGCCCGGACGGCGGGCGGGCAGGCGTCCGGGTCCGTCCACAGGTGGCGCGGCGGCAGGGGCTCGCGGCCGGTCAGGACGAGGCGTCGTACGCCGTGCCGGGCGACGAAGTGCTGGGCGCACAGCAGGCCGATGCCCCGGGTGCCGCCGGTCACGAGCAGGACCTCGTCGGGGGCGAAGGCGGGCGGTGTGCGCCGGGACGCCGTGGGCGCCGGGGTCTCGGCGAGCACCGGGGCGAGCCGGGTGCCGTCGCGGTGGCAGACCTCCGGCGTGCGCCCGTCGTCGAGGAGTTCCCGGTGGACGACGGCCGCGAGGGCGGCGGCGTCGCGCACGCCGGGGTCGAGGTCGAGGTGGCGGGAGGCGAGGCCCCGGTACTCGCTCTGGAGCAGGCGGTAGAGCGCGGCACGGGCGGCCCCCGCGAGCGGGATCCGGTGGGACGCGCCGGGCTCGACGGGGCCGGGGGTCTCCAGGCCTTGGGTGACGAAGAGCAGGTGGATGTCCCGCGAGGCCTTCGCGTCGAGCACGCGCCGCAGGAGCGCGAGCGCACGGCCGGAGGCGCTGCCCTCGGCGATCCGGTCGATGCCGTCGGTGTGGGCGGTGTCGTCGGTGTCGTCGGTGTCGTCGCCGATCCCGGTGAGGTCGACCAGGGCGGCGCACGCGGGGGCGTGCCGGTCGACGACGCCGTCGGCGCCGGGGTCCGTCGCGTCCACCGGTGTGGCGCGGTCGACGAGTTCGGCGATGCGTTCGGCGAGCCGCCGGGTGGCGGGGTCGTGCAGGACGAGGACGCCCGAAGGGCCGGGCCGCCCGGGCGTGGAGGGGGCGGGGCGCCACTGCTTGGTGAGGAAGAGCGGCGTACCGGAGGCGGCGGGCGCCGCGTCGGCGGGCGCGGGAGCGGCGGGCGCGGCCTCGGGTATCCAGTGCCGGTCGCGTGCGAACGGGTACGTGGGGGCGCTGATCCTGCGCGGCGTGGTGGCGTGCAGGGCCTGCCAGTCGGGCGCGGCGCCGCGCGCCCACAGCTCCAGGAGTTCGGCCGCCTTGCCGCGCCGCGCCAGGGCGGCGAGGGTCTCGGCGAGTTCCTCGGCGGGCACGACGGCCAGGGCCTTGCGGTCCCGCTTGGCGTTGCCGCGGCAGACGCCCTCCACGGCGGTGTCACCGGCCAGGTGGCGCTCCAGCTTCCGGGCGAGCGCGGCGAAGGAGTCGGCGACGACGCCGAGGCGCTCGTCCATGGCCTCACGCCCGGTCTGGAGCGTGTACGCGAGGTCCGCGGGGGTGATGTCGGCGGTCCCTGCTGCGTCCTGCTTGTCCCGGGCGAAGCGCAGCAGCCGCTCGGCGTAGGCGCGCAGCCGGTCGTCGTCCTTCGCCGAGAGCGGGAACAGCTGCGGGCCGTGTCCTGCGGGGGCGGGGCGGCGGTCGAGGTGCTCGGCCACGATCAGGTGCGCGTTGGCGCCACCGGCACCGAAGGAGGAGACTCCGGCGATCCGCGGCCGCGGGCGCCCGTCGACGACGGGGCGCTCCCAGTCGCGCAGCTCCTGGTTGACGACGAACGGCGTACGGGAGAAGTCGATGTGCGGGTTGAGCGTCGCGGAGTGCAGCGACGGCACGATCTGGCCGTGCTGGAGCTGGAGCAGGACCTTGGTGAGCCCGGCGATGCCGGCGGCGCTCTCGCAGTGGCCGATGTTGGACTTCGCGGAGCCGAGGTAGCAGGGGCCCGTGACGTCCCCGCCGTCCGGGGACGCGGCGGCGAAGGCCTGGCTCAGGCCGGTGATCTCGATGGGGTCGCCGAGCTTCGTCCCCGTGCCGTGCGCCTCGACGTAGCTGATGGTCCTCGGGTCGACGCCGGACTCGCTCAACGCGTCCTGGATCGCGGCCTGTTGGGCGCGCGGGTTGGGCACAGTGTAGCCGTTGGTGCGCCCGCCGTGGGAGACGCCGCTGCCCTTGATGACGCCGTAGACGTGGTCGCCGTCGCGTTCGGCGTCGCGCAGGGGCTTGAGCAGGACGACGCCGACGCCTTCGCCGGGTATGTAGCCGTCGCCGCCGACGCCGAAGCTCTCGCAGTGGCCCTGGCTGGAGATGAACTGGCCGGTGCTCAGGCCCAGGTACTTGTTCGGGTGCACGGTCACGTTGACGCCGCCCGCGAAAGCGAGTCCGGTGCGGCCGCGGCGCAGGTCGCGGCAGGCCAGCTCCACGGCGGTGAGCGAGCTTGAGCACATGGTGTCGACGGTCATGCTGGGGCCGTGCAGGTTCAGCACGAAGGAGACGCGGTTCGCGACGCTCGCGTAGCTGCTGCCGAGGGCGTGGGGGTTGCCGCGGCCCGCGCCGTCGCCGTCGCCGGGGAACAGCAGCTGGTACTGCCCCCACATCACGCCCGCGTACACGCCGACCCGCCCGGCGGCGCCGTCGCCGGTGGCGCGACCGAGACGCTCCCGGGTGTAACCGGCGTCCTCCATCGCGGTCCAGGCGTGCTCCAGGAACAGCCGCTCCTGCGGGTCCAGGTAGTCGGCCTCGTGTGGCGCGATGTTGAAGAACAGCGGGTCGAAGCGGTCCACCTCGGCGATGAAGCCGCCCCACTTGCTGTAGTGGCGGCCGGGCACGGTGCGGTCCTGCTCGTAGTGCTCCCGCCAGTCCCAGCGGTCCTCGGGGACCTCGACGACGCAGTCCCGTCCGGCGCGCAGGTTGTCCCAGAACTCGTGGACGTCCCGCGCTTCGGGGTAGCGGCCGGACAGGCCGATGACGGCGATGTCCAGGGCGGTGTCCTCCTCGGCGGGGCGCGCCTGCGGCCCGGGGGCTTCCCGCACGACCGCGGCGGGCGCCACGGCGGCGGGCCGCCGCTCCGCCCGCTCGGGGCCGTCCGCGAACATCCCCTCCAGGACGGCCCGGTGGCCGCCGAGGAAGTAGCCGCCCAGTTCGGCGAGCGTGTGGTACTCGAACAGCAGCGTCTTCGGCAGCGAGCCGAACGTCTTCTCCAGGCCCGCCGTCAGCTCGGTCGCCAGGATCGAGTCCATGCCGTACGAGCCCAGGGGTTCGGCGTCGTCGATGTCGCCCGGGGGCAGCTGGGTGAGGCGGCACAGCTCCGCCCTGAGGAACTCCACCGCGCGGGCGCGCAGGGCCTGCTCGTCGGCCGCAGCGGCCCTGTCGGCGACGGGGGCGGGGGCGGGCCGGGCGGGCTCCGGGGCGGGCGCCGCGTCCAGGAGTGCCCGCTCGCCCGCCGCGCGGTCCCCGGCCCAGACGACGACGTGGGGCTCGGCGCTGTCCAAGGCGCGGTGGAAGGCGTCGACCCCGGCGTCCGTGGCCATCGGCAGGAAGCCGCCGCGCAGCCGCAGGGCCTTGCGGGTGTCCTCGTCCGCGCCCATGCCGCCGCCGTGCCACAGGGGCCAGGCGACCGACAGGGTCCGCCCGCCGCGCTCGCCCGCGGCGACACGCGTGGCGCGGTGGTGGGCGAACGCGTCGAGGAAGGCGTTGGCCACGGCGTAGTCGGCCTGGCCGACATTGCCGGTGGCACCCATGACGGATGAGAACAGCGCGAAGAAGTCCAGGTCGAGGCCCTTGGTGGCCTCGTCGACTGCGTGGCAGCCGGCGAGCTTGGGGGCGAGGACGCGGCGGAACTCCGCGTCGGTCTTGCGCTGGAGGAAGGCGTCGTGCAGGACCCCGGCGGCGTGCAGCACGCCGTGCAGCGCCTTGTGACGCCGCGTCAGCTTCCGGACGAGGCGCTCGGTGGCCCGCCGGTCCGTGACGTCGAGCACGTGGTACTCGGGACGCGCGCCCTCGGCACGCAGTGCCGCCAGCTCCGCCTCGACCGCCGGGCCCAGCGGGGACCTGCCGGTCAGGCACAGGACGGCGCCGGGGGCGCGGCGGGCGATGTCCCGGGCGAAGATCCGGCCGAGGCCGCCCGCGCCGCCGGTGATGAGGTAGACGCCACCGGCCCGCCACGGCACGGGCGGCACGCCGGGCGCGCCCGCCGCGTCCAGGGGCTCCCAGGCGAGGACCTCGCGGGCGCCGCCGCCGTGGCGGACGTGCTGGTCGCCGGGGTGGTGGCTCTCCGCCTCCAGGGTCTCGGCGAGATACGCGGCCGACGCGTCGGCGGGCACGGCGACGACCTGGCCGACGAGGGCCGGATTCTCCAGACGGGCCGTGCGCAGCAGTCCGGACAGGGCCTGGTGCAGCGCCTGTTCGCCGTCGGCGGGGGTCACGACCTGGAGGAGCACGGAGCCTGCGGGCTTGCCGAGGAGGAGGCCTCGTACGGCGCGGAGCAGTTCGACGGCGTGCTCGGCGACGGAGTGCGCCACCGGGCGGTCGGTGGCCTGCTCGGGCGGCTCCAGAAACGTCACTTCCGGGGCGAGCGCGCGCAGTTCGCCGAGGTGGCCTTCGAAGCCGCAGGCGAGCACGAGCCGCGCCGTGCGGGCGGGGGCGTCGGGGCGGCCAGGGGCGTCGGCCGCGCGCCACACCGGGCGGAACAGCGTCACGTCGTGCGTGGCGCCCGCCTCCGCGGCGGGCTGCGTGGTCTTGCGCATGGAGTAGCCGCGCAGCCGCGCGAAGATCCTTCCCTGGTCGTCGCAGAGGTCGAGGTCCCAGCGCCGCACCTGGCGCGAGGCGGTCGGCACCGCGCGGATCCACGCGTACGCGGAGCGCGGCGTCGTCCCGTGGACGTCGAGGCGGTCGAGGGCGAAGGGCAGCGCGAGACCGCCTGGTTCCGCCGCGTGGACGTCCGGCGCGAAGGCGGCCTGGAGGGCGCCGTCGAGCACGCTGGGGTGCAGGACGAAGTCGCCGAGGGTGGCCGCCACCTCGTCCGGTACGGCCAGCGCGGCGAGGAGTTCGCCGTCGCCGAGGCGGATCTCGCGCACCGCCCGGTGCGCGGCGCCGTAGTCGAGTCCTGTGGCGCGCAGCGTGGCGTAGAAGTCGTCCACGTCGAGCACCGCGGCGCCCGTGCGGGACTTCAGCGCGTCGAGGTCGAGGAGATCGGGCGCGGCCGTCCGCACGCGGGAGGCCGTTCCACGCGCGTGGACGACGTCGGCAGCGCGGATCTCGAAGGCGAACGGGCCGTCCGCGGGGGCCGGATCCGCCGCGGCGGCGGGGCCGTTCGCGCCCTCCGTCAGGACGGTGCGGAGCGTCCGCGTCCCGTCGCGTACGACGACGGGGCGCGACCACGCCACGTTCTCCAGGCGCAGCGCCCCGGCCGCGTCGGCGGTGGCGGGCAGCGTGCGGTCGGCGGCCTCGCGTGCCATCTCCAGGGAGGCGACGGCGGGCAGCACCGGATCGCCCGCGACGCGGTGGTCGCGCAGGAAGAAGTCCTGCGCGGTGACGGTGGACTCGAAGCAGGCGACGGCGCCCGCGTCCGGCGTGGCGCGCTGGAGCAGGGGGTGGTGGGGGGCGCGCGGCGCGGCGGACGGGTCCTGGTCGGCCGTGCCGCGCGGCCCGGCGTCGGTGGGGTCGTCGCCGATCCAGTAGTGGTCGCGGTCGAAGGCGTGGGTGGGCAGCGGGACGCGGCGCGCCCTGCCGTACGCCGTCCAGTCGACGCGGGCGCCGCGCACCCACGCGGCCAGGACGTCCGCGGCGGCCGCGCCGGGAGCGGGGGCGGGCGGGGCGTCCCGCTCGGCTCGTCCGCGCAGGACGGCGGGCGAGGCGGGTGCGCCCGTCACGAAGCCCGTCACGAAGTCGTCGAGGAGCGCGGTGAGGGAGGCCACGCTCGTCACCGGCAGGCCGAGCCGCTCGGGCAGCTCCGCGCGGCCCACCTGCGTGGTGTACGCGATGTCCCTCAGGTCCGCGTCGGCCGGCTGCTCCTGCCGCAGGTGGTCGAGCAGGCGCTGGGCCTGGCGCAGCAGCTGGGGCGTGCTGCGGGCGGACAGGACGACCATCGAGGGCTCTCGGGAGGTGCCCCCACCGTGGGCCGTGTCCGGCGCGGGCTCGGTGCGCGGGAACTCCTCGACGACGACGTGGGCGTTGCTGCCGCCCGAGCCGAAGCTGCTGATCCCGGCGCGGCGGAGGGGGCGTCCTTCGAGGTCCCAGGCGGAGAGCCGCCTCACGACGGAGAACGGCGAGGCGTCGAGGTCGATGTGCGGGTTGGGGCGCTCGTAGTGGAGCGAGGCGGGGAGCTGCCGGTGCTGGAGGGCGAGGACGGTCTTCAGCAGGCCGGTGATGCCCGCGGCGGCTTCCAGATGGCCCAGGTTCGTCTTCACCGAGCCGAGGGCGCAGGGGACGTCGCTGTCGGCGAACGCCTTGGTCAGGCCCTGGACTTCGATGGGGTCGCCGAGGGCGGTGCCGGTGCCGTGCGCTTCCACGTAGCCGATGTCGCGCGCGCTGAGGCCCGCGTCGGCGAGGGCGGCTTCGACGAGGCTCGCCTGGAGGGCGGCGCTGGGCACGGTGAGGCCGCCCGCCTGGCCGCCGTGGTTGGTGGCGCTGCCCTTGATGACGGCGTGCACCGGGTCGCCGTCGGCGAGCGCGGCGGCGAGCGGCTTCAGGAGCAGGGCGACGCCGCCCTCGGAGCGCACGTAGCCGTTGGCCGAGGCGTCGAAGGTCTTGCACAGCCCGTCGGGCGACAGCATGCCCGCCTGGTGGTAGGCGATGCTGTTGGCGGGGTGGCACAGCACGTTGACGCCGCCGACCAGGGCCGTGTCGCACTCCCCCGCGCGCAGCGCGCGCAGGGCGGTGTGCACGGCCACGAGGGAGCTGGAGCAGGCCGTGTCGAGCTGGACGCTCGGGCCGCGCAGGTCGAAGAAGTACGAGACGCGGTTGGCGATCACGGCCATGGAGGTCGCGAGGCCGCTGTGGGCGCGCACGGGCAGGCCGCGGGTGTCCATGACGCGCTGGTAGTCCGAGCCGCTGGCGCCGATGAAGACGCCCGTCCGCGTGCCCGCGACGCCGCTCGGCGCGTATCCGGCGTCCTCCAGGCAGGCCCAGGCCAGCTCCAGGGCCCAGCGCTGCTGCGGGTCCATGTGCCGTGCCTCGTACGGGGTGACGCGGAACAGGCCCGCCTCGAAGGCCCCGGCGTCGGTGACGAAGCCGCCGCGGTCGATGCCGGGGTGGGTGTCGGGCCCGGTGCCGTCGGGCCACTGCCAGCGCCCCTCGGGCAGGGTGCCGATCGCGCTGCGGCCGGACGTGAGCAGCTCCCACAGACCGGCGCGGTCCTCGATGCCGCCGGGCAGGCGGCAGGCCGTCCCGATGATCGCCACATCGCGGGAGCCGTGATCGCGGGAGCCGTGATCGCGGGAGCCGTGATCGCGGGAGCCCTGGTCGCGGGAGCCCTGGTCGCGGGAGCCCTGGTCGCGGGAGCCCTGGTCGCGGGAGTCGGCGGAGCGCGCGGGCCGCGTGGCCGCGGCGGACGCCTCGGCCTCCGGCGTGTGGCCTGTTTCACCCTCCCTGAGATCTTCCAGGTAGGAAATGATCAAGGCACCGGTGTTGTGCTCGAAGAAGAAGAGGGGGGCGAGCGCAATTCCGTATCGGGATTCGATCTTTTCCTGAAGATCCAGAAGCCCTGCCGAGTCGAATCCCAGCTCGAAGAGAGGGCTTTCCAGCGGGTGCTCGATTCCCTCGTAGTCAACGCCGAGTATAACGTCGAAGAACTCCCGTATTTCCCCGGCGAGTTGCCCGCCCGACGGAATGGGGGCCGCCGCGGACTTCTCTCCTTCGCTTTGGAGAATTCGCACTCGCTCCTGACGGGCCGACAGATCGTAGACGACGAGTACGCCGTTTCCCTCGTTGTCCAGATCTCCCGGCCGATATCCCGGGACGAGCGCGCGGATCTCGGCGCCGTGGAGCTGGTGCAGGCGCAGGACGGTGTCGAGGCAGCGACCCTGCGCGTTCGTCGCGCGCACGTACGCGGCCAGGTCCGCTTCCGGGTGCCTGCCGAAGTCCCGGCACCGGGTCACGCCGACCGCCGTCCGGACGGACGCCTCGCTCTCAGCCCAGGTCAGCAGGTGTTCCAGCAGCGTGTCGCCGAAACGGAAGCTCTGCTTCGAAGGGTCGACGTTCAGCGAGAGGACATGGGCGACCGGCCCCTCGGGCCGGTGCAGGCGGTCGGCGGTGGCGAAGGTCGCGGAGAACACGTCCTCCGGCTGCGCGATGCGCTGGGAGTAGATGACCGCGTGCACCGCGCCGTCGGACTCGACGACGAACTGGCCGACGGGATAGGAGAAAAGCCGCCGGCGGATGACTTCTTCGGAGACCCGCAGCGGCTCGGGCCAGCACAACTCCTCGAGTTCGAGAAGTCGGGGCAGGTCGGAGAGGCGAGCATGACGAATGACATCGTTGCGCTGTTGAACCATGTGTACGTACGCCCCGTCCCCCGTGCCCGGCGTTTCACAACCGTCGAGCAGTCGTCTACTCGCCTACTCACTGACGACTGTCCCGCAACACTGCGTCACGAAAGGGCCGACCGTCAAGCACTAATTTTCCGGGCCGCGTCCGCCGTCGTCAGTTCCGCTTGTCCGGAATTCATGGTGGACCGGGGACCGAGTGGGTGCGAGCTGCGGGGACGGAGTCACGGGCCGGTCATCGCAGTGGCTCGAAATATACCTCAGTGCCGCCGGGCCCCCTCCGGTGTCATGTCGGGGGCTCGGGGAGCTTAAGGTAGCCCTCGCTCGCGCACCACTCGCGCGCGAGCACCACCGGCGCGACCCGGGCACCACCCGGCTGACCTGGCGCCACTGGCACGAAGCGGAGAAGAGGCACCGTGATGGCATCGACCGGCAGCGCCTGGGTCCGGCGGTTCCATCCGGGGCCACAGGCGGGCGATCGCGTCGTCTGCTTCCCGCACGCGGGCGGCTCGGCGACCTACTACTTCCCGTTCTCCGCCGCGCTCTCCCCGGTGGCCGACGTGCTCGCCGTGCAGTACCCCGGTCGCCAGGACCGCCTCCAAGAGGCGTGCATCACGGACATATCGCTCCTCGCGGACCGGCTCGCGGCCGAGCTGGCGCCCTTGGCGGACCGGCCGCTGACGTTCTTCGGGCACAGCATGGGCGCGACGGTCGCCTTCGAGGTGGCCCGGCGCCTTGAGGCACGCGGTGTCGTCCTGCACGGCCTCTTCGCCTCCGGCCGCCGGGCGCCTTCGCGGCAGCGCGAGGAGCAGGTGCACCTGCGCGACGACCGGGGCCTCGTCGAGGAGCTGCGGCGGCTGAGCGGCACCGACTCGGAGCTGCTCGCCGACGAGGCGGTCCTGACCATGGTCCTTCCCGCCATGCGCGGCGACTACCGCGCCATCGAGACCTACCGCTACCGGCCGGGGCCGCCCCTGAACTGCCCGGTCCTCGCGCTGACCGGCGACAGCGACCCGTTGGTCGACATCGCCGAGGCCAGGGCCTGGGCACAGCACACCGTGGCCCCGTTCCGGCTGCGCGTCTTCCCCGGCGGGCACTTCTTCCTCGGCGATCACACCGAGTCGGTCGTACGGGAGATCACCGATCACCTGGGCGCCACGGCGCCGGGCCGCTGACCCCTTCCTCGTACGCGGGAGCAACGGACAGCAGACAGCACGCAGTACGCAGTACGCAGGGCACAGATCAAGGAGCTGGGAGCGCTGGAGCTGGACGAGTACGCGTCCTTCGACGCGGTGGGGCTGCGTGAGCTGATCCGGACGCGCCAGGTGAGCGCGGCCGAGGTCGAGGCCTGCGCGCGGCGCGCCCTCGAACAGGTCGACGGCGAGCTGAACGCGCTGACGCAGCCGCTGTTCGACCCGTCCCTCGCGCACGAGCCCGGGGGCCCCTTCGGCGGGGTGCCGTTCGTCATCAAGGACAGCGGCCCCTTCGCGCAGGGCGTGCCGTTCACGATCGGCAGCCGTGCCATCAAGGGCGCGTACGCCCTGGCCGACCACGACCTGATGGCCCGGTTCCGTGCCGCGGGCCTGGTGGCGCTCGGGCAGAGCACCGCGCCGGAGTTCGGCCTGAACTTCGCCACGGAGTCGGTGCGCTACGGCGCGACGCGCAACCCCTGGAACCCCAAGCGCGGCGTGGGCGGGTCGAGCGGCGGGGCGGCCGCCCTGGTCGCGGCGGGCGCGGTGCCGTTGGCGCACGCGAACGACGCGGGCGGTTCCATCCGCGTCCCGGCCGCCTCGTGCGGCCTGGTCGGCCTGAAGCCGGGCCTGGGGCGCACGCCGTGCGGGCCGGCCACCGGTGAGAGCGCTTTCGGTCAGCTGGTGGAGTTCGCGGTCACGCGTACCGTGCGGGACACCGCCCATCTCCTGGACGCCGTCTGCGCGCCCGCCGTCGGCGACAAGTACCAGGCGCCGCCGCCCGCCCGGCCCTACGCCGAGGCGATCCGCGCCGACCCCGGGCGGCTGCGGATCGCCCTGACCACCCAGGCGTGGACGGGCGGCACCGTGGACCCGCAGGTCGCCGACGCGGCGGTCACCGCGGGCCAGGTCCTGGAGTGGATCG
This sequence comes from Streptomyces sp. NPDC045778, assembly GCF_056431945.1. NCBI lineage: Bacteria > Bacillati > Actinomycetota > Actinomycetes > Kitasatosporales > Streptomycetaceae > Streptomyces > Streptomyces sp. NPDC045778. The sequence goes on from NZ_JBWKJZ010000024.1 coordinate 102,881, forward strand.
GGCACGTGGTGACCGAGGCCTCTCCTGACGTCGACGGCGGCGCCGTCGTCGAGGCCGCGCTGCTGACGGTCGTCACCACCGGCGGTGCCGTGCTGCGCGGTGCGCCGCGCAGGCCCGACCCCACGCGGCTGGAGGGGGTGTCGCGGCGCGTGCTCACCGAGACCGAGGACTTCACGCTGCTGGACGTGATGGCCGCGACCGAGGCGCAGAACCTGGTGACGCGCTCGATCGGCCGCTTCTTCCAGGAGTACGACCTGCTCCTGACGCCCACCCTCGGCCGGCTGCCCGCGCCGCACGGGACCCTCAACTACGACCACGAGGGGCACTCGGCACGCTCGTGGCTGCACCGCCTGTTCACGTACGGGCCGTTCACCGCCACGTTCAACGTGTCGGGAAACCCGGCGATCAGCCTGCCGCTCGGCCAGAGCCGCGAGGGCCTGCCCATCGGTGTGCAGCTGGTGGCCGGGCACGGCCGCGAGGACCTGCTGCTCCAGGTGGCCGCGCAGCTGGAGCAGGCCGTCCCGTGGCGGGACCGCACGCCTCAGGTCTACCTCGGGTGAACCCCTAGGTGCTCCCCGCTCTCGATGCGCTGGAGCAGGGCGCGTACGGGAGCGACGGCGTCCTCGGCGGCCAGCTGGTCCGCCAAGAGCCGCGCGCGCTCCCGGTGGCGGGGGGCGCTCGTCGCCCGGGTGAGGGCGTCCGCGAGGCGCGGGGCGGTCAGCCGGCGCAGGGGCAGCGGGTAGGGGGCCACGCCCAGGGCGGTGAGGCGGCTCGCCCAGAACATCTCGTCGAACTGCACGGGCACGGGCACGGCGGGGACGCCCGCGCGCAGGCCCGCGGCGGTGGTGCCCGCGCCGCAGTGGTGCACGACGGCGGCGGTGCGCGGGAAGAGCAGGCTGTGCGGGACGTCGTCGATGGTGAGCATGTCGTCGCCCGCGGCGGACAGACCGGCCCAGCCGCGCTGGATCAGGCCGCGCAGGCCCGCCGCGCGCAGGGCGCGGACGACCTGGCCGCACAGGCGGGCCGGGTCGGGGACGGTGGCGCTGCCGAGGCCGACGTAGACCGGGGCGGGGCCCGCGGCGAGGAAGTCCTCCACCTCGGCGGGCAGGTGGTTGTGCACGTCGTGCGGCCACCAGTACCCGACGACGTCCAGGCCGGGGCGCCAGTCTCCGGGCCGGGGCACGACCCGGGGGCTGAAGCCGTACAGGACCGGCCAGCCCCGCCGTTCGCGGGCGCGGCGCGCGGCCCCGACGCCGAGCGGCGGCAGCCGCAGACGGCGGCGTGCCTCGCGGGCGGCCTCGGTGAAGATCTGCTCGATGAGGGTGGTGACCGCGTGTCCGGCCAGGCGGTTGCCCACCGGGCCGAGCGAGCGCACGGTGGCGAGCGGGGGCGCGAACGCGCGCGTGGCGTGCATGGGCTGGAGGTTGACGCCGACGCTCGGCAGCCTCAGGCCCTCGGCGACGGAGCAGCCCAGCGGGGCCACCACGCCGCTCATGAGCAGGACGTCGCTGTCCTCGGCGACCTCGATGAGGCTGTCGGTGAACTGCCCGACGACGGCTCTGCCCATCGACATGGCCCGCAGCAGCTTGCCCACGCCGGTGCCGCTGCGGTGCAGGCCCTGGCCGCGCTCGGAGCGCAGCTCCGCCCGCGGGTCGACGGGCAGCGGGTGGAAGCGGACGCCGGAGCCCTGGACGAGGGGCTCGAACATGTCGTGCGTCACCAGGGTGACGTCGTGCCCGGCTCGGACGAGTCCGGCGCCGAGGCCGGTGAAGGGGGCGACGTCGCCCCGGGAGCCCGCTGTCATCATCGCAACTCGCACGGCCGCCAGTATGGGTGCACGGCGGCGCGTTCCGAGCCGGAACGCGCGGAGAACGACGCGATCGTGTCAGCGCCGCGCGCCTGGGCCGCCGCGTCCCGTCGGGCCGGGGCGCGGCGGCTCGGGGTGGTGTCAGCAGCTCAGGTTGTCGCCGGGGGTGGTGCCGAGGATCTGGACGAACTCCTTGTAGCGGTTGATACGGCTCTGCACCTGGGTGGGGTTGCCGCCGTTGCACTCCAGGGTGCCGTTGATGCTGCGGATGGTCTCGCCGAAGCCGTGGCCGTCGACGATCGCCTGGTGGCCCGTCACCTTGCCGGGGCCCTTCTGGGTGTTCCAGTACCACAGGCCGGTCTGCCAGGCCACGGACGGATCGCGCTCGACCAGCCAGGGGTTGTTCAGCAGGTCGAGGCCGAGGGCCTCGCCCGCGGCCTTGTAGTTGAAGTTCCAGCTGAGCTGGATGGGGCCGCGCCCGTAGTACGCGTCGTTGCCCGCGGGGCAGCCGTAGGGCTGGGTCTTGTCGCAGTAGTGCGGGTAGTTGGCCTGGTTCTGCTCGACGACGTGGACGAGCCCGCCGGTCTCGTGGCTGACGTTGGCGAGGAAGGCCGCGGCCTCGCGCTTGCGCACGGTGTCGCTGCCGGCCCTGGTGAACTCGGGGTAGGCCTTCAGGGCGTCGACCAGGCCCTGGTAGGTGTAGAAGGGCTTCCTGTTCGGGAACATCTTCTCGAACTGGGCCTGGCTCACGAGGAAGTCGCCCGGGTCGGGGTTCCCGCCTCCGGTGCCGCACTCCCCCTTGTCCACCCAGACTCCCCACGCTCCCGTGGTGCCGGGGGTCTCGCCCCGGGTCCACCACTTGGCCTGCCAGTTGTGCTTGCCGTGCGACACGGTGGAGCCGTTGGTGTAGACGGAGCCGGAGTCCCAGGCGGCGGCGCAGGCGGGGGCCGCGGCCGGGGCGGCGGTCGCGGCCGACGTGGGCAGCAGGGTGGCCAGGAGGGCCGCGACGCCGGTGGCGGCCGAGGTCGCGACCAACGGCCGCAGCCGGCGCGCGCGTTCACGGAGCCGGGCGGTGACGCCTCGTCTTGGCTTGCGCTCGTTCAATCTCTTCACTCCTCGATGCGGCGGCGAGCCGCGGTGGGGGGCCGAGATGGACTGGGCGCAGTCAACCCGCCTTGGTCTATACCAGTCAAGGTGTAGACCAGTGGGAATTCTCTTAACTCCCCTCGGGCAGGCCTTGGTTCGCGGCCAGGACCTCGGCGGCGGTGGTGACCACGGCGCAGCGTCCCGCGGCCCAGCGCAGGGCCATCGCGTGCTCGTCGGCGGAGAAGTCGGCCACGGCGTCGGCGACCACGAAGGCCTGGATGTCACGCATCCAGGCGTCGCACGCTGTCATCAGGACGCCGATGTGGGCGTAGACACCGGTGATGACCAGCTGGTCCCGGCCCTGGGCGCGGAGGTCGTCGGCCAGGGACGTACGGACGAAACCGCTGTACTTCCACTTGGTGAGGACCTGGTCGCCGGGGCCGGGGGCGACGGGCTCGGCGATGGCCGCCGCCCTCGGGTCGTCCGGCAGGCCCGGGCCCCAGAAGTCCTGTTGGAGGCCGCGCTCGGCGGGGGTCTGGCCGCCGGGCTGCGCGGTGTAGACCACGGGAACGCCGAGGGCGGCCGCGCGTTCCTTCAAGGCCCGTACGTTGCGCAGCAGGTCGGGGACCGGCGCGGCATCGGTGTCGTACGCGGACAGGAAGTAGTTCTGCAAGTCGTGCACGAGGAGCACGGCGCGGGCCGGGTCGACCCTCCAGTCGACGCGGTTGGCGGGCAGGTCCGCCGCGGCGGGCATGGGATAGGGGGTGATGCGGGGCAGGGCCATGGCGTGGTGCGTTCCGTCCGGGTGGGGTGCGAATCGGTGGGTCGGGTACGAAGGGGCCGGCGCCGTCAGGGTGCGGCGGGCCGGTCGGCGGCGGCCGCTCTGAGGTCCTTCTTGGAGATCTTGCCGACGCCGGTGTGCGGGAAGGCCTCCACGAACTCGACGCGGTCGGGGACCTTGTACGCGGCGAGGCCCCGCTCGCGTACGAACCGCTTCACCGCGACGGGCTTCAGCGGCTCGGCTCCGGCGCGCAGGATCACATAGGCGCAGGTGCGCTCGCCGAGGTAGGGATCGGGTTCGCCGACGACGTTGGCGTCGTGGACGGCGGGGTGGGCCAGGAGGTGGTTCTCGATCTCCTCGGCCGCGATCTTCTCGCCGCCGCGGTTGATCTGGTCCTTGGCGCGGCCCTCGACGATCAGGTGGCCGGTGCCGGTGAGGCGGACGATGTCGCCGGTGCGGTAGAAGCCGTCCGCGGTGAAGGAGCGGGCGTTGTGCTCGGGGGCGTTCCAGTAGCCGCGGATCGTGTACGGGCCGCGGGTCAGGAGGTGGCCGGTGGAGCCGGGCGGCAGGTCGTTGTCCTCGTCGTCGACGACGCGTATCTCGTCGTCCGGGGAGATCGGTCTGCCCTGGGTGGTGACGATGACCTCTTCGGGGTCGTCGAGGCGGGTGTAGTTGACCAGGCCCTCGGCCATGCCGAAGACCTGCTGGAGGGTGCAGCCGAGGGCCGGGCGGACGCGCCGGGCCGCTTCCTCGCTGAACTTGGCGCCGCCCACGAGGAGGACGTCGAGGCTGCTCAGGTCGTGGGCGGTGGTGGCGGCGGCCTGCGTCCACAGCAGGGCGAGCGGCGGCACGAGGCCGGTGAGGGTGACGCCCTCGGCCGCGATGAGCGAGAAGGCGGTCTCGGGGTCGGGGCGCGGGCTGAGCACGACGCGGGCCCCGGCGTGGAGCGCGCCGAGCGTGCCGGGCGACGACAGCGGGAAGTTGTGGGCGGCCGGGAGCACGCACAGATAGACGCTGTGCTCGTCGACGCCGCACAGCTCGTTGGAGCCGCGCAGGGAGTAGAGGTAGTCGTCGTGGGTGCGCGGGATCAGCTTGGGCACGCCGGTGCTGCCGCCGGAGAGCTGGAGGAAGGCCAGGTCCTGCGGCGCAGGCCCGGGCACCTCCACGGGGCCGCCGGTGTCGGCGCGTACGTCGTCCAGGGCGGTGAACTCCCCCGGCTCGCCCTGGGCCACCCACACGTGCCGCAGCGTCGGCACCTCGGCGCGGACGGTGGCGGCGAGGGCGCGGTAGTCGTAGCCGCCGTGCTCGGCGGCGATGACGTAGGCGGCGGCCTCGGTGAAACGGCAGAAGTAGGCGATCTCCGTCTCGCGGTGCGCGGGCAGCGCGAACACCGGGAGGGCGCCGATCCGGAAGAGGGCGAAGATCACCTCGAAGAACTCGGCGATGTTGGGGAGCTGGACGACGACGCGGTCACCGGGCGCGATGCCGCGGGCGAGCATCCCTGCGGCGAGGCGGTCGGCGCGCGCGTCGAGGTCGCCGTACGTCCAGCGGCGGTCGGTGGCGGGGTCGACGATCGCGATCCGGTCCGGGTGGGCCGCCGCGCGCTCGCGCAGCATGCCCCCGAAGGTCTCGCCGCGCCACCAGCCCGCCGCGCGGTAGCGGGCGGCGAACTCCTCGGGCCAGGCGGGCGCCAGGGACCGGGCGGTCAGGGGCGTCCCGGCGCTCACAGCTCGGCCCCCACGGCGGCGAGGAAGGTACGGAACTTCGCGGCGGTCTCCGCGGTCTCGGCCTCCGGCTCGGACGCGGCGACGACGCCCGCGCCCGCGTACAGGCGCAGGGAGTTGCGCTCGGCCTCCGCGCAGCGGATGGTGACGACCCATTCGCCGTCGCCGGACGCGTCGCCCCAGCCCACCACGCCGGTGAAGAACCCACGGTCGAAGGGCTCGCTCTCGCGGATGACCTCGCGGGCGGTGGCGGTCGGCGTGCCGCACACGGCCGGGGTGGGGTGCAGGGCGCAGGCGAGTTCGAGCGCGGACGTCTTCGGCCTGGAGAGGGTGCCGGTGACGGTGGTCGACAGGTGCCACATGGCGGCGGTGCGGATCAGCGTCGGCGCGGCGGGGACGGCCATGTCCACGCAGTAGGGGGCGAGCGCCTGGTGGACGGCGTCGACGACGACGGCGTGCTCGTGCAGGTCCTTCGACGACCGCAGCAGGGCCGCCGCGCGGCGCACGTCCTCCGCCAGGTCGTCGCTGCGCGGGATGGATCCGGCGAGCGGGTTGGCGACCACTTGCCGGCCGCGCCGGGACACCAGGAGTTCGGGGCTGGCGCCGATGAGGGTGCGCTCGGGGGCCGTGGGCAGCGCGAAGGTGTAGCCGGCGGGGTCGCGGCGGGCCAGGCGCTGGAGCATCGCGGGGACGTCGACCGGCTCCGCGCTGTCCGGCGTGTCGAGTTCGAGGGTGCGGGCGAGGACCACCTTGCTGAACTCGCCCCGCCACATGCGGTCGACGGCCGCGGCGACGGCCTTGCCGTAGTGCTCCGGCGCGGGCACCTGGCGGATGCGCCAGTCAGCGGCGGCCGGCGCCTGGGCGGGCAGGGCGATGAGCGGGTCGGCGGCCAGGGGCGGCGCGGTGTGCAGCGCGGCGGGCACCGCGAGCGCCGCGGGGGCGTCGTGGTCGAAGGGCACCGCGCCGATGACGACCGGCGCCTCGGCGCCCGCCTCCCGGGCGGCGGCCAGGGTGTGGGCGACGCGCGCGGCCAACGGTCTTTTGTCGTGCGGCACTTCACTGTGGACGCCCTGTCCGAGCAGGGTCCGGGTGGGGGTGCCGAGGAAGCGGGCGCCCGGTGCGTAGTCGGCGAGGAGCGCGGTGGCGGCTCCCACGGCGGGGTGGCCCTGCTCGGCCTCCACCGTCGGGTGGGCCGGGGCCGCTCCCCCGGTGGGGGTGAGGGGGGCCGGGGCGTGTGGGGCGACATCGGGTGCCGTCGACACGAGGATCTCCGTTTCTCTGACGGTCCGTGGGCGTGCGGGCGTACGGACACGGGTGGGCGGGAGGTGTGCGGGGTGCGGAAGATGGGTGGCGCGTCAGCGGAGCGTGGCGCCGCCGTCGACGTACAGCTCCTGCATGGTGATGTGGCGCGCCCGGTCGGAGACGAGGAAGACCACGGCGTCCGCGATGTCCCGGGGTGCCGCGATGCGGCCGAGCGGGATGCCGGTGCGGTACGTGGCCGGGTCGCCGTCGATGACCCGTTGGAGGGCGTTCTCGTCGGTCCACAGGGCGCGTTGCATGGCGGTGTCGGTCGAGCCGGGGGCGACCACGTTGCACCGCACGCCGCTGCGGGCCAGCTCCAGGCCGAGGCACTTGGTGTACATGGCGGCCGCGGCCTTGGACGCGGCGTAGGCGGCCATGCCGGTGCGGGGCACTCCGGCGGCGTTGGAGCCGACGGTGACGACGCTGCCCCGGCCGCGCGCGGCCATGCGGGGCGTGACGGCGCGGGCGGTGTGCAGGACGCCGCTGGTGTTCACGGCGAAGGTGTCCGCCCAGTCGGCGTCGGTGAGTTCGGCGGCGGGTCCCGGGCGGAGGATCCCGGCCACGTTCACGAGGATGTCGAGCGGGCCGTGCGCGCGTTCGGTCTCCGCCACCAGCGCCTCGACGGCCGCGGCGTCGGTGACGTCCATGGCCTCGGCGGTGAGGGTGCCCGCCCCGCCCTCGCCCCACCGGGCCGGGTCGGCGGCCCAGTCGGCGGCCAGCGCCTTGACGGTGTCGGCGGTGCGGTCGGTGGCGACCACGTGGGCGCCCTCGGCGGCCAGCGCCTCGGCGACCGCCGCTCCGATGCCCTGTCCCGCCCCGGTGACCAGGGCGGTCCTGTCGGCGAGCGCGGCGCGGGCGCCGGGTATGTGGTCAGGCATGGGCGACTCCCCCCGTATCGGTTAGGTAAGCCTAACCTAATACAGCCGTAATGATCACCCAAAACCCTCACGCCGGATGAGTTTGTTTGGTTAGGCTAACCTCACTCGCGGGGGATGCGGTACGCGGGCACCTCGCAAGGTGCCCGCCGAAGGGCCCGTTCCCCAGGGGGAGTTCACGGGGGCGGTCACACGATGGCCAGCCGGGCGTACCGGCGCGTGAGCGCCTCGGGCCCCGGACCCGCGCCGCTCCCCTCGACGACCAGGGCCAGATGACCGCGGGCCTCGTGGCGGGCGAAGTCCGGGCCCGCGTCGCGGTACGCGGCACAGCAGGCGGCGAACTCCTTAGCCGTGCCGATGACAATGTCCGCCAGATACGCCTCCCTGCCCACCGCGGACAGGGGCGCGGCGCCCAGCCGGGCGACCGTCATCGTCCTCGCCTCCTCCAGGAGCGGCGAGAAGAAGTCGGCGTACTCCTTGGCGCGGTGGGCGTCCGGCACGATGACGTGGACGCCGCCGCCCCGAAGGGCCCCGCGCCCGGCCTCCCGTGAGCCGAGCGCGTACAGGTGGCTCACCAGGAACAACGCCGCCGGCTTGGCATCGCCGCACAGTTCCCGCACCGACCGCTCGTCGCCTTCGCACAGCGCCAGCGCGGCCGCGACGACGGCGTCCCGCGGCGGCCGGGACAGACTGAGCAGACCGTAGGCGAGGGCGAAGGACCTGCGGCGCACCTCCACGGAGAAGTCGTCGGCCCGGAGCCCCTGGTCGGGCCCGCCGCGGCGCACCGAGGTGAGCCGTGCCGGGCCGAGCGCCACTTGGCGTGCTCCGAGCAGCGCGAGCAACACGTCGGGCGGAAACGGCCTGCTCACGTCCAGGAGGGTCGTCACGGCGACCAGGACGCTCCCCGACTCCCGTACCGCGTCGGCGGCATCGGCGTCGATCGGGACGTCGTGCCACGCGTGGACGACCGCGCCGTCATGCCGTACGTCGACGGAGATCCGGTCGCCGTCGATCGCGGCGGACAGCGCCGGGACCACGGGCGGCCGCCGCGCCGGGACGTCGAGCGCGAGCCCCAGCGAGACGAACGGGTCGAGCGTGGCCACGCGCCAGCCGCCGCCCTCCGCCCGGCGCAGCAGGGCGCACTCGTACGACGGGTTCACCAGGAAGGTCGGCACGCCGCCCGGGGGCAGGAGCGCGCAGCCCGCCCGCCACGACACGAGCGGCTGCCCGGTGGCCGCGCCGGGCGGGCGCTCCTGCCAGGCCGGGCGGCGGCAGCGCGGATGGTGCAGCGAGGCGGCGGCGAAGGCGTCCTCCGCCGCCACCTCAAGGGCGCACGCCGTCCATCGCCCGAGCGAGCGGCCGCAGCTCTGGCAGTCGACCGGCCACAGGCCCGCCTTGAGATCGGTGAGGACACCGGGGCCGAGCCGGCCCTTCGTCACCGCGTCGGTCCGTAACCGGGAAACCGCCATCGCCCCGCCCCACCCTGTGTGTCGATGTGCCGATGTAGTCGGCCTGCGCGCACGCGGGCGGCGGGGCCGCGTGGCGTACGCCTGCCCCCCCTTCGGCAGGCGTCCGCCGTCGAGCCCGGTGCCGCGTTCCGTGTACGCCGTCGCAGTGTCCTGCGCGGGGTTCGGGAGGGGTCCCGCGCGCGGCGGGGCGCGCGGGTCCGGCGGCGCGCTCCGCCGGTGGACGCGCGCCCGCGCTCAGGCGTCCAGCGCCGGGCGCAGCACCAGGGCGCACCACTCACGGAAGGTCGTCGGGCTCGCGGCCAGGGGGGTGCGGGGCACGCCGTCGTCGAGGCCCTCCTCCTTGGCGCGCTTCATGTCGATCAGGCCCCGGACGAAGGCCTCGCCGACGCCGTGGCCCGTGAGTTCGGCGGCGAGGCCGTCGAAGGTGCGGCGTTCGTAGCGGACCGGACGGCCGAGGGTCTCGGACATGACACGGGCCATGTCGTCCGGCGAGAGGTCCTCGGGGCCGAGGACCGGCACCTCCGCCGTGCCCGTCCAGGACCGGTCGAGGAGCAGCCGGGCGGCGACCGCCGCGATGTCCCGCGTGGTGGCCCACGGAGCCTTGCGGTCGGCGGCGGCGGTGTCCCTGAACACCCCCTCGTCGCGGAGGGAGTCCACCTCCCCCAGGAGGTTCTCCATGAACGACGGGCAGGCGAGCGCCCGGTAGGCCACCCCCGTGCTCGCGATGAGGTCGTCCATGGCCAGCGACGCCGAGACCAGTCCCGCCCGACCGGCCACGGGAGTGCCGCCGCCGAGCCCGGAGACGCCGACCACGTGCCGTACGCCGTGGTCCGTGAACGCCCGCGCCGCCGCCCGCGTGAACCCGCTGTACGCGGACTCCAGGCTCGGCGCCCGCGTGTCCGGCGGGACGACCCACAGCACGGCGTCCGCACCGGCGAAGGCCCGGTCGACGACTTCCGGGTCGCGGTGCGAGCCGGGCACGACGTCGACGCGTGCGCGCAGCGCGTCGGAGAGCCTTGCGGGGTCCCGCAGGACGACGCGGAGTTCCTCGCCGTGCGCGGGAGCCTCGTCGAGCAGGGTGTGCAGGACCTGGTTGCCGATGTTCCCCGTAGGGGTGGTGATGACGATCATGTCTTGAGTCTCGGCGCGGCCGAACACGCCGTCCAATACCTTCCGTTGACGATTGATACGCTCAGGGCATGGATCTTGACTTGCGCAAGCTCCGCTACTTCGTCGCCGTGGCGGACCACCGGCACTTCGGCCGGGCGGCGGAGCGGCTCTACATCGCGCAGCCCGTCCTCAGCCGGCAGATCCGGGCCTTCGAGCAGGAGCTGGGCTGCGCGCTCTTCGTCCGTACGACGCGCAGCGTGGAGCTGACCGCCGCGGGCCGGCGGCTCCACGAGGAGGCCCGCGGGCTCACGGCGGCCGTCGACGCCGCGCTGCGGCGGGTGCGGGACGCCGACCGTGGTGTCCAGCGGCTCGTCATCGCCTTCTCGCCGGGCCTGCACGTGTCGGAGGCGGTCGTCGCGTTCGCGGCGCGCCGCCCGGAGTTCGCGGTCGACCTCGTGCCGTCGCGCTGGTGGGAGGGCGACGCCCCGCTGCGGGACGGCCGGGCCCAGGTCGGCTATCTGCGGCGGCCGTTCGACACGGAGGGGCTGCGCACCATCCCCGTGGGGCACGATCCGAGGGTCGCCTGCGTGCCCGTCACCCATCCTCTCGCCCACCGCCGGGAGGTGCTGGTGGAGGACCTGGAGGGGGAGCAGGTCCTCGACGCGCGGCGGCGGCGGACGTCGTCGGTCGAGGAGAAGTTCGAGCTGATCGCCGCCGGGCACGGCATCGCCCTCGTACCACTGAGCGTCGCGCGGTCCTACCCCCGCCCCGACCTCGTCCACGTCCCCGTCACCGACGCGCCGCCTTTCGAGACGTGCGTCGCCGTGCCGGAGGGCGGGTGCGAGGGGCCGGTGGCCGACTTCGTGGAGGTCGCCACGACGGTCCTGCGCCGGCGCGCGACGGCGTCCGGACTTCAGCCGGTGTCCGGCCCTGAGCCGACGCCCGGCCCCGAGCCGACGCCCAGCCCCGAGCCGACGCCCGACTCTCCGCCGATGCCCGGCCCTCCGCCGACGCGTGAGCACCCTGGAGCCGCATGACCGCCCGCCCCGCTCCCGGCCACGGCCCCGGTGCCGTGGCGTCCCGGCTCACCGGGCTCGCGGCGACCGCCGAGCGGCCGCTGTCCGCAACCCTCACCGAAGTCACCCTCGGCGGCGGGCGGGTGGTCGTGGCCAAGCGCGCCGACGCCCCCGGCGCGGTGTCGGCCGAGGCGGCGGGCCTGCGCTGGCTCGCCGCCACCGGGACGGTCCGCGTCCCCACCGTGCACGGCCACGAGGGGCGTTGGCTGGTGATCGACCGCGTACCGCCCGGCCGGGCGAGCGCCGCGGCGGCGAAGCGGTTCGGCCAGGACCTGGCCGCCCTGCACGCCACCGGCGCGCCCGCGTTCGGCGCCCCGCCGCCGGGCGGACCCGAGGACGCGTACATCGGGCTCGCCCCCATGGGCAACGTTCCCGGCGACGACTGGCCGAGCTGGTACGCGGCGCACCGGGTGCTGCCGTATCTGCGCCGCGCCGTCGACGACGGCACGGTGCGGGCCGCCGAGGCGACGGTGTTCGAGCGCGTCTGCGAGCGGCTCCCGGAGCTTGCCGGGCCCGCCGAGCCGCCCGCACGCCTGCACGGGGACCTGTGGCACGGCAACGTCCTGTGGAGCGCCGACGGGCACGCCTGGCTGATCGACCCGGCGGCCCACGGCGGCCACCGCGAGACCGACCTCGCGATGCTGCACCTGTTCGGCTGTCCGCACCTGGAGCGGATCCTCGTCGGCTACCAGCGGGAGGCCCCGCTCGCCGACGGCTGGCGGGACCGCCTCGGGCTGCACCAGCTCTTCCCGCTCCTCGTGCACACCGTGCTCTTCGGCCGCGGCTACGCCGGCCAGGCCCTGACCGCGGCCCGAACGGCCCTGGCACGCTGACGCGGCCCTCCGTGGTCAGTTGTCGGCCCGCACCGGCAGCCCGGCCCGGCCCCGCGCCGACGGCACGGATCGCGCGATCGTGCGCATGGCAAAATCAGCGGGTGCAGATCGGGATGCTGGGTCCACTGGAGGTTCGCACGGACGACGGCGTCGCGGCCGACGTGCCGGGCGCGCGGTTGCGCGGGCTGCTGATCGCCCTCGCCCTCAGGCCGGGCCAGGTGGTCCCGAAGGCCTCGCTCGTCGACTGGATCTGGGGCGAACACCCGCCCGCCGACGCGACGAACGCCCTGCAACGCCTGGTGTCCCGGCTGCGGAAGGCGCTGCCGGACGAGGTCATCGAGGGCCGGCCGGACGGCTATCTGCTGCGGGTGGAGCCCGACGCCGTCGACGCCGTGCGGTTCGAACGCCTCGCCGTCGCGGGCCAGTCCCGCACCGAGGACGCCTCCCGACGCGTACGCCTGCTGCGGGAAGCACTCGACCTGTGGCGCGGGGCGGCCTTGCAGGACGTCGGCCTGCCGGACAGCGAGGCGTGCGGCGCGGCGGCCGTACGGCTCGAAGGACTGCGCCTGACCGTCACGGAGGAGCGTGTCGACGCGGAGATCGCCCTCGGGCGCGGCGCGGAGCTGGTCACGGAGCTGACCGATCTGGTGGCCGCGCACCCGGTGCGGGAACGGCTCGTCGGCGCCCTGATGCGCGCCCTGGTCGCGGCCGGCCGCGACAGCGAGGCCTTGCGGGAGTACCAGCGCGCGCGGGAGGCCCTGGCCGAGTCGCTGGGCGCCGACCCCTCGCCGGACCTCGCCGCGCTGCACGTCGCGCTGTTGCGGGGCGAACTGGGGCGCGGCGAGCGGGAGCGGCCCGAAGCGGTCCCCAGGACCAACCTGCGCGCCGAGTTGACCACCTTCGTCGGCAAGGGCGCCGATGTCGCGGCGGTCCGCGAACTCGTCGCCGAACACCGGCTCACCACCCTGATCGGGCCGGGCGGCGCGGGCAAGACCAGGCTGGCCACGGAGACCGCGCGCACGCTGCTCGGCGACGTACCGGACGGGGCCTGGCTGGTGGAGCTGGCCGCCATCGGCGCGGACGGCGACGTGGCGCAGGCGACGCTCGCCGCGCTCGACCTGCGGGACGCCCTCCTCGGCGAGGCCCCGCACGCGGAGCTGACGGACCGGCTCGTCGCCGCGATCCGCGAGCGGGACGCGCTGCTGATCCTGGACAACTGCGAGCACGTCATCGAGTCCGCGGCGGTGTTCGCGCACCGGCTGCTCGGGGAGTGCCGGCGGCTGCGGATCCTGGCGACGAGCCGGGAGCCGCTCGGCATCACCGGGGAGGCCCTGTGGCCGGTCGAACCCCTTGCCCTGCCGGAGCGGGACGCGGACCCGGGCGCCATCGCGTCCTCGCCCGCCGTCCGGCTGCTGCGGGACCGGGCCAGAGCGGTGCGCCGGGACCTCGCGGACGACGCCGGCACGCTGGCGACGATGGGGCGCGTGTGCCGTGCCCTCGACGGGATGCCGCTGGCGATCGAACTGGCCGCCGCGCGGCTGCGCACCATGTCCTTCGACCAGCTCGCGCACCGGCTCGACGACCGGTTCCGCCTGCTGACCAGCGGCAGCCGTACGGCTTTGCCGCGGCACAAGACGCTGCGCGCGGTGGTCGACTGGAGCTGGGAGCTGCTCTCCGAGGCCGAGCGGGCGGTCCTGCGCAGGCTGTCGGTGTTCACGGGCGGGGCCGGCCTGGAAGCGGCCGAAAGGGTCTGCGCGGACTCCGGGGGCGAGGGCGCCGACGGCGCCGACGCCGTCGCGCCGGAGCAGGTTCTGGAGCTGCTCACCTCCCTGACCGAGAAGTCGCTGCTGCGCGCCGAGGGCGAGGGTGCGCCGCGCTACCGCATGCTCGGCACCATCAAGGAGTACGCCGGGCACCGGCTCGCGGAGGCCGGCGAGGCGGAGCGGGCGCGCCACGCGCACCTGGCGTACTGCACCGAGCTGGCCGAGACCGCGGAGCCGCACCTGCGCCGCGCCGAGCAGGTGGAGTGGCTCGCCGTGCTGCGGGCCGAGCACGACAACATCGGCGCGGCGATGCGCGGCGCGCTCGCGGCGGGCGAGGCCGGGGCGGCGACGCGGCTCGCGGCGGGCGCGGGCTGGTACTGGTGGCTCAGCGGCCACAAGACCGAGGGCATGGAGCTGATCACCGCGGCCACCAGGACGCCCGGCGAGGTCCCCGACGAGTTCCGGGCCACGGTGTACGCCCTGGGCTCGATGTTCGTGACCTCCGGCCTCGGCGACGAACACGCGGCCGCGGAGTGGATCCACCAGGCGTACCGGTTCAGCCGGAGCGCCCCGGCCGGCGGGCACCGCCACCCGGCGATCGGGCTCGTCACCCCGATGGAGCGCCTGTTGCGGGCGCCCGACGCTTTCCTGCCCGCGTGGGAGGCGCTGCTCGACGACGAGGACCCTTGGGTGCGTGCCCTCGCCCGCCTGCACCTGGGCAAGTTCCGGGTCGTGTTCGGCCACGAGGGGCAGGACGCGGACGCGTGTCTGGAGCGGGCGCTCGTGGAGTTCCGGGCGCTCGGCGAGCGGTTCGGGATCTCCTTCGCCCTGAGCGAGCTGGCGGAACGGATGGCCGTGCGCGGCGAGTTCGCCGCCGCGTGCGCGCACTACGAGGAGGCGATCGCGGTCGTCACCGAGGTCGGCGCCGGGGAGGACGTCATCCGGCTGCGGTCGCGCCAGGCCCAGCTGTACTGGCTGCTCGGCGACGAGGCCGCGGGCGCGGCCGCCCTCGCCGAGGCGCAGCGGTGCGCGGAGGGCGTCACCTGGCCGGGCGCCCTCGCCCTGCTGGCCCTCGCGAAGGCGGAACTCGCCCGCTGGGACGGCCGTGCCGAGGAGGCGCGGCGGCAACTCGGCGTCGTGACGGCCGTACTCGGCCAGGAGGCGGAGCAGGCGAGCATCCGCGCGGTGACGCACGACCTGCTCGCCTATCTGACCGACGACCTGGACGAGGCGAGGGCGCACCGCGCCGCGGCCTGTGCGGCGGCGTCCGACTCGGGGCACGCGCCGCTGATCGCGCAGGTGCTCGTCGGGGTCGCGGACCTGGCGCTGCGCCGTGACGAGCCCGAGCAGGCGGCGCGTCTGCTCGCGGCGAGCGCGGACGTGCGCGGCCTGCCGGACCGTTCCCTCCCGGACGTGGTGCGGATCGAGCGGGCGGCGCGGAGCCGCATCGGCGACGCGCGGTTCGCCGACGCGGCCCGGGAGGCGGCGAGGACCGGCTGGTCCGAGCTGGCCGGGGTCACGCTCGCTCCCTGAACGTGCCGGGGTCACGCTCGCTTCTTGAACGTGGCGACCGCCCACACGTACCCGACGAGGGCCAGGCCGAGGCACCAGGCGACGGCCGCGAGCGCGTCGGCGGTCGACACCTCGCCCGCGAGGAGTCCGCGCAGCGTCTCGATGACCGGGGTGAAGGGCTGGTACTCCGCGAACTGCCGCACGCCCGCCCCCATCGTGTCCGCGGGTACGAAGGCGCTGCTCAGGAACGGCAGCATGATCAGCGGCACGGTGGCGAGGCCCGCGGACTCCGCGGTCTTCGCGGCCAGGCCGAGGGCGACGGTGAGCCAGCTCGTGGCGAAGGTGAGGAGCACGACGAGGCCGAACACGCCGAGCCAGTCCAGGGCGCTCGCGGCCGGGTCGAACCCCATCGCGAAGGCCACGCCGACGATGGCCGCCTCGGCCACCAGGCAGCGCACCGTGGTGACGACGACCTGGCCGGTGAGGACGGCGCCGCGGGACACGTCCATGGCCTTGAAGCGGTTGATGATGCCCTTCGCCATGTCGTCGTGCACGGCGGCCGCGGTGGAGCCGAGGCCGTAGCTGACGGCCATCACGAGCATGCCCGGCGTCGCGTAGTCGACGTAGTCGTCACCGACGGCGAAGGCCCCGCCGAACACCTTGACGAACAAGAGCATGATCACGATGGGGAACAGGACCGCGTTGAAGAGCACCAGCGGGTTGCGCAGGGTGTGCTTCAGATTGCGGCGCAGCATGATCGTCGAATCGGCCAGGGCCGTCGGGACAGTACTCACTGGGCGGTCGCCTCCGTGCTCGGGCGCCCGGTCAGGGCGAGGAAGACATCGTCGAGGTCCGGCGTGTGCACGGAGAACTCCTGGGCGTTGAGCGCGTGCTGGTCGAGCCGGTCGAGCAAGGCCCGCAGCGACTTCGACTCGCCGTCGCCGGGCACGCGCAGGATCAGCTCCTGCTCGTCGCGCGCGGCCCCGGCCAGGATCCGCGCCGCCGCGTCGAGTGCGGAGCGGTCGGTGAAGCGGAGCCGGACGTGGGTGCCGGGGATCCGGCGCTTCAGCTCCTCGGGCGTGCCCTGGGCGACCAGGCGGCCGTGGTCGAGCACGGCGATCCGGTCGGCGAGCTGGTCGGCCTCCTCCAGGTACTGGGTGGTGAGGAAGAGGGTGGTGCCCTCGGCCACGAGGTCGCGGGCGATCCCCCACATGGTGCGCCTGCTGCGCGGGTCGAGGCCCGTCGTCGGCTCGTCGAGGAAGATGATCCGCGGCTTTCCGACCAGCGTCATCGCGAGGTCCAGCTTCCGGCGCATGCCGCCGGAGTAGGTCGCGGCCATCTTGTCCGCCGACTCCACCAGGTCGAACCGCTCCAGGAGGTCGGCGACCACCCTTCCGCCGGAGCGCACGCGCTTCAGGTCCGCCATCATCCGCAGGTTCTCGCGGCCCGTCAGCAGTTCGTCCACGGCGGCGAACTGGCCGGTCACGCCGATGGCGGCGCGCACCTGCCTGGTCGCGGTCGCCACGTCGTGCCCGGCGACGCGGACCGTCCCGGCGTCGGGCCTCGCCAGCGTCGCCAGGACGTTCACCGTCGTCGTCTTGCCCGCCCCGTTGGGGCCGAGCAGGGAGAAGACCGATCCCGGGGCGACGTCGAAGTCGATGCCGTCGAGCACGACCTTGTCGCCGTATGTCTTGCGCAGCCCGGAGACTGCGATTGCCGAACTCTTCATGCCCCTACCGTCGCGGCCGGGCCTGACACGGGTCTGTCACCCCTCTGACACGGCCGCTGACACAGCTGTCACGAGGGGTCGGGGTCCACGGCGGACAGCACCTCCTTGACGACGGGCCCCGCGGACGCCCCGCCCGTGCGGCCCTTCTCGACGACGGCGGCGAGGGCGACGTTGCCGCGGTGGGCGACCATCCAGCCGTTGTTGGGGGTGCCTTCGGCGACCTCGGCGGTGCCGGTCTTGGCGCCGACCTCGCCGGGCAGCCCGGCGAGCCCCCGGGCGGTGCCGTCGGTGACGGTCGTCCGCATCAGGGCCCGCAGCGCGCCGACCACATCGCGAGGCAGGGCCTTGGTCCTGGTGGTGTCCCGCTGCCCCGGGGTGAGGGTGGGCTGGTGGAAGGTGCCGGAGGCGGCGGTGGCCGTCACCGACGCCATCACCAGCGGGTTGGCCAGGACACGGCCCTGCCCGATCATGGCCGCGGCCTTCTCGGTCTCGTCCCGGGGCGCGGGCACGGCCCCGTCGAAGGAGGGCACGCCCGTGCGCCAGCGCTGCCCGATGCCGAAGTACCGCTCGGCGACCTCGCCCAGGCCGTCCTGTGCGAGCTTGCCCCGCAGGCCGATGAACGCGGTGTTGCAGGACTCGGCGAAGTCCTCGCGGAAGGTGGCGCCGCGGTGCTCGGACTTCTCCACGTTGTGGAACTGCTTGCCGACGGTGAGGTAGCGGGGGCAGTCCACGGTGTCACCGGGTGCGACGGCGTCGTCGAGGAGCAGCGCGCTCGTGGTGACGATCTTGAAGGTGGAACCGGGGGCGTACGTGCCGGACAGGGCGCGGTTGAAGCCGGTGGCCGGGGAGTTGGCGACGGCCAGGACCTCGCCGTTGTCGATCCGCAGGGCGACGAGCGCAGCGTCCTTGCCCTTGGCCCGGGCCGCGAGGGCCCGCTCGGCTGCGGACTGCCAGGCGGGGTCGATGGTGGTGGCGACGGGGCCGTCGGGGGCCTTGGCGCGCTGCTCGCCGAAGGTGGCCTCCGTGCCGGTGACCTCGCCGCCGGCCCGGTCGACGCGGTGGATCGCGCCGCGGGGCCCGGCCCCCGCGGCGCCGGACAGCTGGGCCAGGACGGGGGCCAAGGACGGGTGGGCGGCGCCGGACAGGGCCGCCCCTTTCCGGTCGTTCACCCTGACGCCGGTGGAGTCCTCGCGCTCCAGGCGGAACTTCTCCGTGTCGCTCAGCTTCGGGTGGACGACGGACAGCTTCCACTCCACCGTCCAGGTGCCGTCGCCCCGCTCGCGCAGCGGCAGTTCGGAACGGTAGGTCCAGGTGCCGAGGCCGGTGACGGGCATCCGGGCGGTGAAGGGGACGGTCACGGTGCCGTCCTCGTGGGCGGTGGCCTCGCCCGCCCGCAGAGCGGGCTTGCCGAGGTCGAGCCCGGCGGTGAAGTCGCGCAGCACCCGCTCCGCCTGGTCGGGGTCCGACGTCTGCCGGGCCGCCCGCGGCAGGCGGCCCGCCGCCCAGTCGGCGAGGAAGGCCCGCGCCTTGGCCCTGGCCTCGGGCGCGGCCCGCGGCGTCCTCTCCGCGAAGGGCCCGAGGTCGGTGGCGTACGCCGTGCCGGCGGCGAGGGCGACGGCCGCGCCC
The DNA here is from genome assembly GCF_056431945.1 of Streptomyces sp. NPDC045778. Taxonomy (NCBI): domain Bacteria; kingdom Bacillati; phylum Actinomycetota; class Actinomycetes; order Kitasatosporales; family Streptomycetaceae; genus Streptomyces; species Streptomyces sp. NPDC045778. The sequence continues at coordinate 121,574 of NZ_JBWKJZ010000024.1, forward strand.
GCCGCGAGGGCCGCGCGGGCCTTGCGGGCGGGGGGTCTGCGGCCGTAGGTGGTGGTGGCTTCGGTGTCGTTCATCAGCGCCTCCCTGCTCGCGGCTACGACAGCGAGTCGGCGACCACGGACGCCGCGTCGGCGATCAGCTTGTCGTCGGGGGCCGCGTCCTTGTCGCCGCGGTGCGACAGGATCGCCACGACGAGGGGAGCGGCATCAGGGCGCCACACCACGGCGATGTCGTTGCGGGCGCCGTAGTAGCTGCCGGTCCCCGTCTTGTCGCCGACCACCCAGTTCTTGGGGACCCCCGCCTTGATGACGTGGTCCCCGGTGGTGTTGGTCTTCAGCCAGGTGGCGAGCTGGGCGCGCTCGGGCTTGGCGAGGACGTCACCGAGTACGTACGCGCGCAGGTCCTTCGCCAGGGCGCGCGGCGTGCTCGTGTCCCGCTTCTCGCCCGGCACCCACCGGCTCAGGAACGGCTCGACGCGCTCCATCCGGGTCACGTCGTCGCCCATCCGCTCCAGGGCGGCATCGAGGCCCTTGGGCCCGCCGAGCTTGTCGAACAGCAGGTTGGCCGCGGTGTTGTCGCTGTAGCGGACGGCCGCGTCGCACAGGGCGCGCAGGGTCATGCCGGTGTCGACGTGCTTCTCGGTGATGGGCGAGTACGTGACCAGGTCGTCCTTGGAGTACTTCACGACCTGGTCCATGCCGTGCGGCGCGTACGTGCGCAGCGTCTCGCCCGCTGCCAGGGCCTTGAAGGTGGAGTTGTACGCGAAGCGCCGGCTGTCGTTGTACGCCACCTCACGGCCGGTGCCGGTGTCGACGGCGTACACGCCGAGCCGCGCGTCGAACTCGCGCTCCAGCTTCTTGAAGGCGCGGGCGTACGACGTGGCGGCCGCCTTCGGCGCGGACTTCCCGGTGCGGTCCGCGGTCGGCCGCTCGGCCGCCGAGGCCGTGGCGCCGCCCTGGCCGCAGGCCACGAGCGGGCCGAGGGCGAGGGTCGTGACGAGAGCGCCGAGTGCGGCGCGCCGGACGCGGGAGTGCTGCATGGTCAACCTCCAGGGAGCCCCGCACGCGGGGCACGGGGGACGGGGCGGCACAGCCCCGTCCCGACGTGTGGTGATCAGTGCCGGGACCACCTTCGCCGCCGGTCTCCCATGCGGTCCAATACGCCTACGCGCGGTTTCATGCCGATCTGGCATAGGGTGCGGGCTGTGGATCTCGTAGGAGCCTGCCGGGCCTTCGTCAGCGTCAGTGAGCGCGGCAGTTTCACCGTGGGCGCGGCCGCCGCGCGGATGTCGCAGTCGGTGGCCAGCCGTCGTGTCGCCGCGCTGGAGGAGCGCTTCGGCGAGCCGCTGTTCGAGCGGACCTCGCGGCGGGCCGTCCTCACGCCCTTCGGCCGGGACATGCTGCCGACGGCCAGGCAGCTCGTGCAGGCCGCCGACGTGCTGCTCAGCGAGGCGGAGGCAGCCCACCGCAAGCCGTGGCGGCTCGCGGTGCCGGGGATCTGCCCCACCGCCGCCCTGGCCCGCCTGGTCGCCGATGCGCGTGAGCACGGTGTCACGCTCGACCTGCGCGTGGCTCCTCCGGCGCAGCGCCGGGAGCTGCTGCACGCCCAGCAGGTGCGCGCCGCGCTGCTCGCGGTGCCCGCCGACGAGGCGGTGTGGTCCGTTCCGCTCGGCGTCGCCACCGCCGGCGACCCCGGCGTGCGGCGCGTCTATCTGGAGACGCTGCGGCTCGGCCGCGGCGCGACCGGTCCCGCGCGCCGCGTCTGGATCCAGCCGGAGGACGACGTGCCGCACATCCGCGACCCGCTGACCCGGCTGCGCGACGCGCTCGGCCTGCGCCCCGCGCAGCTCGTCGCGGCCGCGGACCTGACCAGTGCCGCCGCCGAGGCCCTGGGCGGCCGCGACCTGCTCCTGTGCTCCCCCGCGCAGGCCGCCGAACTCGGCCTGGTCTGGCGGCCGATCGGCGAGCTGACGCTCGGCCGGGGATTCGCCCTCACGGCCGCGGCGGACGGCAATCCGCAGCACCTCAGGGCCCGCCTGGGCGACGCCATCACCCGCTGCCTCGGCGCGGATGTCCAGGCGACCGCCGCACCTGAGACCCAGACGATCAATGGGGGCGTCCGGCCCGGCATCGCGGACGCCGGGATGCCCGCCGCGAAGGGGAGGACCGTGTGAACACCGAGGCCTTCCTGCGCGACCTGCGCCAAGAGCTGAGCGACGGCGGCCTGCGCGGCTGTTTCCTCGTACGGGACCTGCACACCGGTGACGAGCTGGGCCTCGAACCCGACACCCAGCTGCCCGCCGCGTCCCTGGTCAAGATTCCGCTCGCGCTCGCGACGGCGGAGCGCATCCGGCGCGGCGAGCTGGACGGGGCGACGGCGCTCGACGTGCGGCCGGGGCGGATCACCACGCCCGGCCCCACCGGGGTGAGCCGCTTCCGCCACCCCGCCCGCATCGCGATCGACGACCTGCTGTACCTGAGCACGTCCGTGAGCGACGGGGCCGCCGCCGACGCCCTGTTCGACCTCACCCCGCCCGCCCGGGTCGCCGCCGTCCTGGACGACCTCGGGCTGCGCGGCTTCTCCGTCCGGCACGACACGCGCGAGCTGTCCGACACCCCCACGGAGCGCTTCGCCGCCGCGCAGGTCCACCTCGCGCACGCCCTGGCCATCGACGCGGGCACCAGCGGCCGCGGGCACCGGCTGCCCCAGCTCGACACGACCCGCGCCAACACCGGCAGCGCCCGCGCCTACGTCGACCTGCTCCAGGCCCTGTGGACGCCGTCGGCCATCCACCCCGAGGTGGCCGCGCGCGTGCGCGAGCTGATGGGCAACAACCTGATCCGGCACCGGCTCACCCCGGACTTCAGCTCCGACGCGACGACCTGGTCCTCGAAGACCGGCACCCTCCTCAACCTCCGCCACGAGATCGGCGTCGTCGAGCACGCCGACGGCCAGGCCTTCGCCATCGCCGCCCTCACCGAGTCCCTGGTCCCGGCCGGCGCCCAGCCCGGCGCCGACGCCCTCATGTCCCAGGTCGCCCGCGCCCTGCGGGACCAGCTGCGCCAGCTCTAGCCGCCGCCACCGCGCTCCGCCCGGCCGGTCCCGTCCGGGGGCGCCCGCGCCGAAGCCCCTCGGACTGGAGGCCCCCGAACTGGAGGCCCCCCAAACTGGTGCCCCTCGAACTGGAGGCCCTCGAACTCACCTCGATCACCACCGACGCGCCGCTATGCCCTGCGGACCACGACAGGCGGATGGGACCGTGAAAGGCGGAGGGGAGGCCGCTCCAGGAGCCTGCCACCTCCTCAACCGGAAGGTCGGCCGCGTATGGGATTCGGCTTCGCGCAGCGACGCGGCGGGCAACTGCCCGTGGAGCGGACGGGTTTCGTCGGGCGGGCCGACGACATCGCCCTGGTCCAGGAGGCGTTCGCGCGGGCTCCGCTGGTCACGCTCGTGGGGCCCGGCGGCGTCGGCAAGAGCCGCACGGCGCTGCGCGTGGCCGCCGGCGCCGAGGAGCACTTCCCCGACGGGGTGTGGCTCGCGGAACTGTCGGGCCTGCGCGACCCGCAGCTCGTACCCGCGACACTGGCCGCCGTGCTCGACCTGCCCGAGCAGCCGGGGATGGAGCCGCTCGACGCGGTGGTGGCCCATCTGCGGGCGCGTCGCCTGCTGCTGGTCCTCGACACCTGCGAGCACCTCGTGGACGCGTGCGCGCTGCTCTGCGACGTCCTGCTGCGGGAGGCCGCGGGCGTGCACGTCCTCGCCACCAGCAGGCAGCCGCTCGACGTGCCCGGCGAGCGGTGCCTGCCGCTCGCGCCGCTCCCGGCAGGCGACGCGCTCGAACTGTTCGCGCAGCGCGCGGCGGCCGTCGTACCGGACTTCACGGTCCACGACGCCAACCGGGCGCAGGTCGAGGCCCTCGTCGAGCGCCTCGACGGCATCCCCCTCGCTCTCGAACTGGCCGCCGTACGGCTGCGGGCCGTGCCGCTCGCCCAGCTCGTGACGCGCCTCGACCAGCGCTTCGGGGTGCTCACCGGCGGGCGCCGCACGGAACTCGCCCGGCACCAGACGCTGCGTACGGCGATCGACTGGTCGTACGAGCTGTGCGTGCCCGCGGAGCGGCTGCTGTGGGCGCGGCTTTCGGTGTTCGCGGGCCCCTTCGAGCTGGCCACGGCGGAACGGGTGTGCGCGGGCGGCGAGTTGGCGGCGCGGGACGTCCTGGAGGCGCTCGTCGGGCTCGTCGACAAGTCGGTGGTGCAGCATCTGGGCGGAAGCACGGGCCGCTACCGCCTGCTGGACACGATCCGCGCCTACGGAGGAGAACGGCTCGACGCCCCAGGCGACACAGCCGACACGAACCACACAGCCGCCGCGGCCGACGCGGCGAGCGTCCGGGAGCGGCACTTCACCCACTTCCAGGAGCTGGGTCAGCGGCTGTGGGACGAGCTGCTGACCCCGGCGCAGGCCGGTCTGTACCAGCAGGCGCGGGAGGCGGTCGCCGATCTGCGCGCGGCCCTCGGGTACGCGTGCGCCACGCCGGAGCGCGCCCCGCAAGGGCTGTGGCTCGCGGCGCAGTTGGCGCCGTTCTGGCGAGCGGCGGGGACGCTGTCGGAGGGGCGCTACTGGATCGACAAGGGCCTGGACCTGGTGCCGGAGGACCGCGCGGAGCGGGCCTGGGGCCTCTTCCTCGCCGGGGTGCTCGCCGTGTGGAGCGGCGACCTGGCGGCGGCGCCCGGCCTCTTCGAGGAGGCGCGTGCGGTGGCGGTGCGCTGCGGCGAGCCGCGCGTGGTGCTGTTCGCCGAGCCCTATCTGGGGGCGATGCGCGCGCTGGGCGGTGAGGTCGACGAGGGCCTGGCCATGCTGGAGCGGGGGCGACGGCGGATCGTGGAGGCCGGGGACTCGCTCGGCATCGGCGTGGTGCACTACGAGGGCGCGCTCCTGCGGGCCGTCCTCGGCGACGTCGAGGGCGCCCTGGAGATGTGCGCGGCCGGGCTCGCGCACCTCCAGGGCACCGGGGACCGGCAGTTGTACGCCTCGACGCTGATGGTGCAGGGCATCATCCTGTGGCTGGCCGGGCGGCCCGACGAGAGCGCCCCGCCGCTGCGCCGGGCCCTCGACGCGGTGAGCGAGGTCGGGGACGTGCTGGTCGCCGCGCTCTGCTGTCTGGGGCTCGCCGGGCACGCCGTCGGGCAGGAACGGTACGCCCGCGCCGCCTGGCTGTTGGGATACGCGGAGAGCGCGCGGCGCCTGACCGGGGATCCGGTGGCCATGCTGCCGTCGCTCCTGGACGAGCAGGAGGCGGTGCGGCGGGCCGTGCGCGACGCGCTCGGCGAAACGGCGTTCGCCCGCTGGCACGGGCTCGGGGCCCGCCTCACGGGGACGGACGTCCTCGCGGCGGTGCGGGCCGACCTCGACGTGCCCGCGTCGGCGCGGAGCGTGCCCGGCGCCCGCGGGGGCCGCGCCGCCGACGCCCTCACCCCGCGCGAGCGTGAGGTCGCCGCGCTCGTCGCGCGGGGCCTGTCCAACCGGGAGATCGCCGAACGACTGGTCATCTCCAAGCGGACCGCCGACACGCACGTCGAGCGCATCCTCGCCAAGCTGGACCTCACGACGCGCGCCGAGGTGCCCGCGGCCCTGGAGGACTGACCGGCTGTGCGCTCCTTCATCAGAGACATACGTACGTACGCGGCCACGTGCCCCACCGACCGGCGGCGCGGCGGGCCACCGCCCGGACGCGCCGCCTACGTATACGGAACGCGGCGGTTCACGGATGCCGGGACGCCCCGCGGCCGGGGAAGCTGGTGCGGATCGCCCGGGAGCGCGGTGCCGGGCGCCGGCAGCGTCGGACGCACGCTGCCAGGCACGGGCGCCCCGCACCGCCTCCCTCCACACCGAGCGCGGCCCGTCGGGCCGCCGCTCCCTCAGAAGACGGCGCCCCCCGCGTCCACGTGGAACGTCGTACCGGTGACGTAGCTCGCGCGAGGAGAAGCGAGGAAGCAGATCGCCTCGGCGATCTCCTCTGCCACAGCGGTCCGTTGGAGCCCCAGGCCTTTGGCCACGCCCTCGTTGCCCTCCTCTCCCCACGCGGCGATGACGCCTTCGGTACGGGTCGGACCGGGGGCCACGCTGTTGACCCGTACGCCCCCCTCGGCGAACTCCGCCGCCCAGGTGCGGGTCAGCGAGGCGAGGGCGGCCTTGGACGCGCTGTAGGCCGAGGCGCCCGCGAAGCCCTTGGACGCCGCGAGCGAGGTGACGTTGACGATGCTGCCGCCGCCCTGCTCCAGCATGTGCGGCACGAGCGCGGCGACCAGGAAGTAGGCGCCGCGCACGTTCGTGTCGAAGGTGCGCGCGTAGCCCTCCACGCTCTGTTCGACGGTGAGCGCCGTGGGGAACGCGCCCGCGTTGTTGACGAGGATGTCGACCGGGCCGCTCCGGCGGCCCAGTGCGGCGACCGACTCCAGGTCGGCCACGTCGGCCGGGACGAACCGGACCACGCCGTCCTCCCGCGCGGCCCGCACCGCCTCCTCGCCGCGCCGGACGTCCCGGCCGCTGACGACCACGTCGGCCCCGGCTCGGGCCAGCAGCCGGGCGGCTGCCAGGCCGATGCCGGAAGTACCGCCGGTGACCAGGGCGGTCTTGCCTTGCAATTCCATTCCGTGCGACCTTTCGATGTCTTTTTCTTGGAATTGTCGAATTCCTGGATTCCGCCGGCACTACCCCCTGGGGAATTCACCACCGTCCACGACGAGGCTGCTCCCGGTGAGCCAATTCGCTCGGCCGGAGAGGAGGAAAAGCACCGCGTCGGCGATGTCTTCGGGCCGGCCGTCACGCCCCAGCGGCGGGGTGGTGGTGTCCTGGCCCGGCCCCTCGCTCAGGCGCGACCACTGCTCCCGCGTCCGCTCGCCGCCGGGGGTGGCGGTGCGGCCGGGCGACACGGTGTTGACCCGGACGCCGAACGGGGCCAGTTCGAGGGCCAGTCCTCGGCTGTAGTTCTCCAGGGCCGCCTTCGCCGCCGTGTAGTGCAGGAACGGCGGGGCGACGGTCGGGACCGCGGCCGACGAGACGTGCACGATCGCCCCTGAGCGCCGCTCCCGCATCTCCGGCGCGAGCAGTGCGTCCAGGCGTACCGAGGCCAGGAAGTTCAGGTCAAGCGCGTCCTGCCACTCCTCGTCGGGGATGGCGAGGGCGCCCTTGTGCGGCCCTCCCCCGCCCACGTTGTGGACCAGGACGTCCACTCCGCCGAGCACCTCCCGCGCGGCCGCGGCGAGCGCCTCGGCGCCGGCCCGTGTCCGCACGTCGGCCGTCACGAAGGAGGCCCCGTCGGGCACCGTGCCCGAGGCCGACCTGGCTGTCGTGAGGACCTCGGCGCCCGCGTCCAGGAGCTGACGCACGACCGCCGCCCCGATGCCGCGCGAGCCACCTGTGACCAGGGCGCGCTTTCCCGTGAATTCCCGTGTTCCCGTGTCCGGTCCGCTCTCCGTTGTGGTCATGTCGCCGATCCTCTCCATGCCATTGGTCAAGGCTTCCGCTCGACGGCAGAGGAATTCTGCGAGAAATGCGAAGTGAGCACCTCGTCGAGCTGCTTCACGGTACGTACGGAAACGAAGGACGGGCAAAGACGAAATGTCAGCAGGTGCTATAGGGAACTCCTATGGCAGCCGGACCGCGGGGGTGGCCCGCGAGCCGCCCCCGCCCACGGAACCGGGCTCAGCCGCGAGGCCGCGTCCGGCGCAGCGTGGCGATGAGAGCGGCGGAGGCCGCGATGATCAGGGCGGCGAAGACGGGGTGGATGTCCTTGGACAAGCTCTCCGCGCCGTCGGGGCGGGTCAGCCAGATGACGAGCGGGACGACGTAGGCGACGGCGAGCGCGGCGGCGGCCCGGCGCGCCGCCGGTTGGCGGACGCGGCGCACCACGCCGGCCAGCGCGATCGCGATCGGGACGCCCGAGATCAGTGCGAACTGAGCCACGATCATGACCGGCACCGCCCAGGTGGAGACGGTCACCGAGCGGGGGACGCGCCGGGCCGGGCGGGTGCGCGGGCGGGCGGACGCCTGAGCGTCGCGGCGTGCGCCGACTGTGGTGGTCATGGGATTCCCCTCATCCGTGGAGCGCCCGATGGAGCACGTGCGGGGCGTACGGCCACGCCGCGCGCCCTTCACGGCGCGATAGGCAAACGCGTTCGTTAGAAGTTGTAACGCGAGCACGGTGAGAGGTCAATAGATTGCGTGATAGCTTCTAACCAAACCTCGAAGATGTAGCCACGGAGACATGGACGGAAGGCGGCAGGCCATGGCGGCAACGGGCGCGACGACCCCTAGGGAGCGCTACCGCGCCCAAGTGCGCGCGGAGGTCAAGGAGCACGCCTGGCAGCAGATCGCCACAGCGGGAGCCTCCGCGCTCTCCCTCAACGCGATCGCCAAGCAGATGGGCATGAGCGGCCCCGCGCTCTACCGCTACTTCGCCAGCCGCGACGAGCTGATCACGGAGCTGATCCGGGACGCGTACCGGAGCCTCGCCGACGCCGTCCGCGCGGCCGCCGCCGGCGGTGCCGGCCTCGCGGAGCTCGCGCACACCCTCCGCGAGTGGGCCCTCGCGGACCCGCAGCGGTACTTCCTCATCTACGGCACGCCCGTCCCCGGCTACCACGCGCCCGAGGACGTCACCGGCATCGCCTCCGAGATCATGGCGACCCTGCTCGACGCCGGCGCCACCCCGCTCGACGACGGCGCGGCGCTCGCGGCCGGCCCGGACGGCGCCGCGGCGTCGTTCCACACCCACCTGGAGAGCCACCGGGACTGGGCGGGGGACCACCCCGCCCCACCCGCGGTCCTCCACCGCGCCCTGTCCTTCTGGTCCCGGGTGCACGGCGTCCTGTCACTCGAACTCGCCGGGCACTTCACGGGCATGGACTTCGACCCCGCCCTGTTCTTCGCGGCCGAACTGGACGACCTGCTGGCGGACCGGGCGTGACGCGCCTCGGCCTCAGGCGGTGCGCGCCGCGTCCGCGAGGACCTCGGCGATGACGTGGCGGGCCGTCGTCGCCATCCTGTCGTTCCTGCCCCGGTAGTAGCTCAGTTCCATCAGGGCGATCGACAGGGCCCAGCCGCGACCCCGCGCCCAGGCGGCGTCGTCCAGCGGCAGCGCGGCCCGGAAGGCGTCGCGTACACCGGCGGGAAGCACGTACCAGGCCACGATGAGGTCGACCGCGGGGTCGCCGAGGCCCAGGCACTCGAAGTCGATGACGGCGCTCAGCCGGCCCTGGCTGATCAGTAGGTTCCCTGGTTGCAGGTCCGCGTGGATCCACACCGGCGGATCGGCCCGCTCAGGGGCGCGCAGGGCCGTCTCCCACGCGGCGGCCGCCGCGTCCGTGTCGATGACGCCGCGCAGGGCGGCGAGCGCGTCGCGGGTCTCCGCGTCCCGGTCCTTCAGCGAACCCCCGCGGTACGAGGGCGGACCGCCCGCCGGGTCGACGCCGTGCAGGGCCGCGACGAACTCCGCGAGCGCGGCGGCGAGCGCGGCCGGTTCGGCGATCCGCCCGGCGACCGGGTTCTCGCCCTCGATCCAGCGGTAGACGGACCAGCGCCAGGGGTAGCCCTCGGCCGGTGCCCCCTCCCCCAGCCGCTCGGGCACGGGGACGGGCAGCGACGGGGCGAGCCGCGGCAGCCACACGTCCTCCGTGGCGCCCTCGCCGGCGGACCCCGGCCGGCGCGGCAGCCTCACCACCATGTCCTCGCCGAGCCGGTACATGATGTTCGACGTGCCGCCCGACGCGACCGCCTCCACGGGCAGCCCCGCCCACTGCGGGAACCGCCCGGCGATCAGCCGTCGTACGAGGGCCGCGTCGACGCGCGGCTCGTCGGCGTGCAGGGTGCCAGAACTCATGGATGCCTTTCCGCAGCGGGGTTCCTCCACGCGCGCGAGGTGTGCGAACGACGCGCGCGAGGTGCGCCAACGCGCAGGACATCCGAACGCCCGGGGACCGCGCGCGTCAACCGGAATTCGGCGGCCGGCACGTCCCGCCGACCTGGTCGCCTGGCCGAGGCCGTGGCCGGCTCCACACGCGGCCGCGCCGCACCGTACGCTGGGGCACCTGATGCCTCCCGAGACCCCTCCCACCCCGCGCCACGAACTGCACTGTCACCTCGACGGCTCGGTCCGGCCGGCCACGGTGGCGGACCTGGCCCGCGCGCAGGGCATCCAACTGGACGGTCCTGTGCGGGAGTTGGTGACCGCGCCCGCGCGCTGCGGCAGCCTGACGCGGTTCCTCGGCTACATCGACGTACCCCTGTCCGTGCTCCAGGAGCCCGAGGCGCTGCGGCGCGCCGCCCGTGAACTGGTCGAGGACTGGCACGCGGACCACGTCGTCTACGGCGAGGTCCGCTTCGCGCCGCAGCTGCACGGCGGGCGGGGCATGACCGTGGACGACGCCGTACGCGCCGTCGCGGAAGGCCTGGCGGAGGGCCGTGCCGCGACCGGCGTACGCACCGGTCTGCTGCTGTGCTGCCTGCGGCACCAGAGCCCCGACGAGAGTCTCGCCGTCGCCGATGCCGCCGTGCGCCACCGCGACGAGGTCGCCGGCCTCGACCTCGCGGGCGACGAGCGGCTCCACGGGGCGCGCCCCCACCGCGAGGCCTTCGACCTGGCCCACCGGGCGGGCCTTCCGTGCACGGTCCACGCCGGTGAGGCCGCGGGCCCGCGGAGCGTGTGGGAGGCGATCGACGTGCTCGGGGCGCGCCGCATCGGCCACGGCGTACGGTGCGTGGGCGACGGGGCGCTCCTGGACCGGCTCCGCCGCGACCGGCTCGCCCTGGAGATGTGCCCCACCAGCAACGTCCAGACCGGGGCCGTGGCCGGTCTCGCCGAGCATCCCGCGACCCGCCTCCTCGCCGACGGCCTCGCCGTCACCATCAGCACCGACACCCGCACCACGTCCGCTACGACACTGACGGGCGAGTTCGCCGCCCTGCGCGACGGCGCGGCCTGGACCGCCGCGCAGGAGCGCCTCGCCCAACAGCACGCCCGCGACGCCGCGTTCGCAAGCCCGGTCTAGGCGCGCAACGCCTTCCGGAGGGCCTCGCCGAACGCGCCGGGGTGCGTGGTCAGGCCGGTGTGCCCGCCGGGGAAGTGCAGCAGTTCCGTGCCGAGGCGCTCGGCCAGGTGGGCGGCCGGGCGGTAGGGCAGCTCGCCGCGGGAGTCCTGGCCGCCGGCGAGTACGAGGCGGTCCGACACGGCCCGCAGCCGGTCGATGTCCGGGGTGTGGGACATGAACGGGGGCACGATGCGCGTGACGAAGTACGGCAGGTCGGCCATGGTCCGCTCGGCCCGCGCCGCGGCTTGGGGCGGCAGCGGGAGCGCGGCAGGCGGCACGGGGGTGGCCGTGGCCCGGAGGGCGGCCTCCGGCTCGCCGGTGGCACCCTTCGCACCCTCCACACCCTTCGCGCTCTTCGTGAGCCCGGCGGCGAACACGCCCATGGCCGCCACGAGCCCCTCGGCGTGGAACGTCTCCTGTACGCGCGCGATGAGCGCCCGGTGTTCGGCCGCGTCGGGCAGGACCTCCACCAGCGGCGGCTCGTGCGCCACGAGGCGCTCGACGCGGTCGGGGTGGGTGCTGAGCAGGTGCACGGCCGCGATCGCACCGGAGCTGGTGCCGAAAACCCGGGCAGGCTCGGCGGGCGAAAGCAGTTCAAGGAGTCGGTAGGCGTCGTCGGCGTGCTCGGCCACGTGCTGCTCGGCCTCGGGGTCGTCCAGCGTGCTGCGGGACATGCCGCGCGGATCGTACGTGGCGACGGTGTGGTCGGCGGCCAGGTCGTCCGCGACGCCGTCGAAGGCGGCCGCGCCGCCCGAACCACCGGGTATGAGCAGCAAAAGCGGGCCCCTGCCACGCACTTCGTAGTGCAGGGTCGCGCCGGTCACGCGCAGCCTTCCGGTGGTCGGTCCGGTCATCGCGGGTCTCCTTCTCGGGACGGGGGCCAGTGCTCCAGGAGGGCGTGCAGGGCGTCGAGGGCGCGGTCCCACGTCTGCTGCGGCGAGCGCTCGTGCGCGAATCCGCCCGCGGCCTCCAGGGCCACGAAGCCGTGGAAGGTGCTGCGCAGCACCCGGACCGCGTCGGTCAGATCGGGCTCGGCGAGGCCGTAGCCGCGCAGCATGCCGTACGTCAGCTCGACGGCGCGCCGCGGTCCGGCCGCGCGGGCGGCGAGTTCGGGGTCGATGGGGATCGGGGTCTGCGTCGCCGTGTAGCGGCCCGGGTGGGCGTGGGCGTACTCCCGCCAGGCGTTGGCGTACGCGACCAGGGCGTCCTTGCCTGCCCTCCCGGCGGTCGCCTCCGCGATGCGGAGGGTCTTCTCGTCCGCCGCGAGGAGCGCGATGCGGCCGCGCAGGTCCTCCAGGTTGCGGACGTGCGCGTACAGGCTCGCGTCCTTCACGCCGAGCCGCCGCGCGACCTGCGACATCGTCACCCGGTCGAACCCGGCCTCGTCCGCCAGCTCCGCGCCCGCTCTGGTCACCGACTCCGGCGTCAGCCCGGCCCGCACCATGCGTCCTCCCGCTTTCCTAGGGGTCCTAGTTTTAACCTAGGGCCCCTAGAAAGGCAAACGGGGGGGCCGCCGCGTCAGCCCCCGGCCCTCTGGAGGGCGGGCAGGAACTGGTCGTAGAAGTCCGTCTTGAGCCGGAGTGAGCGCTCCTCCATCTCCTTGAATCCGTCGGACGACGGCTCGCGGGCGAGCAGTTCGCTCAGGCGGCGGCCGAGGCGGTCGGCGTGGGTGGTGGAGAGCAGGGAGACCCGGGCGAGCGGGTTGGCCTTCGCGTCGTGCGAGTGGTGCGGGTAGTAGAAGCGCGAGCGGTTCTCGCCGCCCTGGGTCAGAAGGGGGCCCATGCGCTCCCACAGGCGTCCGTACTCCACGGACACCAGGATCTCGCCCCAGAAGCGCAGGAGCGTAAGCATCCGCACGTCGGCGTCCGCTTCGGCGCCCGCGTCGGCGATCATCTCGAAGGCGTCGAGGATGACCTTCCGGGTGGTCGCCGAGGGCTTCGACGTGACGATCGTCCGCTGGGGGATGCCCAGTTGACGCAGGTCCTCCGTCATGTCCTCGCGGTGCGAGCGGGTGTGGCCGTGGCTGTCGGGGTACTCCTCGCGCAGGATGACCCGGGCGATCCGCAGGCCCACCTCGTCGCTCAGGAGGTCGATCGCCAGGTCGTAGCACGGGGTGAACGCGAGGGACACGAAACGGCGTTGCAGCAGGACCTCGGCGAAGGCGTCGTCCGGCAGCAAGGCGATGTTCGCGAGCACCGGGTGCCGGTCGAACCGCTCGACCAGGTCGTCCTCGAAGGCGTCGAGGCGGTCGAGGCCGCCCGCGGCTCCCGGCGCGCCGAGCACACCCGGGCCGCCCACCACCCCCGCTCCGTCCGGTCCGCCGGTTCCGTTCATCCCGTCCTGTCGCGCCATGGCCGTGCTCTCTCTTCCCGTATCACAGGTTGATTCTTCCGACGGATCCGCGCCAGTCGCTCAGATCCACGGCACAGCCGATGCTCCAGAGCGTGTCCACCTCCCGCTGCACCTCCCTGCCCATCACGGTGGCGCACCCCTCGACCTCCATCTGGGTGGAGCGGATCGCGAGCCGTCCGTGCAGGAACGAACTCACCAGGTAGTGCTCGTCGACTTTGTAGACGGCGACCGAAGGCAGCGAGTTGTACACCCGCACTTCGAGGCGGGCGCGGTCCTCGTCCCCCGCGTCGTGCACCAGGGAGGCGAGGGTGGAGAGGCACTGCTCGATGTTGGCCCTGACGTCGCCGTCACGGGCGGGGTCCCGCACGGTGCGCAGGGCCTCGCTGCGCAGCCCGGCCACCGGCGACGACGGGTGCAGGAGCAGGACGCGCACCCGCACCTGGCGCTCCAGGACGGCCTTGCGCAGGCCTCGGTCGAACTCGTCGAGGTTCGGGATCCACGTCTGGAGGATGGTCACCTCGCGGGTCGCGCCGTCCACGAGCGTGGCGAACCTGTCGTCGGGGAACCGCTCGTGCACCCGGACCACACCGGCGTAGTGCCGCTGCCTCAACTCCCGCGCGAGGGCGTCGATGTCGAGCTTGGACAGCTGCGCGTGCACGTCGTCGAGCACCTTGAGCCGGTCGAACTCCAGGAGCAGGAAGAGCGTCACGGTGCTCAGGATGAGGAGGGTGACCTTGGGGAGGGTGCTCCCCGGGGCCAACTCGTCCAGCCAGCCCAGCAGATCGGCGAGCACCACCACGATGCCCGCCCCGGCCATCACGGCTAACGCGATCCGCTCGGCCCGATAGCGCATTCCGCCCCGCATCCCCCGCCCCCACCTGCCGCCCGGCGCCGTCCGCGACGATGCTAGCCGGGGGGCGGGCGCGGCGTGGGGCATTGTTCACACCCCTCCTGCCCGTCGCCTGCCTCGTCGGAGGCGGCGGCTTCGGGATGCCGCTCGCCGGGCGCCAGGTGGACGAGGTCAGCGGTAGTAGATGGGCATGATGCGCTGGCTGTCGTCGCACCACACCTCGTTGTACCCGCTCGCCCGGGCCGACGGCAGCTCCGCCGCCTCGCAGGCCGCCTTCGACGGGTAGGCCTCGGCGCCGACGGGGACCCAGCCCGCTCCGGGCGGACCGGCGGCAAAGGCGGTGGTGCTGGTCAGCGGCACGGCGACCGCCGCCACCCCGACGGCCAGGCCGACACCGACACGCGTACGCCACGACTTCATGGTGATCTCCTCACTCGTTCTACCGCGCTCTGAGCCGGTCGCCCCCGCGGAGCGGGTGAACCGGCCGTGCCACTCTGGCGCTCCGGCCCCGCGCTCCCCCAGAGCCCCGAGGGCAGCCCCGCGGGGACGAACGGGCACGCGCCCCGGTCCCGGCGTGCAGGCCCTGGCCCGGCACGGGACTCAGAGCGCGATGAGCCCCGCGGGTGTCGGCCTGAACCCGCAGGCATCGAAGTAGAACGGCCGCAGCTCGTCGTCGAAGTCGACGTGCAGCCACTCGCAGCGGGCCGCGCGGGCATGCCGGGCGGCCTCGCTGACGAGCCGGGCACCGACCCCGGAGCGGCGCCGCCCGGCGGCGACGGCCGTGTCGAGGACGAACGCGTGCACGCCGCCGTCCCACGCCACGTTCACGAAGCCCACCAGATCACCGCCGTCGGCACGCGCGCAGACCCAGCCGAGGCTGTGCCGCCGCACCTGGCCGAGCCAGTCGATGTCGAGGACCGGGTGGCCGAAGCCCTCCGCGTGCAGGGCGTTGACGTCCGCGTTGTCGAAGCCGCCCCGCCACTCGTACGTGATCGCCATGGCGCCGAGACTCTCACGCGCCGCGGGACCGGGCCCAGGCCCTCGCCGGATCGCGACTTCCCTGACTAAAGTCAGAGAATGACTGACGACGCCGCGCAGATCACCCAAGTACGCCGCTTCAACCGCACCGTCACCGAGCGCGTGGGCGTGCTCCACGACCGCTACCTCGGTCGCGACCGGCCCATCGGGGAGGCCCGGCTGCTCTGGGAGATCGGCGCGGACGAGGAGGGGCAGGACGTACGGCGGCTGCGGGAGCGCCTCGGCCTCGACTCCGGGTACGTGAGCCGGCTGCTGCGCGCCCTCGCGGCCGACGGGCTCGTGGCCGTGCGGCCGAACCCGCGCGACCGGCGCGTCCGCACCGTCCGGCTCACCGCGGCGGGCCGCGCGGAGCGCGCCCTGCTCGACCGGCACAGCGACGCCCTGGCCGGGTCCCTGCTCGGCCCGCTCAACTCCACGCAGCGCGGCAGGCTCGTCGCGGCGATGGCGGAGGTGGAGCGGCTGCTCACCGCCGCGACGGTCGCGCTCGACGCCGTCGACCCCGGCCACCCGGACGCCAGGGCCTGCCTGACGTCGTACTTCGCCGAGATGCAGGAGAGCTTCGAGACCGGCTTCGACCCCGCGCGCAGCCTGCTGCCCGACGCGGGCGGGCTCCGGCCCCCGCACGGCGTCTTCCTCGTCGCGCGGCTGCACGGCGAGCCCGTGGGCTGCGCCGGTCTCAAACTGCCCGCCGACGCGCCCGCGGAGATCAAACGCATGTGGGTGGCGCCCCGGGTGCGCGGCCTCGGGCTCGCCCGCCGGCTCCTCGCCGACCTCGAGGACCGGGCCGCCCGGCACGGCCACGACCGGCTGCGCCTGGACACCAACAAGGCGCTGACGACGGCGATCGGCCTGTACCGCGCCTACGGCTTCCAGGAGGTCGCCGCCTTCAACGACGAGCCGTACGCCCACCACTGGTTCGAGAAGCGGGTCACCACGGCCGCATCCGACGAGGCGTCCGCGCGGCGGCGTCTCACGTAGACCGCGCGAGCGAACGCGCCGACTACCGGGCCGTCGCGGGCGCCGAGGCCGGCTGGAACAGCGGCATGGCGAGGGCCACCGGCGGGTACGCACGCGACGCCCCCACCGCCCGCCGCGACGCCCCACCGGGCCGGACGTGGTCGCCCGGACCCGTGCGGCCGTGGGCGGAGGCCTGCAAGGTCCGGTTCAGGCGCTCGGCCGCTCGCAGCACCTCGCAGCGGCGCCACGCGCGCTGCCAGGCGAGCCGCCACTGTTCCCACTCGCCGCCCGTCACGTCGCACACGCGCAGGAACGCGTAGAGCTGCGGGAGGTCGAGCATGGACTTGCCCGCCAGCATGCGCCGCACCGTGCTGTGCGGCAGTTCGCCGTGGTTCCCCGCGCGGTGCTCCATCTCGTCCATGGGCATCGCCCCGGCCTTGTAGTAGAGCTGCTGCAAGGCGTGGATCAGCGCGTCCCTGTCGTACACGCGGTCCGGCCGCGGCACGCCCGCGCGCGGGTTCCGCTGCCGGTGCTCGGCGTAGCGGGCCGCGCGCCACAGCCTCCGGGCGTGCGTGACCGAGGCCCCGCAGGCCCGCGCGTACGCCTCCACCACCGGCAGGCGGGGGATCCGGCTGCCGGTGGTGGCCCGCGAGAACGTGGTGTCGGAGAAGGCGTGGGCGCAGCGCCCCGCCAGCTCCCGGTGGGTGAGCCCGGCGGCGCGCCGCTGCGCGCGCAGCCACTCCGCCAGCTTCTCCAAGCTCGGGTTGGCGGTGGCGACCGGCCGCTCCGGGCGCCCCACGGCCGCCCCTGTCACCGCGCGTCCGGCGCGAGTGGGGCGCGCCGGGCCAGATGGGTACCGACCAGGCCCGCGGCCGTCAGCACTTCGGCGATCACGACGACGGGCAGCCCGGCGCACGCGAGCGCGGCGCCGAGGACCAGCACCACGACGACGATGACGGTCTGCTCGCCGACGGGCCGGGCCGGGGGCGTGGGTACGACGCAGGACAGACGTCGACGCGACTTCTCCATGAACTACCTCTGGGTCTCGGGCTGCTGATGTTCCGGGCCGCGCGCCACGACGGCCGCGGGGCCAACCGGGCGACGGCGTACGCCCGTTGCGCAGCATGGTGGCACCGGATCCGGGCCCTCGCCGGAGTTGATGCGTCCCCGCCCCGCCTGCGCGCCCGCCACCTCGCCCGGCAGCCGCCGCTCCCGCTGCCGCGCACCGGGCGACCTGCGCGGATGCCGTACGCCGGAGCGCCGGGGACGTACGGCGGTGGTATTGATGCATCGAGGGGTACGTCGACGCGCGGACGGACAGCGGCCCGGCCGCCGCGGGCCCGGCCGCGCCGCTCCCGGCCTGCTCCGTTTGCCCCCGCTCCCCCGGGGGAACCTCATTCCGTCCCACCCATCACACCCGGCCCAGGAGGAACAGCACATGCCAGGTACGCCGGGAGCCGCACTCGTCGCGGAGGCCCGGGGCGTGGCCCGCTCCGCCCGCGCGGCCGTGCGGTACCCGGGCCCGGAGCGGGCCACGGCCGTCCAGGCACTGAAGGCCGCCGTTGCCGCGATCGCGGCCTGGGCGGTGGCGGGCTGGTGGTGGGACGCGCCGATGGCGCTGCTCGCGCCGTGGACCGCGGTGGTCCTGGTGCAGCACACGGTGTACCGGTCCGTGCGCTCGGCGGTGCAGCAGTTCGTGGTCGTGGCGGCCGGCACCCTGGTCGCCGCCGCGGCGGCCGCCCTCACCCGGGACGTGATGGCGGCGATGGCGCTCGCGCTGCCGGTGACCGTGCTGATGGGCACGTACGGCCGGTTCGGTGACCAGGGGTGGTACGCGCCGACGGCCGCCCTGTTCGTCCTGACGTACGGCTCGTACGCGCCCGTGGAGATTCTGCACCGCCTCCTGGAGACGCTCCTTGGCGCGGTCATCGGCGTCCTGGTGAACGCGTTCGTCCTGCCTCCCGTGCACATGGACCCCGTACGACGGTTGCGGGCGCGGGTCCCCGCGGACTGTGCCCGGCTCCTGCGCGAGGCCGCCGAGGGGATCGGCCGCGGGTACGGCGCGGCGGACGCCGAGGAGTGGCACGGGCGTGCGCTGGGGCTCGGCGCGACGGTCGCCGAGCTGCGGACGGCGCGGCGCCGCGCGGAAGAGGGTGAACGGCTCAACCCCGGTCGCCGGTTGCGCCGTTCACCGCCCGCTCCCCCGCAGGGCGACGCCCCCTGGGGCCGCGCGGCCGACCACCTCGCGACGGCTCTGCGGTCGCTGGCCGAGACCGCCCGGGACGACCCGCCCTTCGCCGTCCCCACCGACGCGGCCCTGGCCGCCCTCGCCGATCTGTTCCGCTCGGCCGGTGAGGTGTGCGCGGCGGACGCGGACCGGCTGCGGGCGGCGGCCGAGCGGGAGACCGACGCGGCACGGGCCCGGGACGCCTTGGCCGAGGCCCGCGCGGCCGGCCGCCGCCTCGGGTCCCTGCTCACCGACCCCCAGCACGGTGGTTCCGCCTCCCTCGGGGAGCTGACGGCGGCGACGACCCGGCTCCTCGACGACCTGGAGGCGGCGACGGATCACGCGCCGCGCAAGGGCACGACGCCGGGTGCGGCGGAATCCCCCTCCCCGGGCACGTGACGCACCGTGAACGGCCCTCCACGCGGCCCCGCCGTCCGGGACTTCCGAGCGAGGTCGTGTACGCCGGGACTCCCCGGGTACCCGACGGTCTCCCAGCTGCGAGTCCAGCCCCCGTACACGACCCGAGGGAGGTCCAGCATGACCAGCAGCACCGAGACCGGTGAGGTCACCGGCACGCGGGACAAGGACTACAACCTGATCTGGTACGTCGAGGCGTGCCTCAGCAACGCCCTGCGGCTCGAGGCGTACGTCCAGGACGCGGAGCGCGCCAAGGACACCGAGGTCGCGGAGCTGTTCCGCAAGGCGCAGGCAGACAGCCGCAAGGGCGCCGAGATGGGCAAGAAGCTGCTGCGCTCGCGCCTCCAGGAAAGCTGACCGGTCCACCACGGGCCTCCTCACCCGGCGGGTGCCTCCTGGGCGCCTCGCGGGTGAGGAGGCCCTCGTCTGAACGCCACACCAACGGACGCCGACCTCACGACGCGTCAGGAACCGTCCGTCACCCTCGCCCTATACGATCTCGATCACGTGTGGGCTCCTGCGGGCCCCGACCACTTCGAGACGCAGGCAAGGCTGGGGGAACTCCCATGGTGAGAACTGGGTTCGTACGGACGGCCACGGCGGCCGTGACCGGTGTGATGCTCGCGGCGGTGGGCACGGCCCAGGCGTCCGCCGCCGAGCCCGCCGCGCAGCCGGTGCCGGACGCGGCAGGCGTACAGACCGCGCTCGAGCGCACCGTCGCCGCGGGCGCGCCCGGCGCGTTCGCGGTGATCCGGGACCACGACACCCCGGGCGCCGACCGGACCGTGGCCGTCGGCAAGGCGAACCTCGACGGCACGCCCATGAACGCCGAGTGGCGCTTCCGTGTGGGCAGCAACACGAAGATGTTCACCGCCGCCCTGGTGCTGCGCCTGGCCGACCAGGGCCGCATCGACCTGGACAAGCCGGTGCGCACGTACCTCCCGTCCGGCACCCTGCCCGCGGACTGGAACATGACCGTCCGCCAGGTGATGCAGCACCGCTCGGGCATCTACGACCACACCAACGACCTCCTCGAGCAGACCGGCGAGGAGACCACCGACGCGTTCGAGAAGCGCATCCGCAACACCGTGTACAAGCCCGCCGACATGGTGGCGATGTCGGTCAAGCGCGGCCCCCAGAGCGCACCCGGCACCAAGTACGCGTACTCGAACACCAACTACGTCCTGCTGGGCATGGCGATCGAGCGCCTCACCCACGACACGTACGCCGACGTGCTGCGCAGGGAGATCATCAAGCCGCTGGGCCTGAAGAAGACCTCGTACGTCGTCCCGAAGAAGACCATCTCCGGAGCGCACGTCACCGGCTACCTGACGAACGACGACCGTTCCAAGCCGCTGCTCGACTCCACGAAGCAGAACGGCTCCTGGGTGGGCAGCGCGGGCGCCGTCATCTCCTCCGCCGCCGACATGGACCGGTTCCTGACCGCGCTCCTCGCCGGGGACTCCGGCGAGCTGATCTCCGACAAGTCGCGGCAGCAGATGACGAGCGTGCTGGCCACGCCGACGGCCAAGGTCAGCTACGGCCTCGGCCTGCGCGAGATCGCCCTGTCCTGCGGCAAGGTCTACGGCCACGGCGGCATCGTCCAGGGCTTCCAGACCCAGTCCTTCTCCACCCGCGAGGGCGACCGCACGGTCGTGGTCTTCGCCAACGCCTCCAACAACAGCGCGGTGACGCAGGGCCTGACGAACACCCTCGAACCCGCCTTCTGCGGCACCAAGCCGTCCCCGGCCGCGAAGAGTTCCAAGGTCACCCCGCGCTCCGCGGACGTGAACACCACGCGGGTGCCGGTCGTCGAGGACACCCGCCTCTGACGCCTCACTCCGTGAGCGGCCCGCGGGCGGGGCACGTCCTCGCCCGCGGCCCGGCCGGCCGTGCGTCACGCCCTGCGACGGCGGTGGTGGTCCGCCTTCCCGCGAGCGCTCCGGCCGGTGAGACGCCCGTCACACGCACGGATGTCACACGTCGCCGCGCTGTCTCGTCCACGGGTGTGTAAGCGCCACGACGACACAGGAGCACACGATGACCGCTCGACTGAACTTCTTCACCAACGCCGTCGCGACCAAGTTCGCCCGGCACCTCGTCGCGGCGGACAAGGCCCTCGCGGAGTCGGGCCTTCCCGCCGCCACGCAGGAGCTGGTGAAGCTCCGGGTCAGCCAGATCAACGGCTGCGGGTTCTGCGTCGACATGCACGCCAAGGACGCCGCGCACGCCGGGGAGACCTCGACGCGCCTCAACCTGGTGGCGGTCTGGCGCGAGGCGACCGTGTTCACCGACGCGGAGCGGGCCGCCCTGGAACTCGCGGAGCAGGGCACCCGCATCGCCGACGCGGCCGGCGGGGTCAGCGACGAGGTCTGGGCGAACGCCGCCAAGCACTACGACGAGGACCAGCTCGCGGCCCTGGTGTGCGCCATCGCGCTCATCAACGCCTTCAACCGGGGCAACGTCATGGTCCAGCAGCCCGCTGGCGGCTATGCGCCCGGCCAGCTGCACTGAGGCGGATGACGTCCGGTCAGGCCCCGCTCCCCGTACCGTCCGCGGCGGGGAAGCGGGCCCGCACCGCCGGGTCGTCGAGCAGCCGGGCCGGGAAGCCGGGCCCCGTGCGGACGGCCACGTCCTCGTGGTGGAGGGGCGCCTCGCAGGACGAGCAGACGACGCGGGCCCGGGTGTCATGGCCGCAGGTCGTGTGGCGCAGGACCGTGGGCACGCCGTCCTCGCCGGACTCCCACCGGTCGCCCCAGGCGTTGATCGCGGCGAGCACGCCGAAGAAGTCGCGGCCCTTGTCCGTCAGCAGGTACTCGTGGCGCACGGGGTCGCTATGGTAGGCGTGCCGCTCCAGGAGGCCCGCGCCCTCCAGGCGCCGCAGCCGGTCGGTGAGCGTGTTGCGGGCGATGCCGAGCGTCCCGATGAAGCCGTCGAAGCGCGACTCCCCGTAGAAGACCTCGCGGAGCACCAGCAGCGTCCAGCCGTCGCCCAGGATGTCGACCGTGCGGGCGATGGAGCAGGGCCAGCCGTGGAATGAGGTCCGTCTCATGCCCCCAGCTTATCGGTTTCATGATGAGACCCACTTGTCCGCACACTCCGGCACGACTACCGTCCAGTAGGTCTCATCATGCAACTGACGAGGAGGGCTGATGAGTTCCATGCCTGCGGACACGGCCACGGTGACCGTCGAACGGGACGGGCACGTGCTTCTGATGGGGTTGAACCGCCCGGCTAAGCGCAACGCGTTCACCCGGCGGATGCTCAGTGAACTGGCGCTCGCGTACGGCCTGCTGGAGCGGGACGACGACCTGTGGTGCGGGGTGCTCTTCGCCCACGGCGAGCACTTCACCGGCGGCCTCGACATGCTCGACGTGGGCGCCGAGCTGGCGGAGGGCCGGTTCCCGCTGCCCGAGGGCGGCCGTGACCCGTGGCGCCTGGACGGGCCGTGGACGAAGCCTGTGGTGGCGGCCGCGCAGGGCTGGGTCATGACGCTCGGCATCGAGCTGCTGCTGGCCGCCGACATCCGCGTCGCGGCCCGGGACGCGCGCTTCGCCCAGCTGGAGGTCCGCCGGGGCATCTACCCCTTCGGCGGGGCCACGTTCCGCCTCCCCCAGCAGGCGGGCTGGGGCAACGCCATGCGGTGGCTGCTCACCGGTGAGGAGTTCGACGCCGCGGAGGCCCACCGCATCGGCCTGGTGCAGGAGGTCGCGACCGACGGACCCGCCGCCCGCGAACGGGCCGCCGAGATCGCCACCCTCATCGCGACGAAGTCGGCGCCCCTGGGCGTCCGTACGACCCTGGAGTCCGCGCACCGCGCGCGCGAGCACGGCGAGACGAGCGCCGTCGAACGGCTGCGACCGGACATCGCGCGGCTCATCGCCACCGCCGACGGGGCCGAGGGGCTGCGGTCCTTCGCCGAGCGGCGCGACGCCGTCTTCACCAGCACCTGACCGACCGACGGGCGGCCGCGCGGCACTTCCCGGCACCGGCAGCCGTCTGAACTGCTGGGTCACCTCCCGGTTCCCCAGTCACCAAAAAGTGCATTCTTCCCTGCTGGTGGCCGCTCTCCTACGGTTCCTCAGTAACCGCGAGAGAGTACTCGCGCCTTGGTTTCGGAGGCAGCATGGCCATCACGCTCGTCAACCCCACCGGACTGCTGGAGGTCGACGCCTACCGGCAGGTGTCGATCGCGTCGGGGTCGAAGCTGGTCTTCGTCGCGGGGCAGGTCTCCTGGGCCGCCGAGGGAGTGACGGTCGGTGAGGGTGACCTCGCGGCCCAGGTCGAGCAGTGCTACCTGAACGTCCGCACCGCCCTGGCCGCGGCCGGCGGCACCTTCGACGACGTGGCGAAGCTGACCGTCCACGTCGTCGACTGGGCGCCGGACAAGATGCCCCTCCTCCTGGAGGGGATCGCCCGGGCCGCCGCGAAGCTGGGGGTGACACCGGTGGCCCCCGCCACGCTGCTCGGCGTCGCGGCCCTCGACGTGCCCGAGCACCTGGTCGAGGTGGAGGCCACGGCCGTCATCGACTGAACCGGTGCCGCCCGGGCCGCCGTGGCCCCGCCCCCGGGACGGGGCCACGGCCCGCGCTAGTCGTTGCTGACGACGACGTTGAGCCGGTAGTTCAGTGGATCCGGCCACTCGATGTTGACCCAGATGACGTACTGGCCGTCCCTCGGAGCCACGTTGTGCACCGTCATGCGCGCGCTGCCGACGAAGGAGTCGCCGTTGGCGTCGACTTCGGTGATGGAGGCGACGATGGTGCTCCCTTTGAAGGCGACGGGCGAGTTGATGGGCTGCACGAAGCTGCCGCGTCCGTTGCCGTTGAAGACCCGTCGGATAACCGTGCTCATGTCCCCTCTTTCCGCTCTTGCCGCTGCTTGTGTTCCGTCCGCTCCCGCGGCCCCGCCGCTCCCTCCCGCCGGGCCGCCGTCGTCACACCGCCTCGTCGTCCGCGGCTTCGAGGACCGCGGGAGCCAGGGTGCTCCGCCCGGCCTCCGGGGCCTGGTCCGCGCCTTCCGACAGGGCGCCGGGCGGGGCCGCGGCGGGGCCCGCGGCTTCGTCCTGGCCCGCTCCGGCCACTTGCGGTGGGGGCTCCCCTACGTGGCTGCCGCTCACACCGCTCCCCTTTCCGTAGGTCCGTTTCTGTAGGTCCGTTGCCGGCGAGTCGCTACCGTCCCGCCGACACCCGGGCGTGTCCATCACCCACAAGGCTCGCAAGGGGAACAGGGCGACCAGTCTCGGACAAAAGTGCCAGGGCGGACCGGCGGGCGGCTGGCTGGATCACTCGGGCCGCGTCGCGACCCGGCCACGGGCCCGCCCCGGTCCGCACGCCGGCTCACCAGGTCTTGCCTGCCTGCTCCCGGACCGTGCGGTTGAGCCGGTTGAAGAAGTTGCTCAGCGCGATCTCCAGGGTGATCGCGCCCAGTTGCTCCTCGGTGAAGTGGTCGGCCGCGGCGTCCCAGATCTCGTCGGTCACGCCCGGCGCGCCGTCCTGCAAGCGGGTGGCCGCCTCGGTCAGGGCGAGGGCGGCCCGCTCCTCGTCGGTGTAGAAGGGCGTCTCGCGCCACGCGACCACGTTGTGCAGCCGTTCGTCCGTCTCGCCGGCCTTCCTCGCCGCGACAGTCGTGGCGTGGACGCACGGGCTGCAACCGTTGATCTGGCTGGTGCGCAGGTGGACCAGGGACAGCAGGTGGTTGTCCACGCCCCCGGCGTGGATCGCCTTGTAGAGCAGCTGGATCGCGGAGATCACATCGGGGTTGGCCGGGCTCGTCATGCGTGCTTCCATCGGGCTTGCTCCTTCATCGGTTACCTGAGCCCCTTCGGGCCCGTCATCACCCATGACGGAGCAGCCCTGAGGAAGGTAACAACGTGACCGACACCAGCTCGACAGGCCCGACCGGCCCGATAGCCGTGGCTTTCGAGGCCCAGCGCGACCGGCTGCGCTCGGTCGCCCACCGCGTGCTCGGGTCGCACGCCGACGCCGAGGACGTGGTCCAGGAGGCCTGGCTGCGCCTCTCCCGCCAGGACGCCTCGACCATCGACAACCTCGCCGGCTGGCTGACGACGGTCGTCGGCCGCATCAGCCTCGACGTCCTGCGATCACGCCAGGCCCGCCCGGAGGTCTCCCGCGACGACCGCCTGGCCGACCTTGTGGTGACCCTCGACGACGGTCCCGCTCCCGAGGACGACGCCGTACTCGCCGACTCGGTCGGGCTCGCGCTCCTCGTCGTCCTGGACTCGCTCGGGCCCAGCGAACGGCTCGCGTTCGTGCTGCACGACCTGTTCGCCGTGCCGTTCGACGAGATCGGTCAGATCCTCGGCAAGTCGACCGCCGCCGCCAAGATGCTCGCCAGCCGCGCCCGCCGGAAGGTACGGGGTGTGGAGCGGCCGACCGGCGCCCGGCAGGAGCAGCGCGAGGTGGTCCAGGCCTTCCTGACTGCGGCGCGCGGCGGTGACTTCGAGGGGTTGCTGCGGGTGCTCGACCCCGAGGTGAAACTGACCGCCGACACCCCGGGCGGCGTGGTCGTCACCCTCGGCGCCACCAAGGTCGCGTCCGGAGCGCGGCTGTCCGCGAGCGCGGCCGCACAGGGGCGTGCGGTGCTCGTCGGCGGCCTCCCCGGTGTCATCTCGTGGCGCGAGGACGGCACGCCGCTCTCGGTCGTCGCGTTCACCGTCGTCGACGCCCGGATCACCGCCATCACGGTCGTGGTCGACCCGGCCAAGCTCGCGCTGATGAAGCTGCCGGATCCGGCGTGAGCCGGGGCCGACTTCCGTGCGCGGCTCGCCTGCCAGAGGGCGCGGATCCCGTCAGCGTGGGCTGCTCAGGCGGCGTTCGAGGGGGATCCGGTAGCAGGGGGTGACGCGGGTGCCGTCGAGGAAGTCGGTCAGGCGGCCGGTGGTTTCCTCGACGGCCGCGCGGGCCTCGCGGCAGGGGGCCGATGTTGCCGTTGCGGTCGAAGAGTTCGGGTGTGTGGGCCGGGGCTAGGTACCAGTCGCGGTGGCGCCAGCCCATCGCGGTGGGGTCGAGCCCGGGCAGCAGGGCGGCTTCCGGCGCGACGGCCGGGAGCGGGTCGACGTCGTAGGTGAGGACGTAGCCCGTGCCCTCGTCGATGTCGACGGCCTGCGCGGCGGTGGCCGCGAGCGCGGCGCGCGCGCCTCGGCGGCGGGCAGCGACGGCACCAGCCGCGCGGGCGCCCAGCGGAACTGCGCGGAGGTCCAGGAGCCGACCGGCCGCGAGCGCCGCACGCGCCCTCGGCGGCCAGCACGCCGAGCACCGGCGAGCCGGCCCGCTGCCGCGACTCGTAGGACTTCCCGGCGTTGACGACGTACTGCTCGCGCAAGTCCGGTACGTCGGCTGCCAGTTCGGCGGCGGTGGCCTCACCGCGCGCCGCGAGGGCGTCGAGGGTCGCCCGCGCCACGTCGGCATAGCGCCGCTCGTCCCAGCCCAGGGCGTCGCGCAGCTTCGCCTCGGCGTCGGCGCGGTGCGGGTCGTTGCTCTTGGCCGTCGCGTGCCAGACGACCGGTACGAGCACGGCCGGGACCACGAACAGGGTGCGGCGCATGCACCGTACGCGCGCGCGAGGTCCGGCTCCGCACCGGGGCCGGCGGGGGCGTCGTGGAGCGCGGCGTCGACGGCGGCGACGGTCGGCTTGCGCATGCGGGCGGCCGCCGCGAGGAAGACCGTCGCGGGGTCGGTGGCGTGCAAGCCGGTCAGGGCGTACGCGACCTCCTGGGCCGAGGCGGCCTTGGTGGCGGCGGTGAGGAGGTGCCGCTGGGCCAGGCGGGAGCGGCGTTCGGTGGCGGTGACGCCGGGCAGGGTGGTCATACGTCGTGGTCGCGTCGGCGGCGGGCCGCTCAGCGCACGACCTTGAGGCCGAAGTGGCCGCCGAACGCCTGGCCGAGGCCGAAGCCGATGGCGGAATGCATGTGGGCGTACATCTCCATGCCGCGGGAGCAGACGAGGGGGCCAAGGTCCAGGATGTCGGTCCAGCCGTAGGACTTGAGCAGCTCGGTGACGGTCCGCTTGGCGTCGTCGTGGTCGGAGGCGACGAACATGGTGTGGTCGCCGCCGCCGACGGCCTTCGGGTTCACGACGGTGGACTGCTCCTGGGTGACGAAGCTCTTGACGACCTTCGTGTCCGGCAGGGCGCGCTGGATCCGCTCGCCGAGGCTGTCGGTGTCGCAGGGGTCGAGCTTCGGCATGACGCCCCAGGGGGTGGGCCAGGGGTGCTCGGCTTCGTGCTGGTAGACGTACGGCACGGCGTAGTCGATGAGGGTTTTGCCGCTCAGGCTGCTGGCGATGCCCGTCAGGGCCGCGACGGCGTTGTGTCCGTCGATGCCGTTGATGACGACCTCGTCGCCGGCCTCGGCGGCGTCGCCGAAGCTCAGCAGGGTGACGCCGGGGTGGTCGGCGAGCCACTGGCCGTACGGCACGTTGCCCATCATGTCGGGCTCCGTGCGGGCCAGGGTGACCTCCGGGTCGCGGGTGCCGACGAACACCTCGTGACCCAGCTCCTGGAGCTTGGCGGTGTGCTCGCGGGCACCGCCGCCGGTACCGAGAACTGCGATCTTCATGGCGGAGCCTTTCGATGCGGACGGGGCCTCGGGGCGAGCCCTCGCCTTAGTAGTACATACGTACCGTACATTGACTCGAACATGGGTGCAATACGGACATTACCCCCGCGCGCTGCACCGCAAAGCCCTTGTACGCACGTACTACTGCGCCTAGCCGCCTCAACGCCGCGCGTGGCGGACCTTCAGCCGTCCGAACCCCATGGCTCCGCTGATCCGGATCGTCGGCCCGGCGGGCCCTGAGCGCTGCGGGACCTTGTAGCGGGCGTCCTTCCACCCGCACTGAAGGTGGTCGAGGTCGACGGTCGCGTCGCGCGGGACCGTTACCTTGGCCCTGCCGGAGCCGATCTGCAGCTCGATGTCCACCACCGGGTGCTCGATGACCGCCCGGGACAGGTCCAGGTGCACCTTCCCGAACGCGGACGCGACCTTGAGGGTCCGCGGTACCCGCCACGGGCCGCGCCGCTTGATCCGCCCGCTCGCGGCGGCGATCGTCGACGCGGTCTCCGGCTTCGGCTCCGGAAGCGAGGCCAGCGCCGACGCCAGCTCCCCCCGCGTCCTGGCGGCGAGCGCCCGGTGGAGGCGGTCGTCCATCTCCTCGTGCGCGATGTACCCGTCGGCGTACGCGTCCTGGAGGCGCCGCGCGGCCGCGTCACGGTCATCGTCGCTGATCAGTGTCGACGAGTCCGCCGATGAGTCTTCCGACAGGCCTTCCGGGAGGGAGGTCACCGCTTCACTGTAGCCCGGGGCCAGTTGGGGACAGCGCGGCTCACGCCTGCCGAGTCACGGCGGCCTCGGACGCCGTCATCCCACACCCTCGCCGGGGGGCCGGAGGGCCGCACCGGTGTGGCCGGGGAGGTCGTCCGATCCGGCGGCGCCGAAACCACTTGCCCAGCTCACGGCCCCCTGACAAGGTCACGGCCATGCCTACGTTCTCCTCGTACGACGGAACCAAGATCGCGTACCGCGTCTCCGGCGACGGTCCGCCGCTGGTCTGCCTGCCCGGCGGGATGCGGGACTCCGTCTACCTGGGCGACCTCGGCGGCCTCTCCGCGCACCGCGAGCTGGTCACGCTTGACCTGCGCGGCACCGGCCGGTCCGAGGTCCCCGCGGACCTCGGCACCTGCCGCTGTGACCGACTCGTCGCGGACGTCGAGGCCCTGCGCGAGCACCTCGGCCTGGAGACGGTCGACCTGCTCGCGCACTGCGCGGGCGCGAACGTGGCCGTCCAGTACGCGAGCGAACACCCCGACCGCGTCAGCACCCTCACCCTCGTCACACCGAGCGTCCTGGCCGTCGGCATCGAGATCAGCCCGGACGTACGCCGCCGGACCGCGCGGCTGCGCGCCGACGAACCCTGGTTCCCCGAGGCCTACGCCGCCCTCGAAGCGATCACCGCGGGCCGGGCGACGAACGACTCCTGGGAAGCCATCGCCCCCTTTCTGCACGGCCGTTGGGACGAGGCCGCGCAAGCACTCCAGGCCGCCGACGCGGAGCAGAAGAACAGCGAGGTGGTACGGGCCTTCAGTGCGGAAGGCGCCTTCCACCCGGCCGAGACCCGCACGGCGCTCGCCGGCTTCACCGCGCCGGTCCTGCTGCTCGCCGGAGAGGTCGACCTCAACTCCCCTCCCCCCGCCATGGCCGAGTTCGCCGCGCTGTTCCCGCGCGCCGAGCTGGTCACACAGCCGGGCGCGGGCCACCACCCGTGGCTCGACGACCCACGGCACTTCGTGACCACGGTGACGTCGTTCCTGGACTGATACGCCGACCGCACACGACCTCGGCCTCCCGACTTATATCAACCTCGACTAGAACGAACGCTCTATTTAGCGCGAAGACAATGTCGCCCGGAGCCCGACGGCCCGCGTCGCCCCTTGCCGTAAGAGTTCGTACCGCCCTAGGCTCATTACATGTCGCGTATACGCCAGGCAGTGGAAGACGACGTCCCGGAGCTGGTGCGCCTGCGGGCGCTGCTGTTCGGGGACCTTGGTGGTGAGTTCTTCAACCCCTCGTCAGGGGACGAGGGTTGGCGGCACGAGCTGGCGACGGTCCTCAAGGAGCAGCTGGGTTCGGACGCCGTCCGCGTTCTGGTGGTCGACGGCGACGACGGGCTCGCCGCCTGCGGCATCGGCACGATCGAGCAACGCCTTCCGGGCCCGCACCTGAGCAACGGCCGGATCGGGTTCGTCCTCGGCGTGGTGACCGACCCCGCCCACCGGCGGCGCGGCCACAGCCGCGCGATCATGTGCGGGCTGCTCGACTGGTTCCGGGAGCGGGGAGTCGCCCGTGTCGACCTGCACGCCTCCCACGACGGCGAACCCCTGTACCGCGACCTCGGGTTCACCGATCACCCCGACCCCGCGCTGTACTGGCGGCCGTGACGCGCCCCCCGCGGCAAACCCCGCGGGCCCGCACTTGTGACCCCGGGGGAAGCCGGGTAATCGGTTCAACCGGGACGTAGCCGAGACGCGGAGGGCGTTATGGACTGGGCCCGGTTCGCACAGCAGATGGCGTCGATGGCGCGGGAGCTCCTGGCCCAGGAATCGGTCGACGCCACCCTGAGGCGCATCACGGCGTCGGCGACCGAACTGGTGGAGGGCTGCGACGCCGCGGGCATTCTCATCCTGCACGGCCAGAAGGTGCAGACGCTCGCCCCCACCCACCAACTGGTCGTCGACAGCGATCGACTCCAGGAGCAGATGGAGGAAGGGCCGTGCTTCGACGCCGCCCACAGCTCCCAGGGCGCCCGGGTCTTCCGCATCGCCGACTTCAGCGAGGAACAGCCGCAGTGGCCCGTCTACGCCCCGCGGGCCCACCGGCTCGGCGTGGGCAGCATGATGGGCTTCCTGCTGTTCACCGAGGACAGGGACCTCGGTGCGCTGAACCTCTACTCCCGTGAGCCCGGTGCCTTCACCGAGGCCAGCGAGCTGGCCGGGTGGCTGCTCGCCTCCCATGCCGCGGTTGCCTTCTCCAGCGCCCGTACCCACGCCCAGATGGAACAGGCCGTCGCCACCCGCCACGTCATCGGCGAGGCCATGGGCATCCTGATGGGAAGCCATCACCTCACCGAGGACCAGGCCTTCGACGTGCTGCGGCGCTATTCCCAGGAGAAGAACGTCAAACTCCGTGAGGTCGCCCGCCGCGTCTGCGAAGGGGGCGGCTTGTGAGGAGTGCGCCCGCAGGCCGAGTGCGCCTGCGGACGCACGCGGCCGCCACCACCCCCGGTGACGGCCGCCGTCCCGTCGGCATCGCCTCCGACCGGGACGCCCCTCGCTGGTCGGCGCGCTTGTCGTAGTCCCTGCCCGGGCGGGGTCTCCGTCTCGAGGCCCGGGGCGGCGGCGGGCCGGTCATTCGAAGGACGTAGCCGGATGTCGTCCCCGGCGTCGATCCGATGCGGTGAGCGGCGGCCGAGCATGAAAGTGATCCCCCAGACAAGGCGGTGACCCTCATGCAGCACGACGGACTTCCCTCCCTCCTCGACGAACTCGCCCGTATCGCCAGGCTCCCGCTGGAGCGCGGTGAGACCCTGCCCGCCCGGGCCTACACCAGTGAGCACTTCCACGAACTGGAGCGGGAGCGCGTGTTCCGCGGCGACTGGCTGTGCGTCGGCCACGTCAGCCAGGTCGCGGGGGCCGGTGACTATCTGCGTACGGACGTTCTCGGCGAGCCTTTGGTGATCACGCGGGACGAGAGCGGTGATCTGCACGCGCTGTCGCGGGTGTGCCGCCACCGCTTCATGGACGTGCTGCCGCCCGAGACCACGCCCGAACAGGGCACGCTGAAGCGGCTCACGTGTCCGTACCACACGTGGACCTACCGGCTGAACGGTGAGTACGCCGGGCAGTTGGCAGGGGCGCCGCTGATGAACAAGGTCGACTTCGACCGCACGGCCTGCCGGCTGCCCCGCTATCGCCTGGAGGTGTGGAACGGGCTGCTGATGGTCAGCGCGGATCCCGACGCGCCGGCGCTCGGGCCACGGCTGGCCCGGCTCGACGCCGTCCTCGCGCCGTACCGCCTCGCGGATCTCGTCGTCGCTTACACAGCACGCTGGGAGAACGTCCCGGCGAACTGGAAAGTGGCCTTCGAGAACGGCTCGGAGAACTACCACCACATGGGCACGCACGCGGCCACTTTGGAGCCGGTCGTGCCCGGCAAGGACACGGTCGTCGAGGAGTGCGACGGGCGCGGCTTCAGCATGTTCACGCCGTTCGCCGCGGATCCGCCGTCGGATCCGGACGCGGGCGGTGTGCCGGAGGTCGGCACGCTCATCCCCGGGCTCGGCGCGCGCCAGTTGTCAGGGATGACGGTGGCGGGGGTGTTCCCGAACCTGGCGCTCGCCCTCGTACCGGACAGCGTCACGTTCCTGCGCTGGGTCCCCACGGGTCCGACCACGCATGACGCGCTGGCGACCGTACTGGTCCCGGCGGAGGCCGTGGGCCGGCCGGGCTACGAGGCGTATGTGACGGCGTCGCGGCAGCAGTTGGAGCTGATCCAGGAGGAGGACCTGGTGGCCATCCGTGGCGTACAGCGCGGCCTGGCCACCGAACCGGCCCCATCGGGCGGGCGGTTCTCCCACCTGGAGCGCCCGCTGTGGCAGTTCCAGCGGTACTTGGCCGACCGGCTCGCACCCGTTGCGGGGGGGGGGGGGGGGGGGGGGGGGGGGGGGGGGGGGGGGGGGGGGGGGGGGGGGGGGGGGGGGGGGGGGGGGGGGGGGGGGGGGGGGGGGGG